>JAFKKS010000433.1 GCA_017304555.1 Hyphomicrobiales bacterium
GTGATGACCGCCATCGTATGCCTGGCGTTGTGGATCTTCCTGTTTCGCACCATGATCGGAAAGGCGATGCGGGCCTGCGCCAATGACAGCAGGGCGGCCCGGACCGTCGGCATCAGGCCGGGGCGCATGGTTTTTCTGGCCTATGTAGCCAGCGCGGCGATCGGGGGGCTCGTTTATGACGCTCTCCGGCGCAAGGCGTCCTCGGCATGGATCATGCGGAGCGACACGCCGCGCGCCGTGCTCCTCGGCATGTTGCGGTTGGAGCGAGGCCTGGACGTGGCGGCCATCGCGCGTCTGTGCGAAGGCCGCTTCGCGCCGGAGGCGCTGACGGCCGACGAGCAGGCGCACCTCGCCGCTGCTGATCTCTCCGGAGCCCCGGCACACGTCTCCGGCGATTATCCCGAATGGCTCGACGCTCACCTTGCGGCGAGCTTCGGCGAGGCGCGCGGGGACGAGGGCGCAGCCCTCGCCAAGCGGGCGCCGATCGATCTGCGGGTCAATGCGCTGAAGGGTGGGCGCGAGGCGGCGCTGGCGGATATCGCGCCGCTCGGCGCGCAGGCGACGCGGTGGTCGCCGCTCGGATTGCGCATTGTCCACGGCCCCGACGCAAAGAGCCCCGCGATCCATGCGGAGCCTTCCTTTCTGAAGGGGCAGATCGAGATTCAGGACGAGGGCTCGCAGATCGCGGCGTTGCTCGCCGGAGCCGCGCCGGGAGAGCAGGTGGTCGACCTCTGCGCCGGCGCGGGAGGCAAGACGCTGGCTCTTGCCGCGATGATGGACAACAAGGGCCAGATCTACGCGACCGACAGCGATAAGCGGCGGCTCGAACGCGCCGGCGTCCGCAACGTTCAGGTGCGCACGCCACGGCCGGGGCAGGACATGCTTGCCGATCTCGCGGGGCAGGCGGACCTTGTGGTCATCGATGCGCCGTGCAGCGGCACCGGCGCGTGGCGGCGGAATCCGGACGCGAAATGGCGCATGCGGCCGGGCGCGCTGGAGCAGCGGATGAAGCAGCAGGCCGAGGTGCTCGACCATGCGGTCAAGCTGCTCAAGCCGGAAGGCCGTATCGCCTACATCACCTGCTCCGTGCTCAAGGGCGAGAACGACGAACAGGTCCGCGCTTTCCTTGGCCGCCACGCGGGCTTTGCCGCGACGCCGCCACCGCTCGACGGCGCACTCGGCGAGAAAGCGATGTCCTTTCTCGAGGCGTGTCTGGCGACGCCGAACGGATTGCTGATGACCCCGCGCCGCACCGGCACGGATGGCTTCTTCGTCGCGATGCTCAGGCGCGAGCGCTAAGCGGTCACCCGATCCGCGTTCACGGCGCCGCGCCATCATTGCCAAACCGTAATGCCTCCGGTCGGAACACATTGGCGCTCCCTGTCTTGTCGGAACATGGGCGACGCCATCCGGGAGAATCGTCAATGCTGAATCGATGGCGCTATGCGGCCGCCGCCGCCTTCGTGCTGGCAGCGCCTGCCACCGCGTTCGCGGCGCGGGGGTATGCGACCGCATCAGTGAACATGCGTGCCGGGCCGAGCACACAATTTCCAGTGGTGACCACCATTCCCGATAACGCGCGGGTGACGATTCACGGTTGCCTGGGTAAACGCAGTTGGTGCGACGTGACCTGGCATCGGAATCGTGGCTGGGTCAGCGCGAATTATCTCAACACATTCTACAACGACCGTTACGTTTACCTACCGGATTACTGGGATGTAGCAGGCGTGCCCATCGTCGGATTTGCGTTCGACGACTATTGGGGGCGCTATTATGTAGGCCGGCCCTGGTACCATCGCCGCGGACATTGGCGTCATCATTGGCGCGGCCATCATCGCGGGCACGGATGGCATCGTGGCCACCGGTGGAGAGGGCACCCCTCGGGCGACTGGCGCGGTGGCATTCATCGCCGCGGATGGCGTTCCGGCGGCATGCGCCGTGGAGGCGATTCATTTCGAGGTGGCTCGCATCGCGGTGGCACGTTCCACGGCGGTCGCTACGGCGGCGGGCGCACGATGGGTCCGCCGGGCCGGATGGGTGGACGCAGCACGGGCGGCGGCAGGCCCGACCGTATGGGTGGCGGACACCGGCGGTAAACTGCGCCGCACGTCCCTGGAGGGCAGCATGTACGCGCTGCCAGCTGTTAGAAATTTCGTCTTAGGATAGCGCCGCGTGCAGGGCGGCGCCGCCCTGGGACGGTGCGTCACACACTTCGACGGTCCGTGCTTTTGTCTTTTTCGAAGGCGTTACCGCGCGGTTCCACTCGGCGACCGTGGTCAGATCCGTCTCGATCTGCCAGCGACCGATCTTACCTGGCGCACCGGCGTTGCGGTCAAGCTCGGCCTGGAGGGCGGCTCGCGGAATCATCCGGAAGCCCATGTCGAGGAGCGCGGGCGCGGCATATTTGCCGTCATTGAGCGTGTAGCCCCACTTCGCGAGGTGCCAGTTCAGCACCGCGAAGCCGATCTTCGATGAGTTGCTCGCATGTGAGAACTGCGATTCCGTAAAGAAAACGCCTCCGGCCGCGAGGCCGTAGCCGCCGCCGACCAACTCGCCGGCTTGGTCCCAGACCTCGAAGGAATGCACGTGACCGGCGTCGAAGAGGTCGGCGAAGGTGCGCATGATCCGCGGCGTGATCCAGGTGACGTGCCATTTCCCGCCGCGCCGGCCGGCGCATGCTTTCACGACGCCTTCAAAGTCGCGATCGAAGGTGACCGTGTAACGGGCCTGCCGCATCATGCGGCGCGCGTCCTTCGATATCCGATATTCATCGAAGAAAAGGACGCATCGCTCCGCCGGGGACAGCCACTTCAGCGGACCGAGATGCGCAAACGGGAAGAGGCTGCGTTCATAGGCCTTCATGACTGTCGGAACGGAAAGATCACGCGCGACGCCACACAGGCCGGCCGGCGCTTGCAGAGCCCGTTCCGGATCAGGCAGGTCGGTGCTCGGTCGAATGAGGTCGGAGAATACCGCCCGCAAAAGCGGTGGGACGCCGGCAATACGCTCCGGCTTCAAGATCCAGGCCGTGCCCAAGGTCCAGCGCTCGAGCGTCTCCAGCGGCGTTTCCCGAAAGAGGGCTGCGCGGCGGTCCGCAACCGACGGTTCGGGGCTCAGAGCGGAAGAGGGCTGCGGGGCGGGGGCCATCCTGGCTTAAACCTTTGGTTGGGTCGGAATGGTTGCCATATCGCATGCGCGGTCTAACCAAAGGGTTATCCTGATCGTGGAAACCCCTACCTATCCGCTTGACCCCGGGCGGCTGTGCGCCGCACAACGTTTTGCTTCCCCGGCTTGGCCGGCAACGCGCGAGGCACCTCATGGCCGCAATCTCACCCCGTCGCAGCGAGCCTGAGGGCGCCCGAGAGGCGGCAGGCGAAACCGCCGGTCCGGCAGTGCTCCACGACAAGATCCTGATCATCGATTTCGGCTCGCAGGTGACCCAGCTCATCGCGCGGCGCGTGCGGGAAGAGGGCGTCTATAGCGAGATCGCCCCCTTCCAGAAGGCGGAAGAGGCCTTTCGCGCGATGCAGCCGAAGGCGGTGATCCTCTCCGGCGGCCCTGCCTCGGTGCTCGACGCCGGTGCGCCGGCGGTGCCGCGTGTGATCCTCGATGCGGGCGTGCCGGTCCTCGGCATCTGCTACGGCGAGCAGACCTTGGCGCATCAACTCGGCGGCATCGTCGAGGGCGGACACCATCGCGAATTCGGCCGTGCGACCATCGAGGTGACCGATGCTTGCGCGCTGTTCGACGGTGTGTGGGAGAAGGGTGGCCATTACGACGTGTGGATGAGCCACGGCGACCGGGTGACGAAACTGCCGCCGGGCTTCCGTGCTGTGGCGCGGGCGCCAGGCTCGCCGATCTCGGTAATCGCCGACGACGTGCGCAAGTTCTACGCCATGCAGTTCCATCCCGAGGTTGCGCATACGCCGGACGGGGCAAAGCTCATCCGCAATTTCGTGCGCAAGGTGGCGGGCCTCGAAGGTGACTGGACGATGCGCGCCTTCCGCGCCGAGGCGATCGCGAAAATTCGCGCGCAAGTGGGCCAAGGACGCGTGATCTGCGGCTTGTCGGGCGGCGTCGATTCAGCCGTCGCCGCGGTGCTGATCCACGAAGCGATCGGCGATCAACTCACCTGCGTGTTCGTCGACCATGGACTGCTGCGGCTCAACGAGGCCGAGAGCGTCGTCGACATGTTCCGCAACCACTACAACATCCCGTTGGTGCATGTGGATGCGTCGAAGCAGTTCCTCACCGCGCTTGCCGGCGTGACTGACCCGGAAGTGAAGCGCAAGACGATCGGCAAACTCTTCATCGACGTGTTCGATGCGGAGGCGAAGAAAATCGGCGGCGCAGACTTTCTCGCGCAAGGCACGCTCTACCCGGATGTGATCGAGAGCGTCTCGTTCACCGGCGGGCCGTCGGTGACGATCAAGTCGCATCATAATGTCGGCGGACTGCCGGCGCGCGTGAAGATGAAACTGGTCGAGCCGCTGCGCGAACTGTTCAAGGACGAGGTGCGCGCGCTCGGCCGCGAACTCGGCCTGCCGGAAGTCTTCGTCGGCCGCCATCCGTTCCCTGGACCCGGCCTTGCGATCCGTTGTCCCGGCGAGATTACGGAAGAGAAACTCGACATCCTGCGCAAGGCGGACGCCGTGTACATCGACGCGATCCGCAAGGCGGGGCTCTACGATACGATCTGGCAGGCCTTCGCGGTGCTCCTCCCGGTGAAGACCGTCGGCGTGATGGGCGACGGTCGCACCTACGACTACGTCGTCGGCTTGCGCGCGGTGACCTCGACCGACGGCATGACCGCCGACTTCTATCCCTTCGACATGAAGTTCATCGGCGCCGTCGCCACGCGCATCATCAACGAGGTGAACGGCGTCAACCGCGTCGTCTACGACGTGACGAGTAAGCCACCGGGCACGATCGAATGGGAGTGAGTCAGCCGGAAGCGGCTGTGTCCGATGCCGCACGTCGAGCGCTGCGCGTCATTGCCGCCACGCTTAACCTTTAGCTCGAATAGTCCCGCGTCAGCGAATGACGCTCCCGGTGCCGTTCGAGCGCCAAGCCGATGAGGCGTGTCAGGAGTTCGCCATAAGGCACGCCGGAGGCTTCCATCATCTTCGGATACATGCTGATCGAGGTGAAGCCGGGCAGGGTGTTGATCTCGTTGAAGTAGAAGTCGCCGCTCCGGCGGTCGAGGAAGAAGTCGACGCGCGCGAGGTCGTTGCATCCGAGCACCGTAAAGACCTCGGCCGCCAGCGCGCGCACGCGGTCCATCTGGCTCGCGTCGATCTTCGCCGGCAGATCGACGTGTGCGCCTTCAGGGTCGAGATATTTGGCTTCGTAGGAGTAGAACTCGTGTTGCGGGTTCGGCCGCAATTCGCTGGCGAGGCTGACGAACACCGGCTCGCCTTCGAGCACCGCCACCTCGATCTCGCGCGCGTCGACGCCTTGCTCGACCAGCACCTTGAGATCGTAGCGAAAGGCGTCATCGAGCGCCGGGCCGAGCGCGTCCCAGGTCTTGACTTTGTGAACGCCGACGCTCGATCCCATGTTGCAGGGCTTGACGAAAACGGGGAGCGTAAGCGCGCCGGCGATCGACGCGAGCAGCGTGGCGCGATCTTGGAGGAAAGCCTTGCGGGTGAGCACGCGGTAGGGCGCGATCGGGATGCCGGCTTGTTCAGCGAGGCGCTTGGAAAAGTCCTTGTCCATGCTCACCGCGGAGCCGAGCACGCCCGATCCCACATAAGCAACGTCGGCGAGGTCCAGCAGCCCCTGCAGCGCGCCGTCCTCGCAGAGCGGGCCATGCACCACCGGAAAGACGGCGTCGATCAGGAGCGGCGCCGGCGTCCCGCCGATCGGCGTCACGGCGCAGCGCCCGTCAGGTCTCGCCGCAAGCCGGATCTCCGGCGCGTCGGCGAAAATCGGCAGGACATCGGTGTTCGCCTGATCGAGGCGATGAAGGTCGTTCCACTGCCAGCGTCCGGTCTTGTCGATGCTGACGGGAATGACGTCGAAGCGGGCGCGATCGAGATGCCGGATCACGGATGCCGCCGATCTCAGCGACACCTCGTGCTCACCGGATCGACCACCATAGAGGACGGCGACGCGAATCTTCTCGGCCATGGGCCTTAGTACGACACGCTGGCGCGATAGGCCAACTCAGATGCCGATCTATGGAATATTGTTAGTAATCTTAGCAGGCTGCGTGTTGTTTGAACGGCCGAGCGGAACCAGGAATCACTTCGGAATTTCCCGCCACAGATAGCCTTTTTCGCCCGTAGCATCGCCTTGCCAGATTAATGCGTCATTTGAAGGCATGAATTGGAAGTCGATACCCATTTCGGTTTGGACGAGTTGGTCAGCGCCATATCGCGCCTCTCGTGGAGCCTTTCTCCAACTTAGTATCGGTCCCTGGAGATATGACGCTTCTGCTTTCTTGGCATGAAGCGCAACACACGCTCCATATTTTACGGCAGCTTCGGCATGTGACTCGGCGACGACCCACGTTTTTGTCCAAAGGGTCCCGTCTGCATTTTTTACCACGCCGAGTTCGTTCGGGCAGACAAAATGAAATTCGCAAACATATTGGTCTGCCCTACTAATAACTCCTCTATGGACCTTTGGCTTTTTGGGAGACTTTCGTCTTTCTAGCTCTGCGTCACACAACCTTACCACGTCGTGATTTTCTTTTCTCCGAGCGTTCTCTCGAATCGCTTTAACGTCTTCAGTGGATCGCGCCGACAGAGCTTCTGCCGTCCAGATAAGGGGCATAAGTCATCTCGCAGTTAGTGAACTAGATTTTGCACGGGTCGTAGCCCGCAGGATCATGCCTGTGCGCCGGCGATCTTGTCCTGCGTCCTGGTGTCGAAGTCGCCGGCGTCGTGGCGCTCGTGAAGCTGGCTCGAAGGATCGCCGGAGATGCGGTTGACCTTGCGGCCGCGCGTGACGGCCGGCCGCGCGAAGATCTGTTCGGTCCAGCGCACGACGTTCTTGTAGTCCCTCACACTCAAGAACGTGGCTGACTCGCCGTACAGCCAGCCCTTCAACAGGCCGCCGTACCAGGGCCAGATCGCCATGTCGGCGATGGTGTATTCGCTGCCGGCGACGAACGCGTTGTCGGCGAGACGCCGATCAAGGACGTCGAGCTGGCGCTTCACCTCCATGGCGTAGCGGTTGATCGGGTATTCCTGCTTCGTCGGCGCGTAGGCGTAGAAGTGTCCAAACCCGCCACCGAGGAACGGCGCGGCGCCCATCTGCCAGAACAGCCAGGAAAGCGTTTCGGCGCGTGCAGACACGTCCGTCGGCAAGAACGCTCCGAACTTCTCCGCGAGATACACCAGCATCGCGCCGGACTCGAACACGCGGATGGGTTTCGGTCCGCTTCGGTCCACCATCGCCGGAATCTTCGAGTTCGGATTGACTGCGACGAAGCCGGAGCCGAACTGGTCGCCGTCACTGATCTTGATCAGCCAGGCGTCGTACTCGGCGCCGTTGTGGCCAAGCGCGAGCAGTTCCTCGAGCATGATGGTGACCTTTTGCCCGTTCGGCGTCCCCAGCGAATAGAGCTGGATCGGATGCTTGCCGACGGGCAGTTCCTTTTCGTGCGTCGGACCGGCGATCGGGCGGTTGATGTTGGCGAATCTGCCGCCGTTGGCCTTGTCCCAGGTCCAAACCTTCGGCGGGGCGTATTCGATGTCGTCGGTCATGCAATGCTCTCCGGAAATTTCGAATTTGCGGCGGGCTAGCCGTTGGGCGGCAAGAACGCGCGCTTGGCTCTCAAGCTTGAGTGGGATGCCTCGTCGCTGTCGGTGTGCGGGGCGATAGCGGCCGCGCC
>JAFKKS010000434.1:0-4939 GCA_017304555.1 Hyphomicrobiales bacterium
GCGTCAGTCGTGGCGCGAATGGCGTCGGTGAGGCCAAGGCCGAGCAGAGCGCGGAATCGTTCGCGCGTCTGCGGCAGGCACAGGGCATCGCCCGCCCATGCCGCAGGATCGTGCACATCGGCATCGGCCGGGATCACATTGTAGTCACCGGCGAGGATGAGCGGCTCCTCCAGTGCCAACCGTTCTGGCACATATTTCATCAACCGCTCCATCCACCGCAGCTTGTAGGGGTACTTGTCCGTCTGCGGAGGGTTGCCATTCGGCAGGTAGATCGAAGCCACGCGCAAGGCGCCGGTCTTGGTCGAGACGACCGCCTCGAGGAAGCGCGCATGATCGTCTTCGGGGTCGCCAGGCAGGCGCGGAGTCACTTCGTCGAATGGAAGTTTCGACAGAATAGCGACGCCATTGAACGCCTTCTGACCGTGGATCGCGACATTATAGCCAGCGGATTCAAGGGCTTCGCGCGGAAACGCATCGTCGACGGATTTCGTTTCCTGCAAGCAGGCGATGTCCGGATTGGTCTCCTTCAGCCAGGCGAGGAGGTTCTCAAGCCGCTGCTTGACCGAGTTGATGTTCCAGGTGGCGATGCGCATGGGGGCAGTCTTTTCCAATGCTCGGCTGCTTGCCGCAAGGCTGTTGGCACGGTCCGTGCTTTTTTCCGGACGGGCGTGCGCAGGGTTGTGGCCCTGCCGGCGTTTATCAGGTGCGGCCTGACCGTCTATGTTAGAGCTTTCTTGCCTATGCTATCAGTGTGTTGGGGAATGGGGGACGCTGAGCGTCAGGCGCGACCGGGCAGCCAATGGGGCATGCCGAGAAGCGTAGCCACGCTCGGGCGAGGGAACAAGGTACCGCTTTCGCGATGAAGAAGCGCAGTTGGGTCATAACGGGGCTCGCGGTACTCGCCCTCGGGGTGGTCGGTGTGACCACGCGCTCGACGTGGGTGCCGCACGGTGCGAATGCGCAGGCGCCGGCCGATAAAGCGGCCGCACCTCAGCGCGCAGTGCCGGTCGAGGTTGCGACCGCCGTCAAGAAACCCATGCCGGTCCGCATCGATTCCCTTGGCACCGTGACACCGATCGCGAGCGTTGCCGTCAAGGCGCGGCTCGAGACGACCATCGAAGGCGTCCACTTCAAGGACGGCGCCGAAGTGAAGGAGGGCGACCTGCTCTTCACCCTCGACGGCCGCGTTCTGGATGCGCAGGTGGCGCAAGCCGAGGGTGTGGTCGCGCGCGACCGAGCGCAACTCGAAGGCGCGGAGCGTGACGTTCGCCGCTACACCGAGCTTGTCGCCAAGAATGCGACCCCGACCGTCAATCTCGACAATGCCAAGACGCAGGCCGACACCTTCCGCGCCAACATCAAGGCCGACGAAGCGGCGCTCGCGAACCTCGAGGTTCAGCAGAGCTATACGAAGATCTTGGCACCGATCACCGGGCGCATCAGCGCTGCTAACGTGAAGGTCGGTAACTTCGTGCGCCCTGCCGACACCGCACCGCTCGCCACGATCAATCAGACGAAACCAGTCTACGTTGTTTTCTCGGTCGCGCAGAACTCACTCCCGGAGTTGCGTGATGCGATGCGGGCCGGATCGACGCACGTCGAAGCGATCATTCCGGGCTCCACGGCGACAGCGAGCGGCGCCGTGAGCATGATCGACAACAGCGTCGACATCACATCCGGCATGGTGCCGGTGCGCGCGAGCATGGCCAACAATGATGAAGCACTTTGGCCGGGTACGCTCGTTAACACGCAGCTTACATTGCGGGTTGAAGACGCCGTTGCCGTCCCCGCCGTTGCGGTTCAGGTCGGACAGAAAGGCACATACGTCTTCGTCATCAAGAACGAAGTGGCGACGGTGCAGCCGGTGAAGGTCGGCCGTACTATCGATGCTGAATCGGTCATCACCGAAGGCCTTGCCGGAGGGGAGGTGGTGGTGACGGACGGCCAACTCTTGTTGGCCGAGGGCACGAAAGTCTCCGTGCGTCAGCCGAAGGCGGGTTCCTGACCCATGCAGCTCTCGGAGGCCTGTATCCGACGGCCGGTGATGACGACGCTGATCACGGCGTCGTTCATCGTGTTCGGTGCGTTCGCCTATCGCCTCCTGCCGGTCTCCGCGCTCCCGAAAGTGGATTTTCCGACGATCAGCGTGGTCGCCACGCTGCCGGGCGCCAGCCCGGAGACCATGGCGGCGTCCGTCGCTTCTCCGATCGAGCGGCAGTTCTCGACCATCCCGGGCATCAGCTCGATGAGTTCGACGTCCTCGCTCGGGCGCACGGCGATTACCGTTCAGTTCGATCTCAACCGGAACATCGACAGCGCCTCGCTCGACGTGCAAACGGCGCTTTCGATCGCGCAGCGGCGATTGCCGCAAGAGGTGAAGGACCCGCCGTTCTTCCGTAAGGTCAATCCGGCCGACTATCCGGTCCTCTATGTCAGCTTGAATTCGCCGACGCTGCCGCTTTCGACCGTCGACGAATACGGCGAGACATTGCTCGGCCAGCAGATCTCACAGATTCCCGGCGTCGCGCAGGTGCTGGTCTACGGCTCGCAGAAATTCGCTGTACGCGTTCAGGTCGATCCCGAACGGGCCGCGGCGCGCGGTATCGCGCTCGATGACGTGCGCTCTGCGCTCGCGGGCGCCAACTCCAGCGTGCCCGTCGGCGTGCTCGCGGGCACGCGCCAGAATGTGACGCTGACCGCGACCGGGCAACTCGAAAAGGCCAAGGAGTATCGCAAGGTCACAGTCGCCTGGCGTAACGGCACGCCGGTGAAGCTCGATGAGATTGCCCACGTCATCGACAGCGTTGAAAACGATCAAGTCGCAAGCTGGTTCAACGGCACGCGGTCCGTGGTGCTGGCGATCCAGCGCCAGCCCGACGCCAACACCGTCGATGTCGTCGATGCGGTGCGCGCCAAGATGCCGGCTTTCCGCGCACAGGTGCCGCCGTCGGTGAACATGGAATTCATGATGGATCGATCGGTTTCGATCCGTCAGGCGGTCGCCAATGTCCAGGAGACGCTGCTCGTCGCGATCGCGCTCGTCATCCTGGTGATCTTCCTTTTCCTGCGCTCGGTATCGGCGACAGTCATCCCCGGCCTGGCGGTACCGATCTCGCTGATCGGCACCTGCGCGGCGATGTACGCCTTCGGCTTCTCGATCAACAATATGACGCTGCTGGCGCTCACTCTGTCGGTGGGTTTCGTGGTCGACGACGCCATCGTCATGCTCGAGAACATCGTGCGCCACGTCGAAGGCGGCATGAAGCCGTTCCAAGCGGCGCTCAAGGGCTCCCGCGAAATCGGCTTCACCATCATTTCGATCACCTTCTCGCTCATCGCGGTGTTCATCCCGGTGCTGCTGATGGGCGGCGTCGTCGGGCGCGTGTTCCGCGAATTCGCCGTGACGATCTCGGTCGCGATCGTTGTGTCTGGTTTCGTCTCGCTGACGCTGACACCGATGCTGTGCGCGCGCATGCTGCGCGGGCATAACGAGCACAAGCGGCCGAACGTGGTGCTGCGTGCCTTCGAGGCGGGGTTCCAGGCTTCACTTCGCGGCTACGAATGGGCGCTCGACAAGGCGCTCGCGGCCCGCGCGCTCATGCTTATCATTACGCTCGCGACGGTGGCCGGCACGATTTACCTTTATATCGCCATCCCCAAGGGGTTCTTCCCGATCGAGGACACGGGCTTCCTGTCCGGAACGGTGGAGGCGGCGACCGATACTTCGATCCCTGCGATGATCGAGCGGCAGAAGCGCGTCGCCGAAATTGTGCAGGCGGACCCTGCGGTGGCCTTCATCAACTCGACCGTGGGGGCGGGCGGGCGCAGCACGTCGGCGAATACCGGGCGTCTGTTCGTCGGCCTCAAGCCTAAGTCCGAGCGTAGTCAGTCGGCGACCCAGATCATTCAACGGTTGCGGCAGGCGACATCGGTCGTGCCGGGCGTGAAGGTGTTCTTCCAGAACGTGCCGAACATCAGCTTTGGTGGTCGCATCTCGAAGAGTGAATACCAGTACACGCTGCAATCGAGCGACACCGACGAACTCTACAGTATCGCGCCGGAGCTACGCGACCGAATCGCCAAGCTCGATGGCCTGCGCGATGTGACGACCGACCTCTACATCAAGAACCCGCAAATGAGTGTCGACGTCGACCGCGAGAAGGCTGCGGTCTACGGCATCACCGTCGATCAGGTTCGCAACGAGCTCTTCAGCGCGTTTGGAACCCGTCAGGTCGGCACGATCTACACGCCGTCGAACGACTACCAGATCATCATGGAGAACGATCCGCGGTTCCAGAAGGACCCGTCGGACATTTCCAAGATCTACCTCAAGACCAAGTCGGGCCAACTCGTGCCGATGAATGCGGTCGCGACGATCAAGCCGAGCGTCGGCCCGCTTGAGGTCAATCACCAGGGTCAGCAGCCGGCGGTGACGATCTCCTTCAATCTGGCGCCTGGGCATTCGCTCGGTGACGCCGTCGATCAGATTCGGCGCATCGAGGAAGAGGCGCGCTTGCCGGCGACGGTTGTCACCGGCTTCCAAGGCACCGCGCAGGTGTTCCAGGATTCGCTCAAAGGGCAGGGCATCCTGATCCTCGCGGCGATCTTCGCCGCTTACGTGGTGCTCGGCATTCTCTACGAGAGCTTCATCCACCCGATCACGATCATCTCGGGCCTGCCGTCCGCCGGCATCGGCGCGTTGCTGACATTGATGGCGGTGAACATGGAGCTCACCGTGATCTCCATGATCGGCATCGTGATGCTGGTCGGCATCGTGAAGAAGAACGCGATCATGATCGTCGACTTCGCGATCGAGCGCCGGCGTGTGGGAGTTAGCGCCGAGGCTGCGATCCGTGAAGCCTGCCTGCTGCGGTTCCGCCCGATCATGATGACGACGTTCGCCGCGATCTTCGGCGCGCTGCCGATTGCACTCGGTACG
>JAFKKS010000434.1:4971-11962 GCA_017304555.1 Hyphomicrobiales bacterium
GGCCTGTGCCTGTCGCAGTTCCTGACGCTGTTCATCACCCCGATTGTCTATCTCTACCTCGACAAGATCGATCGCCGGCTCAAGCGTTCGCTGGAGCCGCAGCCGGAAGAGGTCGGGGAATTGCCGGAGCCTCCGCGGGCGATCGCCGCCGAGTAAGGACGCGGGCGCCGGCCGCCGCTGGCCGTGCGCAGCAGGAAATTGCCTTAGATCGAGAAGCTGGTGCCGCAGCCGCAGGACGCGGTGGCGTTCGGATTGTTGATCTTGAAGGCGGCACCGAGCAGGTCGTCGACGAAGTCAATTTCGGCGCCCGCAAGGTAGGGAGCGGAAACCGAGTCGACCAGCACCGTCGCACCGCTGCGCTCGATCACCACGTCGTCGTCGGCGCGCTCGCGCTCCATGTCGAATTTGTACTGGAAGCCGGAGCAGCCGCCACCCTCGACGCTGACGCGCAGCATCGTGCCGTTCGGTTCACCGCTCAGGATCTCGCCGATCCGCTTGGCAGCTCGTTCGCTGACCTGGATGTCGTTCATGGTCTTTCCTGTCGCGTCAGCCGGTGCTTTGCACACAGCCCTTACCGCGATAGGTAAGTGCGCGCCCGCAAAGGGTCAATTGCAGAAAGTTCCCAATTATGGCCATCGACGCTCCCCGGTCGCGGGCCCCCTATGCGTCAGACCCGCGCAAAAGCCGCGGTCGCGTGCGGCCTGAACGCGAAGACCCGAATCGCAACGTCTTCCGGCGCGACTGCGACCGGGTCATTCACGCCACCGCCTTCCGCCGTCTCAAGCAGAAGACTCAGGTCTTTGTCGCGCATGAGGGTGATCACTTCCGCACCCGGCTCACTCACACCCTCGAGGTCACGCAGATGGCGCGGTCGTTGTCGCGCGCTCTGGGGCTGGACGAGGACCTTGCTGAAGCCTTGGCGCTGGCGCACGACCTCGGCCATCCGCCGTTCGGCCATGCTGGCGAAACCGCACTCGACGAGTGCCTCAAGGGTGTCGGCGGCTTCGACCACAATGTGCAGACGTTGCGTGTCGTGACCGCGTTGGAGCGGCGCTATCCGGACTATGACGGCCTCAATCTCACCTGGGAGACGATCGAGGGGCTGATCAAGCACAATGGCCCACTGACGGATCGCGATCGCCAGCCGATGGCGCGATATCGCGCGCGTGGGATCGCGGAGCCTTTGCGGCGGCTCGCCGAAGTACGCGGTATCAATCTCGCACTACAGGGCAGCGCCGAGGCGCAGGCGGCCGCTATCTCGGACGACATTGCCTACAACGCTCACGACATCGACGACGGGCTACGCGCCGACCTCTTCGCCGTCGATGACCTGCGTGCGATTCCGTTGCTGGCGGAAATCCTCGACGAGATCGACGGCCAGTACCCCGACCTCGATCCGGCGCGCAGGGGCTATGAGCTCGTGCGCCGGCTCATCGCACGCTTCATTGCCGACGTGACCCGGGAGTCGGCGCGGCGCGCCGCGCAAACCGAGCTGCGGTCGCCCGAGGACGTCCGGCGGTTGCCGCAGTCGCTTGTCGCGTTTTCCGCGGAAGTCGCGGACGCGGAGAAGGCGATCAAGGCGTTCCTGTTTCCGCGCATGTATCGCCACCCTCACGTCTTGCGCGTGACCGGGGAGGCGAAGGACGTCGTCCGCGACTTGTTCCAGCATTTCGTCGCCCATCCGGAAACTATGCCCGAAGGCTGGCGCGAGGGGCCCTTGGCCGACGATTCTGCCTTGCGCGCCCGCCGTGCCGGAGACTTCATCGCGGGTATGACCGATGGTTTCGCGCTTACCGAACATGCCCGTTTCTTTGACACCACGCCGGAATTACGATAGCGCGCGGCCTTCCGGCGGTTCGCGCTAAGGCGAACGCCCAGACCCCGTATTTTCAAGTATGCCAACAGAATCCGCATCGCCGCACATCTTTGCCCGCGTCCTGGCGTCTGTCCGGACGGCCGTCTCAGCCATGGAGACGGCGGGCGAATTGCCCGCCGGACTCGACCTGTCGCGCATTCTCGTGGAGCCGCCGCGCGACCCCACCCACGGCGACATGGCGACGAACGCGGCGATGGTTCTTGCAAAGGACGCCGCCAAGAAGCCGCGCGAGATCGCGGACAATCTGGCGGCGCGCCTTGCTTCCGACCCGCTGATCGAGGCCGTCGCCGTTGCCGGACCGGGCTTCATCAATCTCACCTTGAAGCCCGGCGTGTGGCTCGATGAACTGAAGACCGTGCTGGCTGCCGGCCTGGAATACGGCCGCAGCGGCCTCGGGGCCGGCGAGCCGATAAATGTCGAATACGTGTCGGCGAACCCGACCGGACCGATGCATGTCGGCCATTGCCGCGGCGCCGTGTTTGGCGACGCACTGGCAAATCTCTTGGATTTCAGCGGTTACCGCGTCACCCGTGAGTACTATATCAACGACGCCGGGGCGCAGGTGGACGTTCTCGCAAGCTCCGCATTCCTGCGTTACCGCGAGGCTTTGGGCCAGGACATCGGTGAGATTCCCGACGGTCTTTATCCCGGCGACTATCTCAAGCCGGTGGGCGAGGCGCTCGCCTCGGAGCATGGTGACAAGCTGCTCAAGCTGCCGGAAGCCGAGTGGCTGCCGGTCGTGCGATCGGTCGCCGTGACGATGATGATGGCGGCAATCGCCGAAGATCTTGCGGCCCTTAATGTCCGCCACGACGTTTTCTTTTCGGAGCGCTCGCTGACCGCGGCGAAGTCAGCCGGCGACGCCAACCTGCCGGCCGACGAGGTCGGGCGCACGATCGAGGGTTTGCGGGAAGCGGGCTTGGTCTACGAAGGGCGGCTGCCGCCGCCGAAAGGCGCGCCTCCCGAGGATTGGGAGGACCGTGAGCAGACGTTATTCCGGTCGACCGACTTCGGCGACGACGTCGACCGGCCGCTAAAAAAGTCAGACGGCAGCTACACCTACTTTGCCTCCGACATCGCCTACCACAAATCGAAGATCGATCGCGGCTTCTGCGACATGATCGACGTCTGGGGGGCCGATCACGGCGGTTACATCAAACGGATGCAGGCCGCCGTCGCCGCCGTATCCGGGGGTAAGGCGACGCTGGATGTGAAAGTGGTCCAGCTCGTGCGCCTCCTGCGCGCCGGCGTTCCGGTAAAAATGTCGAAGCGGGCTGGAGACTTCGTGACTCTTCGTGAAGTGGTGGACGAAGTCGGCCGCGACGCCGTTCGCTTCATGATGCTCTACCGTAAGAACGACGCCGTGCTCGACTTCGACCTCGCCAAGGTGATCGAGCAGTCGCGCGAGAACCCCGTGTTCTACGTCCAGTACGGGCATGCGCGCGGGCAGTCGGTGCTGCGCAACGCCAAGGAAGCGCTATCGGACCTTCCGGACACACCCGAATCACGTGCGAAGTATCTCGCGAAGGCGGCGCTGGAACGTCTTGAACATCCAGGCGAACGCGCATTGCTGAAGCGGCTCGGTCAGTATCCCCGCGTCGTCGAGGCAGCGGCCGCGAGCCATGAGCCGCATCGGATCGCGTTCTACCTCTACGACCTTGCCAGTGAATTGCACGGACATTGGACGCAGGGCAATCAAGCGCCTCATTTACGCTTCATTATCCTAGATGATCCCACTATTACTGCGGCCCGTCTTGCTTTGGTGCAAGGCATTGTTAACGTGTTGGCGTCCGGCCTTGCGCTGCTCGGGGTCGAAGCGCCGCAGGAGATGCGGTAATCTACGGGGTACGTGGGGGTCGGCACGGCAAACGGATGCGTCCGGAGAACGGACGGTACCGTAACCAATGGTAGTGAGAGCATGGCCGACGAAAGCAAGACGAGACCGTACCGGTCTGACGCCTATGCGACGCGCAACGCTTCGACACAGGGAGGAGGGCGGACCTCCGGCGGTGATCCGCTGGCCGAACTTGCCCGCCTGATCGGCCAGGACGATCTTTTCGAACAATCGCGCTCGGGCGCCAGCCGCCCGTTGGCGCGGGGCAATCCACGCTATAGCGAGCCGACGACACCCGCGGTTGACCCGACGCCGCGTCACACCGACACCGGCTCTACGAGTTCATCGTGGCGTGCGTCGCAGTCGATCGAGGACGAACTGCGCGGCACGTATAGCGGGCGTGACGATGCGCGCGCCACGCGGCGCACGTCGGCCGACTACGGCGATGAGCAAGACTACGCGAGCACGCGCCCACAGAATGTGCGCGCCGCGCGGCATGCCCAACGCCAATACGAAGACTACGATCAGGCGTCATACGCCCAGCCGGCTGCGGCGCCGACGGCGCGCGACTCGCAGTCGGCGGCTTATACGCGCCAGCAGCAATACGCCGAGCCTCAGCCGGCGACGGCCGATCCCGACTACGCGCAGGACGTGGTCGCCGATCCGTATGCAAATGAGCAATACGAGCAGGCCGGCCATTACGGCGAAGATGCCTATGACCAGCCGCCGGTGAAGGAACGCCGGCGCGGCGGATTGATCACGGTCGCCGCCATCATCTGCGTCGCACTGATCGGGACGGCCGCTGCGTTCGGCTATCGCAGCTGGAGCGGCGGCAGTCACAGCCAGCCGCCGGTCATCAACGCGCAAGGCGGTCCCAACAAGATTACGCCGCCGCAGAATGCCGGCGATCAGGCCAACAAAGCGATCTACGACCGTGCGGACAAGACCCAAGGCGAGCGGGTGGTTTCGCGCGAAGAGCAGCCGATGGACGTGAAGCAGAATACGGCTTCGACGTCGGCCGAGAACAACGGCAATACCGCAGGTAGCACCAGCGAGCCGCGCAAGGTTCGCACCTTCGCGATCCGGCCGGATGGCTCGATCATCACCGACGCTTCGGGCGCTCCGGTCTCGTCCGGTGCGCGTGTTGCCGCCGCGGCTCCTGCGCCGCAGGCGCAACCGCAGGAACCGCCTCCGACCCCGCGGGCGGTACCGACCCGTGCCGCTCCTGCCCCCGCCGCTCAGCCGACGCGCACGGTGGCGCTGCCGCCGAGCCAGCAAGCGGTCCCGGCGGGAAGCTACGTCGTCCAACTCGTCTCGAACAAAAGCGAAGCCGAGGCGCAGTCGGCGTTCCGTGGCCTGCAGGCGAAATATCCGAGCGTGCTCGGCAATCGTCAGCCGCTGATCCGTCGCGTCGATCTGGGTGACAAGGGCATCTACTATCGCGCCCAGGTCGGTCCGTTCGCCGCCGCCGACGAGGCCAACGATTTCTGCGGAAATCTGAAGTCGGCCGGCGGACAGTGCATCGTTCAGAAGAATTGATGCTTCGCGTTGGCGGGATGTCGGCCGATCGGCGTTGATGCATGAGCGCGCGCGCATTCATCACCGGCGTCGAGGGTTTGGCGCTGACTGCCGACGAGTGGGCCTTCCTACGCGAGACGCTCCCGTGGGGGCTTATTCTTTTCCGCCGGAACATTGAGACGCCGGACCAGATCAGGCGTCTCGTCGATGCGTTCCGTGAGGCGGTCGGCCGCGACGACGCCCCGGTGCTGATTGATCAGGAGGGCGGGCGTGTGCAGCGGCTCGGGCCGCCGCACTGGTCGGCTTATCCGCCTGGCCGCGTCTATTCCGTCCTCTACGATCAGGACCGCGATGTCGGTCTTGCCGCAGCGCGCCTTGGGGCCCGCCTCATCGCGCAAGACCTTGAGGCGCTCGGCATCAATGTCGACTGTCTGCCACTGGCGGATGTGCCAGTCGCCGGCGCCAATCCCGTGATCGGCGATCGCGCCTATGGCAATAATCCGGTGAAAGTCGCGGCGATCGCGCGCGCGGTCAGCGACGGCTTGCTGGATGCGGGCGTCCTTCCGGTCCTGAAGCACCTGCCGGGCCATGGCCGCGCCAACGCCGACAGCCACGAGGGCCTGCCAGTCGTCGGCGAGGATCGTGCCACGCTCGAAGCCACCGATTTCGCGGCGTTCCGGCCGCTCGCTGATCTTCCGCTCGGGATGACGGCGCATGTCGTTTATACCGCTGTCGATCCGGCGGCGCCCGCGACGACCTCGCCGACCGTGATCGAGGAAGTCATCCGCGGTTTCATCGGCTTCGACGGCGCTCTGATGAGCGACGACCTGTCCATGGGCGCGCTCAGCGGAACCTTGGCGGAGCGCACGCGGGCCTCGTTCCGAGCCGGTTGCGACCTCGTCCTGCATTGCAACGGGCGATTTGACGAAATGCAGAGCGTGGCGGCGGAAACGCCACTGCTCGCGGGCCGTGCTTTGGAGCGGGCCGCGGCGGCACTTCGGCAGTGCAAGAAGCCTGTAGATATCGATGTCGCGGCGGCGCGAGCGGAGTTTTCGTCTATGATGGGACGAATCTCCGACTCAGCAGCCGCGACATGACGTCTGAAGTAATTCCGTTCGAGAGTCCTCAACCCCCGCAGCCCGTCGTCGAGGAGCCGACGCTCATCGTCGATGTCGCCGGCTTCGAGGGCCCGCTTGATCTGCTTCTGCAGCTTGCGCGCCAGCAGAAGGTCGATCTGACGCGGATTTCGATCCTCGCGCTGGCTGATCAATACTTGGCCTTCATTGAGGAAGCGCGTGCACATCACCTTGAGCTTGCCGCCGATTATCTCGTCATGGCGGCCTGGCTCGCCTACCTCAAATCGCGGTTGCTGATCCCGTCTGAGAAGGAGGACGGGGAGGGGCCGACGGCCGCTGAGCTTGCCGCGTCGTTGGCGTTCCGCCTGAAGCGTCTGGAGGCTTTTCGCGCCGCCGCGGTCAGCCTCACCGAACGGCCGCAATTGGGGCGCGATGTCTTTGCGCGCGGCATGCCGCAGCCGGTCACCGCGATCAAGCATCCGGAGTGGTCGGCGACGCTTTACGACTTGCTGTCGGCTTACACGGCGCAGAGACGTAAGACAGTGCGGAGCCATGTGAGGTTCGCACAGCGCACGGTGTGGTCGCTGGCCTATGCGCGTGAAGCCTTAGAGCGGCTGATCGGCACTATCGGCGAGGATTGGAGCCGGCTGGATCAGTATCTGATTTCCTATGTGGTCGAGCCCGAAC
>JAFKKS010000435.1 GCA_017304555.1 Hyphomicrobiales bacterium
GACGACGACTAGCGTACCGCTATTCCTTCACCGCGCCGGTCATTGCCGATACGTAGTGCTCGACGAAGAAGGCATAGAGGATGACGAGCGGCAGCGAGCCGATCATCGCGCCCGCCATCAGTGAACCCCAGCGATAGATGTCGCCGTCGACCAGCGCGGTCACGATCGCGACCGGCACCGTCTTGTACTGCGTGGAGGAGATGAAAGTCAGCGCGTAGATGAACTCGTTCCAGCACAGCGTGAAGCAGAAGATGAAAGCGGAGATCAGCCCCGGCACCGCCAACGGCAACACGATCCGCATCAGAATCTGCCAGCGACTCGCGCCGTCGATCAGCGCGCATTCCTCGAGTTCGTAGGGGATGGTCTTGAAGTACCCCATCAGCAACCACGTCGAGAACGGAATCAAGATCGTGGGATAGGTGAGGATCAGCGCGAACGGCGTGTCGAACAGGCCGTACTGATAGACCACTGTCGACAACGGGATGAACAGAATCGACGGCGGCACGAGATAGGCGAGGAAGATCAGGCCGCCGGTCAAGTTCGCGCCGCGAAAGCGCAGACGCACGATCGCGTACGCGGCGAGCACGCTGGCGAAGATCGACAGCGCCGTGGCGCAGACCGCAACAAACATCGTGTTCCACAGCCAGGTCGGATACTGCGTCTCGAACAGCAGCTTGGCGATATGCTTGAACGTCGGGTTCCACGTCCAGAACGGGCTGTAGGTGTCGAGGTCGAGAAGCTGCTCGTCGGGTTTGATGGAGGTCAGCGCCATCCAATAAAACGGGAACAGCAACACGAACAGGATGAGCGACAGCGGCAGATACAGCGTCACCAGCCGGCGCGGCAGGCTCTGCAGATAGCTCATGCCTTCCGTATGGTCGGCCGACTCGGCCGTCAGGATGGCGCGAGGGGTCGCCACTTTTTGCGCGAGCGCGTCAGTCATTGTCGCCGCCCTGTTGCCACTTGCGCCGTTGCAGGCCAAACCAGGAGACGAGAATGGCCCCGAGCAGGAACGGAATCATCGCCGTCGCGATAGCGGCGCCCTCTCCGAGATAGCCGCTCATGATCGCGCGCTGATAGGAGAACGTCGCCATCAGATGCGTGGCGTTCACCGGCCCGCCGCGCGTCATCACCCAGATGAGCTGGAAGTCGGTGAAGGTGAACAGCACCGAGAATGTCATCACCACCGCGATGATCGGGGTGAGCAGCGGATAGGTGATGTGGCGGAAGCGCTGCCAGGTCGATGCGCCGTCGAGCGTCGCGGCTTCGTAGAGCGAGGGCGAGACCGTCTGCAGGCCGGCGAGCAAGGTGATCGCGACGAAGGGAACGCCGCGCCAGATATTGGCGAAAATCACCGACCAGCGCGCGTTCCACGGATCGCCGAGGAAATTGATGTTCTCGGTGATGAAGCCCATCTTCCGCAGCGACCAGGAGATCACGGAAAACTGCGGGTCGAACAGCCACCAGAAGGCGATGGCCGAGAGCACCGTCGGCACGATGAAGGGGATCAGCACGACGGCGCGGATGATCGCCTTGAACGGCAGATGCTCGTTGAGCAGCAGCGCGAGATAGAGCCCGATGGCGAATTTGATGACGCTCGCGACGGTCGTGTACAGGATCGTGTTGAAGACCGAGAGCCAGAAGACGGAATCGTCCCAGAGGAAAATATAGTTCTCGAGGCCGACGAAAACGCCGCCGCGCCCGAGCCGCGAGTCGGTGAACGACAACCAGACGCCGAGTCCGAGCGGATAAGCCAGAAACAGAATGAGGAATGCGGCCGTCGGCAGCATGAACCAGAGGCCGAGCCAGTTCTTGTTGGCGCGCAGCCGCTGCCACGCGCTCACGTCAGGCGGAGCGGCGCGTGCGGTCCCCGTTTTCAGCGCAATATCGGCCATTCACCTTCCTAGTGTTGCATTGCAGACCGGCGTTGCCACTTGCAGCATCGCCGGCCGGCTCTCGCCGCGCGGCAATGATCGGCCCTGAGCGCCACGTCGCACGCAGCGCTCAGGATTTCCCGGATCAGCGATAGATCCGCTTCAGTTGCCGTTCGGCATTGGCGATCGACGTCTTCACGTCCTCGCGGCCGGTGCAGTAGTTGGCGAACATGTCGATGATCACGAAGTCGGAGATCGCCGTCGCCGCCTTCTCACCGACGGAGCCCAAGCCGCCGGCCGTCAGCGTACGCTTGGCGACATCGCGGAACGGCGTCGCCTTCGGGTCGGCGGTCCACACCGGGTTCGCGTCATAGGCGTTGAGGCAATGCGTGAGATAGCCCTTCGCCGACTGGATCCACGGATTGAAATTGTCCGCCTCCAGCATGAACGCCATCAGCGCCTTACAGGCCTGCGGGTATTTCGTGTAGGTCATCGCCAGCACCGGATACATCAGATGCAGCTCCGTCGGCTTGCCGCTCGGGCCGACGGGGAAGTAGGCGTGATCCATGTCCTCGGCGATCTGCTTGGCGCTGTTCTGCGCCGCGACGTAGATCGAGATGCCGTTATTGGTCCAATAGATTTCGCTCGCGAGGAACGCCTTGTTATTGGAGGAGTCGTTCCATGCGGCGGTGCCGGGAATCATGTTTTCGTAGAGTTGCTTGGCGTATTCCAGCGCCTTCGCCGTCTCCGGCGAGTTGATGATGACCTTGTCGTCCTTGTCGACGGAATTGCCGCCGTGCGACCACAGGCACCAATGCGCCCAGCTGTTGCCGTCGCCCGACGCGTGGCCGAGCGCAAAGCCGCCCGGCGTGTTGTTCTTCTTCATCGCCTTCGCGTATTCGAGGAAGGAATCGAGCTTGTCGGGGAATTTCGAGAAGCCGGCCTTCTTCGAGGCCTCGATGCGATAGTTCATCAGCGCGCCGGAATAGCAGATCGGAATGCAGATCCACTTGTTGCCGCTGTGGCCGTACTTGACGGCGCTCTCAACCCAGCCGCCGTACTTCTTGCCGAGATAGTCGGCGACGTCTGAGACATCCATGCACTTCTGCGGGAACAGGTGCGGCAGCGAATAGAGGCCCCAGAACAGGTCCGGCCCGGTGCCGGTGTTGGCCGCGACCGATGCCTTCGGCTGCACGTCCTCGTAGGATTCGCGCGAGATCTCGACCTTCACGCCCGTCGCCTTGGTGAAGGCCTCACACAGCTTCACGAAGGCGTCGTCTTCCGCCTGCACGAAGTACTTCCAGCGGAGCATCGAAAGCTTCGCGTCCTTCTCCGGTTTCCAGGGCGCCGTTTGCGCCCAGGCTTTCGCCCAATCCAGCAGGGCCGGACCGCTCAGCGCGGTCAAAGCGCCGGCGGCCGTTGCGCCTTTCACCAAGGCGCGGCGTGTAAAGTTCGTCATTCCTCATCCTCCCGTTGAAATCGTGCGCATCGCGAGCGGCTTGTTGGCGCCGCTTGTACAGTTTTCTTAGGCGCTCAGCCGCTGTCCGGCTTCGCCGTCGAACAGATGCACCAGCTTGATCTCCGGCCGCAGGCGGACTTTGTCGCCTGGCCTGAATTGATGACGCTCGCGGAACACCGCGATGATGTCCTCGCCGCCGATCTTGGCGACGACCTGCGTCTCCGAGCCGGTCGGTTCGACGACCTGCACTTCCGCTTCCGCGCCATCGTCCGCGATCACGAAATGCTCCGGCCGCACGCCGTAGATCGCCGGCCGCCCGTTCCACGCGTCGGGTGTGCCGGTAAGCGGCAGCTTCACGCCATGCGGCCCCTCGAACGAGGCGCTGCCGTTGGCGCGGATCGTACCTTTAAGGAAATTCATCGACGGCGAGCCGATGAAGCCCGCGACGAACAGATTGGCCGGACGATCGTAAAGGTCGAGCGGCGCGCCGATCTGCTCGACGATGCCGTCATGCATGACGACGATCTTGTCGGCCATCGTCATCGCCTCGATCTGATCGTGCGTGACGTAGACGGTCGTCGTCTTGAGGCGCTGATGCAGTTCCTTGATCTCGGTGCGCATCGCGACGCGCAGCTTAGCGTCGAGGTTCGACAGCGGCTCGTCGAACAGGAAGACCTGCGGATCGCGTACGATCGCGCGCCCCATGGCCACGCGCTGGCGCTGGCCGCCGGAGAGTTGCCGCGGGAAACGATCGAGATACGGAACCAAGCCGAGAATCTCCGCGGCGCGCTTCACCCGCGTGTCGATGTCCGCCTTCGGCGCGTTCCGCAGCCGCAGCGAGAAGCCCATATTGGCCGACACCGTCATGTGCGGATAGAGCGCGTAGTTCTGGAACACCATGGCGATGTCGCGCTCTTTCGGCGGCACGTGGTTGACCACGCGGTCGCCGATGCGGATTTCGCCTCCGGTAATATTTTCCAGCCCGGCGATCATGCGCAGCAGCGTCGACTTTCCGCACCCGGAAGGGCCGACGAGAACCACGAACTCACCGTCTTCTATGGAAATATCTACGCCGTGAATGACCTGCGTTGCGCCAAAAGCCTTACGCACGTCACTAACAAGCACGGACGCCATCAAAACCCTCCCAGAACCTCGTGGCTTGGTCCGAACCGCCGAAGCGATCCGCCGCCACGTATTTTGGCGGCCATTGTTGCTGCGTAGCGAAAGAAATCAAGCGCAAAAGTTGCACTTACCGGTCGGCGAGCAGCGCGCCGCGCGAAAGCCCGTATCGGCGCAGGCTTTTCACGCAAAGCTCAGCCCGTTTCACGCCCTTGCCCCTTGGCAAACTGGCTGCTTGGCATCATGGTGCCGCCGCATTCCCGCGTTCGCGGATGTTCCTGCCGGTTCTTTCTAAGGGGTAAGCACTATGGCCAACGACAAGGCCGACGTCCTATTCATCGGTCCGCATCGTGATCATCTTTTCACCGAACTGAATAAGG
Source organism: Hyphomicrobiales bacterium (assembly GCA_017304555.1). GTDB lineage: Bacteria > Pseudomonadota > Alphaproteobacteria > Rhizobiales > Xanthobacteraceae > JAFKKS01. Next base: position 4,833 of record JAFKKS010000435.1, read on the forward strand.
CGTTCGTCATCCACCACGCGCCCAGGCCGGAGGACGTCGACGACGCCATGACGACAAAGCTGGCTCCGACGCTGCGGTATGTCGCGGTGGGCGGACATCCTGGCGCCATCAGCGGCGCAACGATGGCGAAGCTCCCGAAGCTCGAGATCGTGTCCAATTTCGGCGTCGGCTACGACAATGTCGACGCGAAATACGCCGCCGCCCACGACATCATGGTGACTAACACGCCGGACGTCCTGAACGAAGAAGTCGCCGACACCACGCTTGGCCTTCTCCTCGCGACGACTCGCGATTTCATCCAGGCCGACCGGTATGCCCGCTCTGGCGAATGGGAGAAGCAGGGCGACTACAAGCTGTCGCACTCGCTGCGCGATCGCAAGATCGGCATCGTCGGCCTCGGCCGCATCGGGCGCGCCATTGCGCGGCGCCTCGACGCCATGCTGCTGCCGGTCGCCTATCACGCCCGCAACCGGGTGAAGGACGTCAACTACAAGTACTATGCCGACCTGGTGGCGATGGCGCGCGACGTCGACACGCTGGTCGTCATCACGCCCGGCGGCGCGGCGACCAAGAACCTGATCAACGCCAAGGTGCTCGAGGCGCTCGGGCCGAACGGTATCCTGATCAATATGGCGCGCGGCTCCGTCGTCGACGAGGATGCGCTGATCGCGGCGCTGACGAACAAGACCATCGCGGCCGCCGGGCTCGACGTGTTCGTCAAGGAGCCGCATGTGCCGCAGGCGTTGAAGGACATGACGAATGTGGTGCTTCTGCCGCATGTCGGTTCAGCTTCGGTTCACACCCGGCGCGCCATGGAACAACTGGTCGTCGACAACCTTGTTGCTTGGCAGGCAGGAAAAGCACCGCTGACCCCCGTTGCAGAGACGCCGTCCAAGCGAAAATGAGAGGCGCGAGAGCGCCGAGGAGACGCCATGCGCTTCCGAGTTGCGCTGCTTGCCGGAATGCTGTTCACCGCGACGCTGCTGCCGGCCCTTGCCGGCGGCGCTCTCGCCCAATCCGCGGCACAGCCCACCCCCGCCCAATCCGCTCCCGCCCAACCCGCCGCTGCCGAAGACGGCGCCAAAGCAGTCCTCGGCGCCTGGGAGATGTCGAACGCCGACCGTGACCGCACGTGCACGGTCACCTTGCGCAGCGATGCCGCCGGTTCCGCCCACGCGCTGCAGTGGGACGAGAAATGCGCGGCGATGTTTCCGTTCACGAAGTCCGCAGTGGCCTGGGTCATTGGCGACAAGGAGGCGCTGCGCTTTCTCGACAGCAAAGGCAAAGCCGTTCTCGAAGTCTCGGAAGTCGAAGGCGGACTTTACGAGGGTGAGCGGCCGGGCGAAGGGCTCTTGTTCCTGCAAAGCACCGCCGCCGAAGCCGCCGACAGCGGCAAGACCGCCGAGCAGATGGCGGGCGAGTGGGCCTTCGCGCATGCGGACGGTAAGCCGATCTGCCGCATCTCTCTGGTCAAGAGCGTGACCAATGCGCTTGCCATGAAAATCAAGCCCGGCTGCGATTCCCTGATCACCGACTTCGCTCCGGTGAGCTGGGAGATGGACCGCGGCCAGCTCGTGTTCACCTCGAAGGCCGGCGACGCCTGGCGCTTCGAGGAGGATGACGCCGGCGCATGGCAGCGCATCCCGCGCGGCACCGAGCCGCTGCAATTGATGCGGCGGTAGGCGAAAGTCGCGCAGTACCTCTCACGCACGTCATGGCCGGGCGTAGTCCGTCGAAGACGGGCGTAAACGCCCTTTTGTCCCGGCCATCCACGTCTTGCTTGCGAGATCGAGATTAAGACAAGAAAGACGTCGATGCCCGCAACAAGTGCGGGCATGACGTTTCCTCCACGCTTCAAATCAGTTTCAGCCCCCGGAAGCTCGCGTGTCCGTCACGGCCGACGATGATGTGGTCGTGCAGCGCGATCCCCATCGGCTGCGCGATCGTCTGAATCTCTTTCGTCATCTGGATGTCGGCGCGTGACGGCGTCGTGTCGCCGGACGGATGGTTGTGCATCAACCGCGTCGCATGCGGTAACCTATTGAATTAATGATGGTTTCTGGTAATGCCCGAGGGGGCGGGGGTATGAGTTTGGGGTCGGTAGATCGTGAAGTTGCGTGACATTCACTTTCGTTCAGCCTC
>JAFKKS010000541.1 GCA_017304555.1 Hyphomicrobiales bacterium
ACGCTCGATTACGGTCGTTCGTGGAGACATTTTCTGGACGGTGATCCGAAGCATTTGCTTCCACCCTCGATCGAAACACGTCAACTCGATCGGTCTCGCCCAGCGGCGGTGCATCAGTACTCGAACCTACGCAACTGTTAGAGCGCCAATGTCTCGTTGGTATCGACCGCATTGAGCAGCCTCGCAACGACTTCTCGCGTTTCACTGAGTTCGCGCAGCCGAACGTCGAGCTTTTCGACTTCACCGCGCAGCAACGCGCGCGCCTCTACGCATGGATGAAACACCGGTTTCTCACCGAGTACACAAGGCAGCAATAGCCGGATACTGCTGATCTTCAAACCTGCCGCGCTGAGCGTGCGGATGCGCTGTGCGGCGTCTACTTCGTCGGAACCGTATTCGCGGTAGCCCGAATCGGTCCTCCTCGGATTGAGGAGACCTTCGTTCTCGTAATACCGCAGCATCCGCTCACTGACACCGGTGCGGCGAGCCAGTTCTCCGATACGCATGACATCCCCAGAAAGAAACGCTTGACCTTGACAGCGATGTCAAAGTTTAACCTCTTTCGACCGCGCGGATTTCCTGCTAGAGAGAGGCCAGCCCCTTCGCCGGCCATTTTTGCATTTCGAGGAGTGTTCCCATGTCGCTTGCTGAGAACCGCGATTACGCATCCAGCGTCCCGAACGATCTTGAGTCGTTCTGGGTACCTTTCACCCCCAATCGCGCTTTCAAGAAGCGGCCGCGTTTCGTCACCCGCGCCAAGGGTATGAATTATTACACGCCGGACGGCCGCGCGATCATGGACGGCTCCGCCGGCATGTGGTGCACCAACGCCGGCCATAACCGCGATTCGATCGTCGCTGCCATCCAGCAGTCGGCGGCCGAGATCGACTACGCTCCGCCGTTCCAGTTCGCGCATCCGAAGTCGTTCGAGCTTGCGAGCCGCATCGCAGCGCTGGCGCCGGGCGACCTCGACCATGTGTTCTTCACCAATTCGGGCTCGGAGGCGGTCGACACCGCGCTCAAGATCGCGCTCGCCTACCATCACGCCAAGGGACAGAGCAGCCGTACGCGCCTCATCGGCCGCGAGCGTGGCTATCACGGCGTCGGCTTCGGCGGCATTTCGGTCGGCGGCATCGTCCGCGCATCTCGCTGACGATCTCGAGCGCATCGTCGCGCTGCATGACGCTTCGACCATCGCCGCCGTCATCGTCGAACCGATGGCGGGCTCGACCGGTGTGTTGCCCGCGCCGCAGGGTTACCTCAAGCGCCTGCGCCAGATTTGCGACAAATACGGCATTCTGCTGATTTTCGACGAGGTTATCACCGGTTATGGCCGCCTCGGTCACGCCTTCGCCGCCGAGCGTTACGGCGTCGTGCCCGACCTGATGACGTTCGCGAAGGGCGTCACGTCGGGCGCCGTGCCGATGGGCGGCGTCGTCGCCCGCGGCATGATCTACGATGCTTTCATGCAGGGCGGCGCCGAGCACATGCCGGAACTGTTCCACGGCTACACCTATTCGGCGCATCCGCTTGCGG
>JAFKKS010000436.1 GCA_017304555.1 Hyphomicrobiales bacterium
CACTGACCATCTCCGTCGCCTTGGCTTCCGCCTGCGCCAGACGCTCGCGCGCTTCGGCGTCGCGGAACGCGGCCTCCTTGCGGCCTTCGGCCTCAAGGATCTGCGATTGCTTGGCGCCCTCGGCGCGCAGGATTTCCGACTGGCGCTGCCCCTCGGCGGTGAGAATTTCGGCGCGCTTGTCGCGCTCCGCCTTCATCTGCCGCGCCATCGAGGCGATGAGATCCTTCGGCGGCACGATGTCCTTGATCTCGATCCGGTTGACCTTCACGCCCCAGGGCGCAACGGCGGCGTCGACCACACGCAACAGCCGCTCGTTGATCTCGTCGCGATGCGACAGCATCTGGTCGAGGTCCATCGAGCCCATGACCGAGCGGATGTTGGTCATGGTGAGCTGGATGATCGCGTTGTCGAGATGCGCGACTTCGTAGCTCGCCTTGGCGGCGTCGATGACCTGAAAGAAGGCGATGCCGTCGACGGTCACCGTCGCGTTGTCGCGGGTGATGACATCCTGCTGCGGGATCTCGATCACCTGCTCCATCACATTCATCTTGTGCCCGATGCGATCGAAATAGGGCACGATGAGATTGAGGCCGGGCGAGAGCGTGCGCGTGTAGCGGCCGAAGCGCTCGACCGTCCATTGATAGCCTTGCGTCACCGTTTTGACGCCGGCGAACAGCGTCAGCACCGCCAAAAGGACGATGACGACGACGAAAACGTCGAGACCTAACGGAAACATAGCGCCCCCTTTCAGAACGGCCATTGTGGAACGCCGCGCGAACGCCGACAAGCGCCGGCCGCCGCGACATTCCGTGTCCGCTTTAGTCGCTGCGTGGCCGGCTTTGGTTCAAATTAACGGTGGTCATGCCCGCACCCGGGCCTGGCCTTCGGCCAGCCCGAGTACAGGCTCCGGCGGGCATCCAGTACTCACTGGCCTTCATTGCAATCGAAAGCACACGGCGTACTGGGTCCCCGCTTTCGCGGGGACGACACCCAGAAAATTGAAGCGGCCTTACGCCGGCGAAAGCACGTGGATGACGCGGCTTGCCAGCATCTCCTTGGTCTTGGCGCCGTAGGCGGCCATGTGCGGCGAGGCGCCATGCGCCTTGAGCGTCTCCGCGCTCTCCCACTTCTCGACGACGACGAAAGTGTCGGGTCCGAATTTTGTCTGCACCGAACCGATGCCGTCGGCGTCGACGGTCGCGCCGTATTCGATACAGCCCTTTTCCGCATGCACGGCCGGTACGTTGGCGCGGAAGATTTCCAGGACCTTGTCGCGTTGGCCGGGCTTGGTGGTGATAATCGCAAGAACGTGGATCAAAGATCGTCTCCCCTCTGGTGCGTCTGCGCTGAAATCCATTCTCCCGATTCTAACGGCTTGCCCGTCACCGCGCCAGCGACACCCAGCCCATCAGCTCACGCTGCACCACCTCGCGGATGACGCGGACGCCGAGATCACTGTCGTTGAGGCAGGGAATGGCGGCAAAGTTCTCACCGCCGCCATGCTTGAAGAATTCCGCATTCTCGACCGCGATCTCTTCGAGCGTCTCCAGGCAATCGGCGGCGAACCCCGGCGTGATCACCGCGAGATTCTTCACGCCTTGCGCAGCCAGCGCCTTCACCGTCATGTCGGTGTAAGGCTGCAGCCACTCCTCCGGCCCGAACCGTGACTGGAAGGTGAGCATCAAGCGCTCTTCGCTCATCCCCAGCCGCGCGCGCAGCAGCCGCACCGTCTCGATGCATTGATCGCGATAGGGGTCGCCGAGGGTGATGTAGTCCTTCGGCACCCCGTGGAACGAGGCGAGAATGATCTCCGGCGTGAAGCTGAGCGCGGCAAGCCCCTGCTCCAGCGATTTCGCCAGAGCGTCGATATAGACCGGGTCTTGATAGTAAGGCGGCGCCACGCGCAACACGGGCTGCGCCCGCATGGCGGCAAGCTTCTCGAACACCTTGTCGCAGACGGTCGCGCTCGTCGCCGCCGCATATTGCGGATAGAGCGGCACGACCAGGAGGCGCGAACACCCTGCCGCCGCCAGCGCTTCGACCCGCTCCGCGATCGACGGATTGCCGTAGCGCATCGCCCAATCGACGATCACCGGCGTGTCCGAAGCGCCGAGCATGGCGGCAAGCTTCTCCGCCTGCCCGCGCGTGATGGTCTTGAGCGGCGACTCGTCGCGCTCCTTGTTCCAGATGCCGTCGTAGTCGCGCCCCTTGCGGCCCGGCCGCACCGACAGAATGATCAGGTTGAGCACCAGCCACCACTTGGTGCGGTTCTCCTCGATCACGCGCGTGTCCGACAGGAACTCCTTGAGATACCGCCGCATCGACCAGTAGTCGGTCGCGTCAGGCGTCCCGAGATTGACCAGGAGGACGCCGACGGCCCCGCTTTTTGTCACAGGCGGGGGCGGCATGGGTGTCATGTCGTTCATGATAAGAGCATCGGTCGGTTGGCGCGCGGGTTCGGTCCCATGATATGGCAGCGGCACGTCCTGCGGGGAATAGCATGCATTTGACGCGTCGCCGCTTTTTGACCTGGCTCGGCGCCTTGCTGGCCACCGTGCGGACGACGTTCGCGCGGGCGCAAACGGTCGCCTCCACAACCGTGACCTTCGTCCTCACCAACGACATCTACCTCATGGATGCGCAGGAGGGCAGCGACGGAAAGACGCGTGGCGGCTTCGCCCGGCTTGCGGCTGTCGTCAAGGCCGAGCGCGCCAAGGGCGGCCACGTCGTCTTCGCGCATGGCGGCGACACGCTTTCCCCCTCGCTGATGTCGGGCCTCGATCGCGGCGCGCATATCGTCACGCTGACCAACATGATCCGGCCCGACATCTTCGCGCCCGGCAACCACGAGTTCGATTTCGGCAAGGCGACGTTTCTCGAGCGCATGGCGGAAGCGAAATTTCCCCTCTATGCCGCGAACCTGCGGGCCGCCGACGGCGCCACGCTCCCGGCCTTCAAGGATCGCGCGATCGTCGAGATCGACGGCGTCAGGATCGGCCTGACCGGGCTCGCCTACGAGCGCTCGCCCAAGACCTCCTCGACCGAGGACTTGCGCTTCGCCAGCACGCTCGAGACGACCAAGGCGCAGGCCGCGACGCTGCGGCAGGAAGGCGCCGACTTCATAGTCGCCGTGATGCATTGCGACCGCGGCGACAGCCTCGCGCTGCAGTTCACGCGCGCCGCCGACCTGATGCTGACCGGGCACACGCACGACCTCTTCATCACTCACGACGAGCGTTCCGCCATCGTCGAGTCGAGCTACGACGCGCATTACGTCACCGCGATCGACGTCGCGATCACGGTGAGCGAGAAGGACGGCAAGCGCGCCACGAAGTGGTGGCCGCAGTTCCGCATCATCGACACCGCGACGGTGACGCCCGACCCGGAGGTCGCCACGGTCGTCGCCGGCTTCCAGGCACGGCTGGAGCGGGAGCTGAAAACGCCGCTGGCGACCTCCGCCATCGAGCTTGATACGCGCAGCGCTACGCTCCGCACCGGGGAAGCCGCGGTCGGCAATCTCATCGCCGACGCGATGCGGCTCCAGACGCATGCCGACGTGGCAGTGATGAACGGCGGCGGCATCCGCGCCGGCAAGGTCTATCCCGCCGGCCTCGTGATCACGCGGCAGGACGTCCTCTCCGAACTGCCGTTCGGCAACCGCATCGTCGTCGTCTCGATCGACGGCGCCGGCCTGCGCGCCGCAATGGAGAACGGACTTGCGAAGCTCCCCACGCCGAGCGGACGGTTTCCGCAAGTCTCCGGCATGACGGTGCGGTTCGACCCGTCCCGGCCGGCCGGGCAACGCATCACCGCCATCACCGTCGACGGCGCGCCGCTCGACGACAAGCGCCGCTACCGCGTCGCCATCAACGACTTCATCGCGCGCGGCGGCGACGACTACACCATGTTCCAGAACGCCGACCGCATCACGCCCGACTACGACGCGCCGCTGCTCGCGCCGGCGGTGATGGAGCATCTCGAAGCGCTCGGCACGATCCGCACCGGCGTCGAGGGCCGCGTGAAGGCGGAGTGAGTGTCGAGGAGGCACTCACAGCCGTCATCCTGAGGTGTGAGCCGACGCAGTCGGCGAGCCTCGAAGGATGGCCACAAGCACGGGCCGTCGTCCTTCGAGGCTCGGCGCAAAACGCGCCTCGCACCTCAGGATGACGGAGAAGGACCATCAGGTCAGGCGCGAACTACCCCACAGGCCGTTCGTCGGCGATCACCTTGCCGTCGTTCGGCAGCGAACCGGGCGCGGCAAGCGTCACCGTCCCACGCACCTTGGTCGCCGCCTGCAGCGCCTCCGTCAGCGCCGCCGCAAGCGCATCGGAGGGCTGCGCGCATTCGACATGCAGCGTCATCGCATCCTGCTCGTTGGCGCGCGTGACGACGAGACGCAGCCGCAGCGCCTCCGGATGCCGCTTGGCGATCTCGGCGACTTGCTCCGGCCGCACGAACATGCCCTTCACCTTGGCGGTCTGGTCGGCGCGCCCCATCCATCCCTTGATGCGCATATTGGTGCGCCCGCATGGCGATACTCCCGCCAGCACCGCCGAAAGGTCGCCGGTCGCGAGGCGGATCATCGGATAGTCCGGGTCGAAGGAGGTCACCACCACCTCGCCGACTTCGCCGTCCGGCACCGGCTCGCCGGTTCCCGGCCGCACGATCTCGACGATCACGTGCTCGTTGACGATCAATCCTTCCCGCGCCTCGCTCTCGTAAGCGACGACGCCGACCTCCGCGATCGCGTAGCACTGCATCGCGGTCACGCCGCGCCCGGCAAGCTCGTCGCGCAGTGACGCCGGCAGCGCCGCGCCGGACATCAACGCGCGCCTGAGCGGCGAGACGTCCTTGCCGGTCTTGCCGGCGGCGTCGAGGATGATCTTCAGGAAATCGGGCGTACCAATGTAGCCGCTGGCGCGGTAATGCGCGATCGCCTCGATCTGCTGCTCGGTGTTGCCGATGCCGCCGGGGATCGTCGCGCAGCCGAGTGCGTGCGCACCCGCTTCGATGATGTAGGCGCCGGGCGTCAGGTGATGCGAGAACGCGTTGTGCGCGATATCGCCGGGCCGAAATCCGGCAGCAAAGAGAGCGCGCGCGGCGCTGCCGCTGTCAGCGCCGTGTCCTTCCGGCTCGAAGATCGGCCCCGGCGACATGAAGAGACGCCGCGCCTTTCCCGGCGCGACGACGGCGAAACCGGCGAACGGCGGATCATCTCGCTGCAACTGCACGAGGTCCGATTTGCGCAGCAGTGGCAGCGACGCCAGTTCGCGCCGCGACGTGATTTTTTTCGGGTTGACGCCGGCGAGTTGCTTTGCCCATCCGGGCGCTGCCAGCGCATGCGCGATCGCATCCGGCAACCGGGCGAACTGCGCCGCCTCGCGCTCCGCAGGCGCGCGCGTCTCCAGCGCGTCAAAGTGCTCCGACATCGATCACCTCCGCTCGAACGCAAGCCGCACGGCAAGGCCGCCGAGAACGAAGCCCATCAGGTAGCGCTGCACGGCAAGCCAGAAAGGATTGCGCGCGAAGAACGTCGCGACCGCCCCGGCTGCGAGAATGAACATGAAGTTGACCGTCATGCTGATGGCGATCTGCGTCGCGCCGAGAATGAGATGCTGTCCCAGCATGCCGCCGCGCGACGGATCGACGAATTGCGGCAGCAAGGCCACGTAGAACAACGCCACCTTCGGATTGAGCAAGTTCGTCAGCATGCCCATCATGAAGAGCCGCCGCGCACCCGCGTAAGGCAGATGCCGCGTCACGAAGGGCGACGCGCCGCCGGGCTTCACCGACGGCCACGCCAGCCACAACAGATACGCGGCGCCCGCGAACTTGATGGCCTCGTAGACGAACGGCACCGCAAGCGCGATCGCCGTGAGGCCGAACGCCGCGGAAAGGACGAAGACCACGAATCCCGCCGCCGTGCCGGCGAGCGAAATCCCGCCGGCGCGCCAGCCCTGGCTCAACGAGCGCGAGACGAGGTAGACCATGTTCGGTCCCGGCGTCAGCACGAGACCGACACACAGGGCCGCAAACGCGAGCCACGTTTCAAGCGCGAGCGGCATCGATCACGCCAGCCAGCGCTTGCGCCGTTTATAATGCTTCACGTTGCGAAACGACTTGCGGGCATCGCCCGCCGCGCCGAGGTAGAATTCCTTCACGTCCTCGTTTTCGCGCAGCGCCTTCGCATCGCCGTCGAGCACGACGCGGCCGCTTTCGAGAATGTAGCCGTAGCGCGCATATTTCAGCGCCATATTGGTGTTCTGCTCCGCCAGCAGGAAGGAGACGCCTTCCTTCTCGTTGAGCGCGCGCACGATCTCGAAGATCTCTTCGACGATCTGCGGCGCGAGCCCCATCGACGGCTCGTCGAGCAGTATCATCTTCGGGCGTGACATCAGCGCGCGCCCGACCGCGCACATCTGCTGCTCGCCGCCGGAGGTGTAGCCCGCCATCGAATGGCGCCGTTCGCGCAAGCGCCGAAAGTAGGTGTAGATGCGTTCGAGGTCCGCGCGGATCGCGGCATTGCCGTCGCGCCGCGTGAACGCGCCGGTGAGTAGATTTTCCTCAATGGTGAGGTGGCCGAAACATTCGCGGCCTTCCATCACCTGGATGCAACCGCGGCGAACGAGTTCGTTCGGTGAGCGGGCCTGCACCTCTTCGCCGTCGAAGATGATCGAGCCTTTGGTGACCTCGCCGCGCTCGGAATGCAGCAGGTTCGAGATCGCTTTCAGCGTCGTGGTCTTGCCCGCGCCGTTGGCGCCGAGCAGCGCGACGATGCCCCCCTTCGCGACATCGAGCGACACGCCCTTGAGCACGAGGATGACGTGGTCGTAAACGACCTCGATATTGTTGACGGAGAGGATATTGGCGGCGGTGGTCACCGTCACCGCTTTATCGGACGCCGCCGATTGGACGCTCATCGCTCTTAGCTCGCTCGGCTACCCTCTCCCCTTGTGGG
>JAFKKS010000437.1 GCA_017304555.1 Hyphomicrobiales bacterium
GGCGCGATCGAGGAATGTCTCCATGCGCACATACTTCGCCGACGACAGCGGCGCCGCCAGCTTGAGCAGTTCGCTGAACGCGAAGCCGGACCATGGAATCGCCATCGACCACGCCTCGACGCAACGGTGGCGATAGAGGCGCTCCTCAAGCTTCACTTTCTTCAGCAGGTCGTCGAGGCCGATCTCCTGCGGCTTCTCCACCATGCCGTCGAGCTTGATCGTCCACGGCCGCAGTTTCAGCGCCTGCGCCTGTTTGCCGATCGATTTCGATGCGCCGAATTCGTAGAAATTGTTGTAGTCCGCGTTCACCTTCTCGTCGGTCAGCGGGCGGTCGAGCGTGAACGTCTCGTTGCGTTTGATCGGGTAGAGGCCGGCGGTCGGATCGGGGAGGTCGGCCACGCGCTGGGCCTGCGCCGATGTCGCCGCCAGACCCGCCGCGATTGCGCCGGCGGAGGCGCCAAGGGACGCGCTAAGAAACGTGCGCCGGCTGAACGCCAGATGCTCGGGCGTCGCGTATGCCTCTGGCAATTCCCATCCGCGGCGATGAATGACGTTCATGGCTGCCCTCGTTGATGCGGCGACCTGCGGGCCGAAGCCCGCATTGCCGAAATGACCTTATGGCGGGACTAATCGTCGTGACATTCAACGGCAAATCACGGGTTCGGGAGCCCGGCCTTCGGCGAATTAACAGGATCGCAAGGTTAATCCGTCAAATGTGATGGAAGTGTCCTGTCGGGCACGTTGTCGGTGTGCGCGTTTGCTTTGTGAGCGTTGCGTGGGCGTGAAGAGTGTAGCGTTGCGTTCAAGGCCGAGGGGGGCAGCGGAGCTGGCGCCCTTCGGCTTTGCTGCGCTGTTCTTCCTTCTCCTGCCGTCTCAGATCGGCCCCCAGGATCTGGGTGCTCGGGTCGCAACGCCGCCGGCGGCGTCTGACGGCTGGCGCAGCGGGCATCTCATTGCCTCGCCGTTCGGCACTATCCACGCCGCGACGTTCAGTCTGCCGCAGCCGATCGGCACCTTAATTCCGTCGCCGCCGGCCTTTGAGCGGGTGAGTTTCGCCTCCGCCGATTCGGACATGACCGGTGTCATCCCCCGCCGCTACGGCGCGGGCCTCGATCGCGGCACCCGCGACTATCCGTCGGTCGATCGGGCGCTCAAGGGCGACCGGCTGGTGCCGGCGCGACGGCCCGATGCCGCGCCGGCGCAGGCCGCAACCGAGCCGCAGGCTCCCGCCGAGATCGGCCTGCAGGTCGTTCCCGCCGACAATATCCCGTTGATCGTCACCCACGAGGCGCGGCGCGGAACGCCGCCGGCGCGTATCGTGGAAGATCTTGAGGCCGCCGCCCGGTTCGAGCCGTTCCCGGAATTCGATATCGCGCTATCGCTCGAAATGTCGCCGCAAGTTCCAAGCCCCGGCCAGGACGAGCCCGACACGGATTCCGCGACGACCGACACCGCGCCGGAGCGTGAACTGGCGCGCATGTTCACCGTCGCCCGCGTCTATTTCGATGGAGGTCCGATGGGCGCCAGCATCGGCGCCGTGGAGCCTTGGGGGCCGGATGAGGCGCCCATCGTCATGGTGCCGCGCGCTACGATGGAGGCGGCCGCGCAGCCGCCGACCGCGCCGGAACCGGCCTTGAGCCTGAGCGAAAAGCCGAAGGCGGAACGCGATGCGGTCACCGTCGCCGGCAAGGGCCAGGTGACGGCGGAGGCCGCGCATCCGAAAAGTCCGGCCGAGCGTCTAGGCCTCAGCACCAAGGCGCGCGCCAAGGCGGAGAAGTGTCTCGCCAACGCCGTCTACTTCGAAGCACGCAGCGAGCCGGTGCGCGGCCAGATCGCCGTTGCCCAGGTCGTCATCAACCGCGCCTTCTCCGGCTATTATCCCGACGACATCTGCGGCGTCGTCTATCAGAACGCGCGCCGCCATCTGTCATGCCAGTTCACCTTCGCTTGCGACGGCATTCCCGACATCGTCACCGAGCAGGAGCAGTGGGAGCGTGCCAAGCGCATCGCGCATCTCACGCTCGACGGCAAACTGTGGGTGAAGGAGGTCGGCAAGGCGACGCACTATCACGCTTCTTATGTCTACCCGTATTGGGTGCGGTCGATGCGCCGCCTCTCCAAGATCGGGCTGCACAGCTTCTATCGCCCGCGCAAATGGGGCGACGGCTCCGACGAGCCGTCCTGGCCGCACGCCGCCGTCACCGCCGCCATGGCCGCGAAGCTTTAGCGGCTACAGGCCAAGCAAGGCCGCGAGCGCATAGTCGAGTTGGTCGAGTAGAGGCCGTTCTAATCGACCAATCACACGCGGAATGCGCTTCTTCGGGATCGTCATGATCTTGTCGGCCATGATGCGCGATTCATGAACGAGGCCGTTCGCGGGCGAGGCCGACACCACAATGCGCGCGATCGAGTGGCGCAAGGGATCGCTGGTAATCGGGCAAACGATCACGCTTTCGAAATCGGTGAGGAAAGGTCGCGATTGGACGACGACGGCTGGCCGAGGTTTGCCGTAGTCGCCCGGCAATGCGACGATAACGATATCGCCTCGACTTACTTCCACCACTTGGCGACCGCCGGATCGGCAAGCGCCGCTTCCACGAACGCCAGGCCGTCTTGGTCGGCGCCAGGTGTGCGCATTGCGGCTCGATCGCGCCGACGGGCGGACTTGAACTCCGCCGACTCCATATCGATGGCCCAGACGGTCTTACGCCGAAGCGGAATGCCGCTCAGCGCACGTGTCAGCGCGCGGCGCGTCTTGGGGGCGCTTGTCGCTCGCTTGCTGGGCTTCTTTGTGGGTCTTCTGGGCTTTGTGGAAGCCACGGTCCTGCCTTCGGGTTTGTTGTGACGTGAGGCTAACATGGGTGTGACGTGCCGACCAAGGAACCCATGAAACGGCCGCCGCCGGGTCGCTGAGCCATGCACGGCGTGAATGCGTTTGCCCAAAAACTTGAATTGGGAGAAGGATAGTTCCCTGCTTATGTTCTGCGCCCGCCACGAGGCTGGACGCAGGGAGCCATCATGTCTGTCGAGTCCACCGCGAAAGCCGCGCCAAGTTGGCGCGCCCCGGCCTTCCTCGTCATCCTGGCAGGCTGCGCCATCGCGACGATCACCTTCGGCCCGCGCGGCACGCTCGGCTTCTTCCTGACGCCGATGTCGATGGCCCATGGTTGGGGCCGCGACGTTTTCGGCCTGGCGCTCGCCATTCAGAATCTCTTATGGGGCCTTGGCCAGCCGTTCGCCGGCGCCATCGCCGACCGCTACGGCACCATCCGGGTGCTCAGCATCGGCGCCATTCTCTATTCCGCCGGCCTCGCCTTGATGGCTTACGCCTCGACGCCGGGATTGCTCGACCTCACCGCCGGCGTGCTGATCGGCTTCGGCCTATCCGGCTGCTCGTTCAACATCGTTCTCGCCGCCTTCGCGAAGCTCCTTCCGAGCGAGTGGCGTTCGCTGTCACTCGGCGCCGGCACCGCCGCCGGCTCCCTCGGGCAGTTCCTGTTCTCGCCGCTTGGCGTCTATCTGATCGGCAGCCAGGGCTGGGACAACACGCTCATGATCTTCGCCGTGATCGTGCTTGCGGTTATTCCGCTCTCCGTCTTCCTGGCGACGCCGCGCGGCACCACCGCGACCATCACCGCGGCGGAGGCGCCGCAATCGCTGCGGCAGACACTGACGGAGGCTTTCGCACACCGCAGCTACGTGCTGCTGGTGATTGGCTTCTTCACCTGCGGCTTTCAACTCGCTTTCGTCACCGTGCACATGCCGTCCTACCTGATCGACCGCGGCCTCAGCGCCGAGATCGGCGGCTGGACGCTCGCCGTCATCGGCGTCTTCAACATCATCGGCTCGCTCGGTGCTGGCTGGCTCGGCAATCGTATGCCGAAGCGTTACATCCTCTCGTTCATCTACTTCACGCGTGCGCTCGCCATCGTGGCCTTCGTGTTGCTTCCGGCGACGCCGATGACCGCGCTTGTCTTCGGTGCTGTGACCGGCCTGATGTGGCTCTCGACGGTGCCGCCGACGTCGTCGCTTGTCGCGTTGATGTTCGGCACGCGCTGGATGGCGACGCTCTACGGCTTCGCCTTCTTCAGTCACCAGGTGGGCGGCTTCCTCGGCGTTTGGCTCGGCGGCGTCGCCTTCGAGGCGACCGGCTCCTACGACGTTGTCTGGTGGCTCTCCGTGGCCTTCGGCGTGATGTCGGGGCTGATCAACCTGCCGATCGTCGAGAAACCCGTGGGACGGCTCGCCGCCGCGCCGGCCTGATACGCGGATAAAGCCTTGCGCCAGCCGCGAGGTCACGCCAAAAAGCCTTGTCCCGGAACAGGAGACGCGGCGTGGCGACCTTCAAGGCAATCCGCATCGACAAGGCTGAAAAAGGCCAGACCGTTGGCCTCGTCGATTTCGACGAGAAAGAGCTGATGGACGGCGATGTCACCGTCGCGGTCGAATGGTCGACGGTGAACTACAAGGACGGCCTTGCCGTTACCGGCAAGGCGCCGGTGGTGCGCCGCTTTCCGATGATCCCGGGGATCGATTTCGTCGGCACCGTCGAAAGCTCCGCCAATCCCGAGTGGAAGGCCGGCAACCGCGTCATCCTCAATGGTTGGGGCACCGGGGAGACGCATCTCGGCGCCTATGCCGAAAAGTCCCGCGTCAAGGGCGACTGGCTGGTGCCGCTGCCGGCTGGCATGACCGGTCGCGAGGCGATGGCGATCGGCACCGCCGGTTACACCGCCATGCTCGCCGTGATGGCGCTGGAAGACCGCGGCGTCACGCCGGACCGTGGCCCGGTTGTCGTCACCGGAGCAGCCGGCGGCGTCGGCTCGGTCGCGATTGCACTGCTGGCGAAGCTTGGATTTCATGTCGTCGCCTCGACCGGGCGCCCGCAGGAGGGCGATTACCTCAAGGGTCTCGGCGCCAAGGAACTGATCGACCGCGCCGAATTGGCCGCGCCCGGCAAGCCGCTGGGCAAGGAGCGCTGGGCCGGCGGCGTCGATTCGGTCGGATCGACCACGCTCGCCAACATCCTGGCGACGACGAAATATGGCGGCGCGGTCGCCGCCTGCGGCCTTGCCGGCGGCATGGATCTGCCGACGTCGGTCGCGCCGTTCATTTTGCGCGGTGTGTCGCTCATGGGTATCGATTCGGTGATGTGCCCGCAGGCGCGGCGCCGCCAAGCATGGAAACGCTTGGCTTCCGACCTCGATCGGTCGAAATTGGGGACGATCGCCAGCGAAATCGGCCTTGCCGACGTCATTGCAACCGGGCAAGCCATATTGGACGGCAAGATTCGCGGCCGCACCGTCGTGAAAATCCGTCCGGATGTTCAGAATTAGGTGACGAAGTTCGGGGCATTATCGCTGCGGCCTATGGTTAATAGTCGGAGAATCGGAATGGTACGGCGTCTCGGTATTGCGTTCGTTGCCCTGGCCATGGCAGCCCCGGTCGTTGTCGGTACGGCAACAGCGGGTGAGATGACCCCGACCGAGGCGCGCCATTTCGTTATCGGAAAACTCTTTTCTTTCAACTGTTTCGACGGAACGCGCGGCGCGGGTAAGATCACCAGCGACGGTTCCGTGGTCGGCTCCGTGCAGATTTCCGGCAGCGGAGCGCTGCGGCGCGTGCGGTTGCCCGCAGGCACCTTGCAGGTGCGGGGCGAGAAGATTTGCGCCTCGGTCAAAGGCTTGATGATCGAGCCGTGCTTCGACCTGGTGAAGACCAGCGAGCACAGCTTCCGCGGCGCCATTTCCGGTCTCGGCTTCGCCTACTGCGATTTCGTCAAGCGCGGCGGTCGCCAGCATATGATGCGCACCGCGACCCGCTCGCATAACCGTCCCCTGGCGCTGCGCCGGACCGTTTCCGAATAACCATCGCGCGTTTCAAGCGACGTTGTCATCGCCGGGCTCGTCCCGGCGATTTTCGTTTGGATGCGAGCAAGATTCGGGGTGCCGCTCCCGCGCCGACGCCTTTAAGTGGCGGCCGATGAGTGGAGTGCAGGCACATGCCGCCGGATGAAAACGCCCCGTCGCCGGTGATGGGGTGGCGCGAATGGAGCTTGCTGCTGGCGCTCGCCGTCCTTTGGGGCGGTTCGTTTTTCTTCAACGGCGTCGCGGTGCGCGAACTGCCGTCGTGGACGCTGGTGTGGCTGCGCGTTGCATTGGCCGCCGCGGCGCTTCTGCTTCTGCTGCGCCTGCTCGGCCAGCGGATGCCGCGTGACGGCAAGGTGTGGCGCGCGTTTTTCGGCACGGGGGTGCTCAACAACGTCCTGCCGTTCTTTCTGATCGCCTGGGGGCAGCACCAGATTGCGAGCGGCCTGGCGTCGATCCTCAACGCGACGACGCCGCTTTTCACGGTGCTCGTCGCGCACGTACTGACGCAGGACGAGAGGCTCAGCGCGCGCAAACTCGCCGGCGTCATCGTTGGGTTTGCAGGCGCCGCGATCATGATCGGGCCCGACGCGCTGCAGGGCTTGGGTGCGAACGCGCTGGCGCAGTTCGCCTGTCTCGGCGGCGCGTTGTCCTACGCCTTCGCCGGCATTTACGGGCGTCGCTTCCAGCGCATGGGCGTGACGCCGCTTGCCACGGCCGCAGGGCAGGTGAGTGCCTCCACCGTGATGATGCTTCCGCTGATGCTGCTGGTGGATCGGCCGTGGACCCTGGCGATGCCGCATGCGGCGACGTGGGCGGCGGTGATCGGCGTCGGGCTTCTCTCGACCGCGCTTGCTTACGTCATTTACTTCCGCATCCTCGCCACCGCCGGCGCGACCAACCTGCTGCTGGTCACGTTCCTCATTCCTATCAGCGCCATTCTGCTCGGCGTGCTGGTGCTCGGCGAAACGCTGTTGGCGCGGCATCTTCTCGGCATGGCCTTGATCGCCGCCGGGCTCGGCTTTATCGCCCGGCGCTCTAACCCTTCGCCGGGAAGATGATGCACGTGGTCGAGCCGTGCGCGCACCATGTTCACCTTGATCTCGAGCGTCGTGTAGGCCTCGCCTTTCTTCAGCGTCGAATGCACGGCGCAGCCGAGCGCGGAATCGAGCAGCGTTGCCGACCATCCGCCATGCACCACGCCGATCGGGTTGTAGTAGTCGAAGCTAGCCGTACCTTCGAACAGCGCGCGTCCGTTCTCCACCTCGGTGAGCGTGAAGCCCATCGTCTCGGTGATGGGCGGGGCGGGGAAGCGCCCGGCGACCAATCCTTGCAGAAAGCTGAGCCCGTCTTCGGAGAGAAGGACATCGCGGGTGACGACGCCGATTGTCTTGTCCTCGCTCACGCGCTTCTCCTTCAGTCGTCGTCCTTCGAGGCTCGGCGCTTTGCGCCTCGCACCTCAGGATGACGGTTCTAGTTTGTCGTCGAAAACGGCGCCAGCCATTCGAAGGAACCGTCGCCTTGCACCTTGCAGCCTCGCGGCCCCATGGCTACCTAGCCAGACACAACCGGATATTGAACACAAAGCGGCAGCCTAGCCATGGCCCCCTTGAAACTCATCGCGCTGGACAAGGAAGACATCGAGGTCGTCTCCGCACACCTTCAGGATTCGATCGTGAAGGTGGCGGACATCCACTGGCATCCGGCCGAACATCGGCTGGTGGTGGTGCTTGGCCGCTTTGATTGGGAGACCGCGAAGACGGGATCGTCGGCGACCGGCGCGCCGCACTACATCCGCCACCTGGCCGCGCTGCGGTTCGACCGCGTCGAAGCCTGCCAGTGCCGCAACGTGATGCAGGACGCGAAGGAGGCGGTGCTCAATCTCCTTGCCGTCGAGTTCAAGGAGACGGAGGCGCCGGCCGGGACGGTGACCCTGGTGTTCTCGGGCGGTGGGGCGCTGCGGCTGCAGGTGGAATGCCTGGAAGCCGAGCTTGCGGACCTTGGCCCGACCTGGGCGGCGACCTGCTGCCCCGAGCATGCCATCGAAGGCGCCGCGCCAGGGGTTGACGCGTCATCCCTGTCGCGCCATTGACCGGACAGGAAACGGTTCGCCGCAGGTCGTGACGACCGCGCCGATTTCCGGCGGAACTTTCGCATGCCGATCCGGCTCGACGCGCGCGACGCTGGCTTTGCCGAAAAATTCAAAGCCTTCCTCGGCACCAAGCGCGAGGCGTCGGCCGACGTCGAACAGGCGGTGCGTGCGATCGTCGCCGATGTCGTTGCGCGCGGCGACCAGGCGCTGATCGAACTCAGCCGCAAATTCGATCGGATCGACCTTGCTGCCGTCGGCTTGCGTGTTGCGCCCGACGAGATCGCCACCGCGACGAAAGCTTGCGATCCGCAGGCGCTGGCGGCGCTTCGTTTCGCGCGCGACCGCATCGACGCCTATCATCGCCGGCAGTTGCCGAAGGACGATCGCTTCACCGATGCGCTCGGCGTCGAACTCGGCCATCGCTGGACCGCGATCGAGGCTGTCGGGCTCTACGTTCCTGGCGGCACCGCCGCTTATCCCTCCTCGGTGCTGATGAACGCGGTGCCGGCGAAGGTCGCCGGCGTGCCGCGCCTCGCCATGGTCGTACCGTCACCCGACGGCAAGCTCGCGCCGCTCGTGCTTGCGGCCGCGGAGCTTGCGGGCGTCGACGAGATCTATCGCGTCGGCGGCGCGCAGGCGGTGGCCGCGCTCGCTTACGGCACCAAGACGATTGCGCCCGTCGCCAAGATCGTCGGCCCGGGCAACGCCTACGTCGCCGCGGCGAAGCGCATCGTCTTCGGCACCGTCGGCATCGACATGATCGCGGGACCGTCGGAAGTCCTGATCGTCGCCGACGCGCACGCCAATCCCGAATGGATCGCGGCAGATCTCCTCGCGCAGGCGGAACATGACGCCGCCGCGCAATCGATCCTCATCACCAACGATGTTGCGCTCGCCGACGCAGTCGCGCGCGCGGTCGAAGGCCAGCTTCGTACGCTGCCGCGCAGCGACGTCGCCGGCGCGTCGTGGCGCGACTTCGGCGCCACGATCCTGGTGCGCGATTTCGACGAGGCGCTGCCGCTGATCGACGCCATCGCGCCGGAGCATCTCGAGATCGAGATGCAGGATGCCGAGGCGCTGGCCGCGCGCGTGCGCAACGCGGGCGCGATCTTCCTCGGCAGCCACACGCCGGAAGCGATCGGCGATTACGTCGGCGGCTCCAATCACGTCCTGCCGACGGCGCGCTC
>JAFKKS010000438.1 GCA_017304555.1 Hyphomicrobiales bacterium
GACGGACGTGACCTTGATCGCCTTCGCCGCTGACCGGCGTGCGCCAACGCCGACAGCCGCGGCGGAGATCGCGGTGCCGGTGCGCGCCGAACTCTTGGCGCAGGTTGATGCATTGTCACGGCGCACGCGCACCGCATGGCTGCGCGCGATCGAAACGCGCCGCAAGGATGTGCGCGCGGCGGCGCGGGCCTTGCCGACCGCCGACCGGCTGCTCGGCGAGCGCCGTCAGCGGCTCGATGGCCTTGCGGCGCGATTGCCACGCGCGCTGAAGGCCAACGCGCAAATTCACCGTACCGCGCTGACGCGAGCGACGACGCGGCTTGCGCGTCATACGCCGCATGCACAACTCGTGCGCCAGCGTGACGGCTTACAGGCGCGCGCCGCGCGGGCGCAGCAAGCATTTCGTATCGCTGTGGCGCGGCGCCGTGATCGTTTGAACAATGTCGGTGAGCGGCTCGCCGCTGCGGCGCGCGCCAACCGCGCCGCCCATGCGGCGAAGCTTGCGCGTGACCGCACTGCGCTTGGCGTTCTCTCCGATCGCGCGCAGCGCGCGATGCTTGCCGCGATCGATCGTCGCTGGAATGCGCTCGAGCGCGCGGCAGGACTGCTGGCCGCGTTTTCCTATCATGGCGTTTTGGAGCGCGGCTTTGCGCTTGTGCGCGATGCGGAAGGCCGTCCCATCCGCTCGGCACGCGCCATCACGCCTGGCGTTGCGCTCGACATCGAGTTCGCCGACGGCCGCGCAGCCGCCGTCGCGACGGGTGAGGGCGCGCATGCGGACGCAGCGCCCGCACCGCTGCAGCGCCCACGCCGCAAGCCGCGCGGGCCGGCGCCGGGACAGGGCAGTTTGTTTTAGGAGTTGTCGCGTCATTCCGGCCAAGGCGGCGCAGCCGCCGCGAGCCGGAACCCAGAGTCATCACGCTCTCGATGATGCTTGAGCGAGCCTCACGCACTCATAGCGATGACGCTACGCCGCGTTCCCTCGCTTGGTTGAAGACTCTGGGTTCCGGCTCTCGCTGCGCTCGGCCGGAATGACGAAGGTGGAATCGTCATCGCCTTTTTCGTCATGCCCGCACTTGTTGCGGGCATCCACGTCTTCCTTTTTGTAATTGTAAGTAAGACGTGGATGGCCGGGACAAGCCCGGCCATGACGGTGGAAATGACGCTTGACAGTAAGGAGATAATATTCCTATTGTATGCACGTCCACTCCACGAGGGGCGTCTTCCGGAGGCGTCTTGGAGATGGGAGTGGATGCGGCGCCCGCGGGTCTGGCTTTACGCAAGCCGTCACTCGGGGGACCTCGGGGCTCCGTCCCCCGCCACTAGGAGCGGGTGCCAGGAGCTGGCTGAAGGCCTTCGCTATCAAGGGGTT
The DNA here is from genome assembly GCA_017304555.1 of Hyphomicrobiales bacterium. Lineage (GTDB taxonomy): Bacteria > Pseudomonadota > Alphaproteobacteria > Rhizobiales > Xanthobacteraceae > JAFKKS01. The sequence goes on from JAFKKS010000438.1 coordinate 1,373, forward strand.
CATTCCCCGGGGCGAAGTGTCCGAAGCGCGGTCCCGGGTATCTACAAACGCCGCGGCGGGACGGGCGTTCAGCGTTCCCCCCGCCACAGTGGAGCGCCGTGAGGCGTGGGCGCTGATCGCAAGGCGCCCGCCACGCTTCGCAAGCGTGGCACCGGCGGCGTCTCGCACACGCCGCCACCAGGATGCGCCTCGCGGCGCTCCACGTCCCCTCGTCGCGAGGGGATGCATTCCGCAAACCTCGGGCGTTCCGCCCGCGAGAATGCGAACGGCTGTTTGAAATCCGGATCAGGAGAGATCGAAGCGAAGAGGCACGTTCTTCACCTCTCCCTATGGGAGAGGTGAAAGAAAAGGCTGTCATTCCGGCCAAGGCGGCAACGCCGCCGGCTCTCGCGCTGCGCGCTCGGCCGGAATGACGAGGAGCGAGCTACGCATCGCATTCAGATCCGCCGCCCTGCCTCGCGCCAATACGGTTCGCGCAACTTGCGTTTGAAGATCTTGCCGCTTTCCTCGCGCGGCAGATCATCCGCGAACGCGATGACGCGCGGCACCTTGTAGTCCGCGATGCGCGCGCGCAGGAACGTATGCACGTCGTCCGTTTCGATCGCCGCATGCGTCGCCGGCTGGATATGCGCGGCGAGCGATTCGCCGAATTCGGCGTCGGGAATACCGAAGACGGCGCAGTCGGCGACGCCCGGCATGGTGATCAGCACCGCTTCGATCTCGGCCGGGTAGATGTTGACGCCGCCCGAGATGACCATGTCGGCTTTGCGGTCGCAGACGAAAAGATAGCCGTCCGCATCGAAATAGCCGACATCGCCGACCGTCATCAGTCCATCGCGTTCCATCTCGTGGCGCGCCTCTGCGCGGTTGAGATAGGAGAAATCAGGGTAGGCGCGATTGCGCGCATAGATGAGGCCGGGAACGCCGAGCGGCAGCGCATGTCCGTCGTCGTCGAGGATGCGGATGTCGACGTGCGGCAGCGCCTTGCCGGCCGTGCCGGGCTTGGCGAGCGCGTCCGCCGACGAGCACGCCGTGAGGAAGCCAAGTTCGCTGCAGGCATAGCCCTCGTTGAGGATCGGTCCCCACCAATCGATCATCGCGCGCTTGACGTCGGCAGGGCAGGGCGATCCGGTGCTGGCGATGAATCTCAACGACCTGAGATCGTAGCGTCGCTTCACCGCGTCGGGCAGGCGCAGCAACCGCACGTAATGCGTCGGTACGAGATAGAGATGCGTCAGCTGGTGCCGCTCGATATCGGCCAGCAGCGCCTCCGGGTCGAGGCGCGGATGAATGATCATGAGTTCGCCGGCGAGCATGCTTTGCACACCGTAGGAGGCCGGCGCGCTGTGATAGAGCGGCGCGACCATCGCGGTGCGCATCCCTGGCGCGACGCCATAGGCGGCGCGCAACGTCGCGGCGACGCCGGCCGCGAGCGCGGCATCGAGGGCTTCGCGGCGGATGCCCTTGGGGCGTCCCGTCGTTCCGGACGAATAGTAGAGCGCGAGGCGCGGCGCATGCTCCGATCCGGCGTAAGGGGACGAAGCCGCAAGCCAGCTTTCCCATTCCAGCGCATCCGCCGGCACGCGGCATTGCGCCGGATCGAGCTTGAACGCACTCTGCAGTTCGGCCGACGGCGCGACGACGAGCAAAGGCAGATCCGGCGGCAAGCCGTCCTTGATTTGCGCCAGCAGGTCCGCATGCACGACGAGCGCTGCCGCAGCGCTGTCACGCAGGATGAAACCGACCTCGTCGGCCTTGTAGTGCCAGTTGATGGGGCAGCCGTAGCAGCCGGCCTGGCGCGCGATCAGCATCGCCTCGAGGAAAGCCGGATCGTTGCGCAGCATGACCGCGACGACGTCGCCCTCGCGCACGCCGAGATTCGCAAGGCCGGCGACGCCGCGCTGTACGCGTTCGTCCACCTCATCGCCCGTCAGATGGCGCGCGCCGGCGATGATCGCAGCGGTCATGTCTCCCCGCTATGCGCTTTGAAGGTCAATGCGCGAACCATGCGCTGACTCGTTGGATGGCGTCGGCGCGCGCCGCCTCGTTGGTCCCGATATGCGCGTGCCCGGAGCCGTTCGCGGTGTAGGCCAGTCCACGGCGCTCGCGGATCGGCATGCCCGGTTGATCGAAGCCATGATAGGCGCCGGGATAAAGCTTGATCTCCACCCGTGCGCTGCGGCCGCGCGCGTCGGCGATCATCCCTGCGCAGGCATCGGGCGGCGTCCAGTCGTCGGCCGCGCCGATCAGGACGAGCGTTGGCACCCGCGCGCTCCAGCCGGCATTCCGTGGTTGACGGCATCCGGGATAGAAGGCGACGGCGGCGCGAAAGTCCGGATAGCGGTCGTCGAGTTGCACCGGGCGCCGGACCGTCCACAGCGTCGTCGAGCCACCGTTCGACCATCCCATGAGGTAGACGCGATCCGCTTTCGTCCACGGCTGTTCTTGCAGCCAGCGACGCGCGGCGAAGGCGTCACGGGTGCGTTCGCGGCGGGGTCTGACCTGGCGGCTCCGGTTGGTGCATTGCGACCCGAGGTGCCGCGAGCCGAAGCTATCGGGAAAGAGGACGGCATAGCCGGCGGCGGCGAGCCTTTCGCCCCAGTCGCGATAGATGCGTCGCGTCTGGCCGGAGCGCGTCGTCAGACCGGCACACCCGTGCAGCGCGACGATGACGGGGAACGGGCCATTGCCTGCGGGTTTAAAGAGTTCGCCGTGTATTGTGCCTTCTCCGCTCGGAAATTCGACCGTTTCCGACGCTGCGGCCGCATTGAGGGTGAACAGGCCGAAAAGCAAGACAAGCCAAGCGCGCATGGCTGTTGCTCCCTGGGAATGGCGATCGTTGATACCACAGAAACGGCTGCGAGGCATGGCGGCCGCGTGCCTGAGCGGTTTGAAACGGGCCGCGAACGAACTATGTTGAGGCGGTTCCCAGATTGCCGGTACGAGGCCAAGGAGACGCGGGTGCTGAATCGTTACGAACGTCCTTCCCCCATGGCCGGCGAGGCGGAGGTCCGGTTTCTCGACGGCGATTTCCGCGTGATCAGGCCTGGCGCGTTTGTGCGGTGCGCGGTGACCAACGTTCCGATTCCGCTGGAAGAATTGAAGTATTGGAGCGTCGACCTCCAAGAAGCTTACGCGACCCCGGAGGCGGTGAAGCGCCGCTTCCTTGAAGGCGCTGCGGACAAGGCCGGTTAAGTTTTTTCACGCTGCGGAATGTGCCGCGACGCGCTCCATCACATAGCGCGCGACTTCGTCAGGGGCCGCGAACGCGAGCGTGACCGGTAGCGTCAGGGCATGCCGCGCCAGTTCGCCGACAGGCCCGTGCGTCGTCAGCCGGGCGGCGTCCTTCTCCGTCGTCAGCAAGGTCAGCGTGTCGCGTGCGGCGTCGTCCAGCAGGCGCTGGGCTTCGTCCGCTGTGAAGCGATGATGGTCGGGGAAGCTGCGCCGCACCGGAGCATCGATGCCGACTGCTGCCAGCGTACGGAAGAATTTCTCCGGGTCGCCGATGCCGGCGAAGGCGAGAACGCGTTTCCCCGCGAGTTGCGCGACGGCCGTCTCGTCTGGGCGCAACTCGGCATGGAAGACCGACAGTCCTGCCGCTTCCGCATGCGTGGCGACGGCATCGCTCTGCGCGGTCTTGTCGCCGATCACCAGCAGCGCCTGCGCCGCCGCAAGTTGCGGTGGAAGCGGTGCACGCAAGGGGCCGGCCGGCACGACCTTGCCGTTGCCGACGCCGCGGGTGCTGTCGACGACGAGAAACGACAGGTCTTTGAGAAGCGTCGGATTCTGGAAACCATCGTCCATGACAATCACGGTCGCGCCTTCGCCGTACGCTTCGCGCGCACCGGCGGCGCGGTCGTGCGAAACGACGGTGGGAAAACGCCGGGCAAGCAGCAACGCTTCGTCGCCGACGTCGCCCGCATCGTGAACCGTCACGTCGACGCGGACCGGACCCGCGAGCCGTCCGCCGTAGCCGCGTGTCAGGATGGCGGGGCGATGGCCGTGCTCGGTCAGGATGTCCGCTATAGCAAGCGCGGTCGGCGTCTTGCCGGCGCCGCCGACGGTGGGATTGCCAATGCAGATCACGGGGATCTGCGCCCGCGTGCCGGGCAGCGTCATCCGCCGCTGTGCGACCATGCCATAAGCCCATGACAATGGCGCCAGCAGCGCGGCTTCGGTTCCTGCCTTCCGCCACCAGAAAGACGGCGCTTGCATGCGTCTACCGATGTTCGAGACGAAGCTGCATCAGATAGGGCTCGAGCGCGGCGAGAGTGCGATTGCGCGCGCCGCCCAATTCCTCAACCGTGCGCCGCGCCGCATCGGCGACCGCCTGGCGCGAGACGGAATCCTTCAGCCACGCGCCGAGCCGCAGCGCCAGCTTGCCGCCGTCCTCCACTTCCGTGGCGCCGGACGCGCGGTCGAGCTCGTCGTAGATCTCCGCGAAATTCCATACATGCGGCCCATGTACGATGGCGCTGCCGAGCTTCGCTGCCTCGATCGGATTCTGTCCGCCATGACGCACAAGCGAACCGCCCATGAAGACGATCGGCGCCAGGCGATAGATGAGACCGAGCTCGCCGATCGTGTCGGCGACATAGATATCGGTGTGCTCGGCAGGAAGCTCCGCCCGCGAGCGTGAAGCCGAGTGCAGCCCGGCGGCATAGGCGATCTCGGCGATGCCGGGGCCGCGCTCCGGGTGCCGCGGCGCGATCACTGTCAGCAGGCCAGGGAAGCTCTGCCGCAACCGCCGATGGGCGTCGATGATGACCTTCTCCTCGCCCGGATGCGTCGAGGCGGCAGCGATCATCGGCCGCCCGACGACGACATCCTCCAGCATCGCGAGCGCGTTCGGATCGGCCGGCGGCGCCGGCACATCGAGCTTGAGGTTGCCCGTCGTCGCGATGCGCGGCGCACCGAGCACGCTGTAGCGCTCCGCGTCGGCGACCGACTGCGCGAGGCAGAGATCGAAATGGCTCAGCAGCGCCTTGATCGTTCCCGGCATCCGCTGCCAGCGCAGGAAAGAGCGCTCGGAGACACGCCCGTTGACCAAGATGAGCGGGATGTTTCGTGCGGAACTTGCGGAAATCAGATTCGGCCAGAGATCGGATTCAGCGAACAGTGCCAGATTGGGACGCCAGTAATCGAGGAAGCGCGCGACAAAGCGCGGCGCGTCGAACGGCACGAATTGATGGATCGTTCCCGGCGGGAGGCGGTATTCGGCGAGGCGCGCCGACGTTACAGTGCCGGATGTGACCAAAACGTTGAGGCCGCGCGCGTGGATTTGTTCGACGAGCGGCACGATCGCCAGCATCTCGCCGACGCTGGCACCATGCACCCAGACTAGCGGGCCGCGCGGCCGCATCAGGTCGGTCTCGCCGCGGCGCTCGGCGACGCGTTCCGCGGCTTCTTTCCCCCGCCGCAGACGCGTCGAGATCAGAAGCGGGACGAACGGCATCGCGGCGCGCGTGAAGCGCCGATAAGTCCGCAAGGCGAATGTCGGCCGCTCAGGCACTCGCCGCCTCTCCCTTTTTGGCGTCGGCCAAAACATAGGCCCGCGCCGTCGCCGCGTTGAG
>JAFKKS010000439.1 GCA_017304555.1 Hyphomicrobiales bacterium
ATCCGGACCGCAAGTTCGCGCCCTTCCGGCTTGGAGAGGTCGATCGCGATCGACTTCTTACCCTTGTTCAAGCCCTCCCAATAAAAGCTCGCGCCATCGCCGGATAACGGCCAGCGATTGAAATCCGGTCCTCCGGCGACGTGATCGAAGCGGATGACTTCGGCGCCAAGCTGCAGCAGATGCAGCGCGCAGGAGGGAGCAGCGACGAACGAAGAGCCTTCGACGACGCGCATGCCTTTGAGAAGTTGATACATGTCACTCTTTGGAGGTTGATGGAGCTTAGTGTCCGTTGCGCGTCGCGCGGGCGGGGCCGATGGCGGCAAGGAACTCGTTGCGCGTTTCCGAATTCGTGCGGAATACGCCGAGCATTTCGCTCGTTACCATCGTCACGTCGGTCTTGTGAACGCCGCGCGTCGTCATGCATTCATGCGAGGCTTCGACGATCACGCCGACGCCTTGCGGCCGCAACACATCGTTCAACGCATGGGCGATCTCCGCCGTCAGCCGCTCCTGGATCTGCAGGCGCTTGGCATAGACCTCGATCAGGCGCGCGAGTTTTGAGATGCCGACGACGCGATTGGTCGGAAGATAACCGATATGCACGCGCCCGATGATCGGCGCGATGTGGTGTTCGCAATGGCTTTCGAACCGGATATTGCGGAGCACGACCATCTCGTCATAGCCGCCGACTTCCGAGAAAGTGCGGTTGAGAAATTCGTGCGGGTCCTGGCGATAGCCGGCGAACCACTCTTCAAAAGCGCGCACGACCCGGCTCGGCGTTGCCCGCAGCCCCTCGCGATCAGGGTCGTCGCCGGCCCAGCGGATCAGGGTACGGACCGCGTCCTCGCTTTCCGCGCGTGTCGGGCGCCCGGGCGCTGGCGCCTTCTTCTCGCGTTTGCGGGTTGTTTTTGCGGCTTTCGCCATCGCCGTCTCCTTGTTCGCGCCCTTGGGCAGAGTCCGCCATCATAAGCCGCGCTGCTCGCATCTGCGAAGAGGTGCAGATCGCTGCCCTGACGGGAGCGCATACCACTGGATACAAAGACTGGCCGAGCGCCCGCCGCTGGGTTAGGTCAGTTGCCCGACTTTGTCATCACCCGCAAACGAAAGGCTGTCGATCATGGCCGAAGCAGGGGATCAAAACGCGGCGCTGCGCCGCCTCATGAAGGCAGGCGCCGGCCTCATCATCCCGGGCGCGCCGAATGCCCTGACTGCTCGCATTATCGAGGGCGCCGGCTTCGAGGCGGTCTATGTGACCGGCGCCGGCGTCGCTAACGCCTATCTCGGTGCGCCGGACGTCGGGCTCACGACGGCAACAGAGGTTGCAGAGCACGTCATGGCCATCCGCGATGCGGTGCGCGTGCCGATCGTCGTCGACGGCGACACCGGCTTCGGCAATGCTGTCAATCTCGGCCGCACCGTGCGCCTGTTCGAGCGCGCCGGCGCAAGCGCGATCCAGATCGAGGATCAGGTCTTTCCCAAACGCTGCGGACACTTCGAAGGCAAGGAAGTCGTTTCGTGCGACGAGATGGTGCAGAAGGTCAAGGCCGCCGTCGACGCGCGGCTCGATCCCAACATGATGATCATCGCCCGTACCGATGCACGGGCCGTGACAAGTTTCGACGACGCCCTGGAGCGCGCCGCGGCCTATCAAGAGGTCGGCGCGGATGTCCTTTTCGTCGAGGCGCCGCAGAACGTGGACGAGCTTCGCCGCATTCCGCAGGCCGTCCCCGGCATCCACATCTGCAATCTCGTGTTCGGCGGCAAGACGCCGCTGTTCCCACGCGAAGAGCTCGCAGCTATGGGCTTCGCCGCGATCCTGTACGCGAACGCAGCGCTGCAGGCCTCCATGCTCGCCATGAAGAGCGTCATGGCGCACCTCAAGTCGCACGGCTCGCTCGCCGGCGCGGAGGCGCAGGTCATCTCATTCAAGGATCGCCAAGAGCTCGTTGATCACGCGCGCTATATGGCGCTCGAAGCACGCTACTGTACGCCTTCGGCGCAAACCGACGTGAAGAAAGGCGCCGCGCGATGAGCGAGACAAAGGGATTCGTCGAACATCTCCTGTCGCTCGTGCCACAAGCGCATTCCGCCGCCGTACAGCAGGCAGCGAGCAACCTCGTGCTCGATGGCGTCGCCGTCGCGGCGCTCGGATCATGCGAGCCCGGCCCACGCATTCTCGGCGATATGGCGGTCGCGACGGAGCCGGCGCCGGTCGCAACCCTTATCGGGCGGGGCGCGCGCGACTCCGGGCCGGAGGCCGCCCGCGCGAACGGCGCGTCCATGCATGTGCTCGACTACGAGCCGATGTGGAACCCCGCCAATCATTCACTATCAACGGTGTTGCCCGGCCTGCTCGCGCTGGTCGAAATGCGGGCGCGCGGTGGCGTCGAAGCACGCCCCGATGCGCCGCCCCTGTCGGGGCAATCGCTGCTCGCTGCGCTCGCACTCGGCATCGAGACGCAGGCTCGCTTGCGCATCGCATCCGGACAATATGAGCCCGGGCACCTCACGTTTCACCCGCCCGGCGTCGTCGGGCCGCTCGGCAGCGCCGTCGCCTGCGGTTACCTGCTCGGCCTTGACGCCGACGATCTGGTGAACGCGGTCGGCATCGCGGCGTCACGCGCCGGCGCGATCCAGGCCAACGCCGGGAGCATGACGAAGGCGCTGCATTGCGGACAAGCGACGGCGTCGGGGCTTGAGTCTGCGCTGATGGCGTCCCGCGGCTTCACCGCTGATGCCGATGCCCTGGCGCCGCCACGCGGCTATGCGGCTGCGTTCTTCGGCGCCAGCTATTCGGCGCAACTGCTCACCGCATCCACGCCGACGATGCACATCGTTGATCCCGGCCCCGCCACGAAGTTCTACCCGAGCCAGTACGGCACGCATTTCGTCATCACCGCCGCTCTCGCGGCGCGTGAGAAAATGCCGCCGCGCGCCACCATCCGCAGCGTGCGCATCATCGGGCCTTACATGCCTTACGTCGATCGCCCCAATCCGCGGACCGGGCTCGCCGGCAAATTCAGCTTCCAATACACGGCGGCGGCGGCGTTGCTCGACGGCCGCGTCGGTGTCGACAGTTTCACCGACGAGCGCCGCTTCGCGCCCGACATGGTGGCGCTGTTACCACGCTTCATCATCGACGGCGATCCGAAGCGCAGCGGCCGCTGGCACGAGATGCGCGTCGACGTCCAGGTCGAGTTGGAAGACGGCAGGAAACTTGAGGGCATGTGCGACGGCCCGCCGGGTTCCTGGGGCCATCGCGCCGAGCCTGAGCGGCTGGTCAACAAAGCGCGCGATTGCCTCAACCACGTTTTGCCCGCCGCCCGCGTGGATAGCATCATTGCGACCGCGAACCGCGTCAGCGAACTCGACGGTGACGGCGTCCTAGCCTTCATCGGCGATCTCGCGTTCGACGCACCGACGGAGGGACACGCCTGATAGTCGTGGGGAGGCCTTGAAGCCGTCGTCCGCGCGCTGCACTATGCCGGTCGCATAAACAGAAACAAACGGGAGGAATACGATGGCCGGAACCTTCATGAGGGCCGCGCGCCCCGTGGCCTTCGCTCTGGGATTGGCGGCCGCAGCGACATTCAGCGCCAGCGCATCAGCCGAGACGATTACCGTGACGCACTGGGGCTCCGCGTTCTACGGCGCGCCCTACGCCGTCGCGATGGAGAAGGGCTTCTTCAAGAAGCACGGCGTCGATATTACCGGCATCCTCACATCGGCGGGTGGTGGCACGTCCGTACGCAATACATTGGCGGGCGAATTGCCGTTCGGTGAGGTCGCGCTGCCGGCGGCCGTCCTGGCGATCAATCGCGGGCAGCCGCTCAAGATCATCGGCGGCGGCGTCGAGACCGTGGCCGACATTCTCTGGATCACGCAGCCGTATTCCGCACTCAACTCGATCAAGGACGTCGTCGGCAAGAAGGTGAGCTACACCTCGCCCGGCTCCGTCACCAACATGCTGATCTTGATGTGCCTCAAGTCGGCGAAGATCGACCCGAAGGACGTGAAGCTTTTGCCGGCGGGCGACAACGGCGCCAACCTCTCCGCCGTGATCAACAAAGCGGTGGACGCCGGAATGAACTCCGAACCGCTGTGGTCGGAGAACAAGGACAAGGTCCGGCCGCTGTTCTGGTCGGGCGACTGCTTCCCACCGCAGATGACGCAGACGGTGCTCGTCACGACCGAAGAGTTCGCGAAGACGGGCGGCGATAAGCTGCGCGGCATCATCGAAGGCCGCCGCGAGGGCGTCGAGTACATCACGAAGCATCCGGAGGAATCCGCCGCGATTGTCGCGAAGGCTTATAACGGCGACGCCAAGCTCTACACCAACGTGTTCAAGCACTTTCTGGAGATCAAATACTGGGGCAACGGCGCGCTGAACTATGATGGCATGAACCGCATGGCGGAAGGCATGCAGCTCGTCGGCACGCTGAAGGCGCCACCGGATTGGAAGGCGATGGTGGACACCTCATTCCTTCCGAAGGACCTCGCAAAGACGCAATGATGCGCGATGGCGCCTCCGGATCGGCACCGGTGATGACGGGCCAAGATCGCGGCGCTCATGCCGTCTTGCGCGGCGTGACGCGCGTTTATCCCGGCGCGATGGCCGTTCACGCGCTCGGCCCCATCGACCTCGACATCGGCCATGGCGAGTTTCTCGCCGTGGTCGGCCCCTCAGGCTGCGGCAAGTCGACATTGCTCGACGTGCTTGCCGGGCTGAACCCGCCGACCGAAGGCACGATCACCTTCGAGGACAAGCCGGTGCACGGCACGGTGCCTGACGGCGTCGGCGTCGTCTTCCAGGAAGACGCGTCGTTTCCCTGGCTCACCGTGCATGACAACGTCGCTTTCGGGCTGCGGCGCGCAGGCGTCGATGCCACCGAAATCGAACGGCGCGTGACTTATGCCATCGGCTTCATGGGTTTGAAGGATTTCACCAAGGCTTATCCGGCGCAGCTTTCCGGCGGCATGCGTCAGCGTGTCTGCATCGCGCGCACACTGGTGATGCAGCCGCGCCTCATCCTGCTCGACGAGCCGTTCGGCGCCCTGGACCAACAGACGCGGCTGCTGATGGGCGACGAGTTGCTGCGGCTGTGGCGCGAAACAAACGCAACCGTGATGCTGATCACGCACGCCCTGGATGAAGCGGCGATGCTGTCCGACCGGGTCGGCGTGATGTCGGCGCGACCCGGCTGCTTCATCGACGTCCTGACGACCGGCTGGCCGCGTGACCGCGACAGCCGCATCGTCGCCGATTCAGCTTTCGGAACTTTGACGGGAAAGCTGTGGTCGCTCCTGCGCGGCGAATCGTTGAAGGCCATCGGCTCCCGCGAAGGCCTCACGCAGAGTGCAGGCGCGTGACACGCGCGGCCAAAGTCGGCTGGTCGCGAATCGCCCTGATCGTGGGCTCGGTGGTGCTGCTCGAGGTCCTGTGCCGGACAAAGATCATCAATCCGCTCACGATGATCCCGCCAAGCACGATGGCGGTAAAGCTCTACGAGATCCTGGCGTCAGGCCAGATGACGGACGATATTATCCAGACCTTCTCGACCGTCGCGATCGCCTTCGTATTCTCGGTCATCGTCGGCCTCGGCATCGGCGCGCTGGTGCATGCGCTACCGCGCGTACGCCGGGCCATCGATCCGCTCCTTGCCTCGTACTATTCGATCCCGTTCTTCGTCTTCTACCCGCTGCTGATCGCGCTGTTCGGGCTCAACACGATCCCGCTGATCGCCATCGGCGTCGTGTTCGCGACCGCCGCGATGGTCATCAGCACGCTGAACGGCCTCGATCGCGTGCCGCGCGTCCTCGTCAAGACGGCGAAGATCTACCGCATGAGCCCATTGTCCACCGTCATGCTGCTGACCTTGCCTAGCGCCGCGCCGTATCTCTTCACCGGCCTCAAGCTGGCGCTCGCCTATGCCTTCATCGGCATCATCGCCGGTGAGTTCATTCTTTCCGGCGGCGGCCTCGGCTTCTCGATCGCCTACGCCTATCAGAACTTCGACAACGACACGATGTACGCGCTGATGATGTTCGTCCTCGTCGTCGTCACGCTAATGAACGCGATCCTGCATATGTGGGAGCAGCGCCTGCTCAAACGGAGGGCGCGGGCATGAGCGCACAGCCGGCAGCCCGTTCGCCGTTCGACTCGCGCATCCTCGATTCGCTGATCATCGTCGCTATCGTCGTCGCCGGCTGGCAGGCCGTCTACGCCTGGGTCGGCGACTCTGCGATCACGTCGCCGGTACAGACGCTGCAATATGCGGCGACGCTCGTCACCACGCAGAGCTTCTGGACGCATGTGCAGGCGACGATCGTTGCATTCGCCTATGCGCTGGTCATCTCGATCGCTCTTGGATTGGCGATCGGCCTCTTTCTCGGCCTGCAGCGTTTTGCCGGGGACGTCGGCGAGCCGATCCTGGTCGCGCTCTATACCATCCCGAAAATCACGCTCTACCCGCTGGTGCTGCTGATCTTCGGCCTCGGCATTTCAGCGAAAGTCGCGTTCGGCGTGATGCACGGCATCATTCCGATCATCCTGTTCACGCTCAATGCCGTGAAGAACATCAATCCGGTGCTGCTGCGCACCGCGCGCGTCATGCGCCTGTCGCAGTGGCAGACGGTCCGCACGGTGCTGATGCCGGCTGTCACACCGGAGATCATCACCGGCATTCGCGTCGGCTTCTCGCTGACCCTGTTGGGCGTGCTGATCGGCGAGATGTTCGCCTCTCAGCGCGGCCTCGGCTTCCTCATCATCAACGGCATCAACCTGCACAATGTGCGGATGACGACGGCCGTGATCCTCGTGGTTGTGGTGTTCGCCATCACCGCCAACGGCCTGCTGCTGGCGCTCGACCGGCGGATGCGAAGATAGGCGAACAACCTAACGGCCGTCATGCCCGCACTTGTTGCGGGCATCCACGTCTTTC
>JAFKKS010000440.1 GCA_017304555.1 Hyphomicrobiales bacterium
GGATGAACGTGATCTCGGTCACGCGCTCGAACAGGCTCAAGGGGCGTGCGGCGTCGCCGATCGCTCCGACCTTGTCGGTTTTGAGAACGCGCTCCGGACGCTTCGGGGGCGACAGCCGCGAGGCTTTGTCGGGCAAAGCGTTGTTGGACAAAGCTTGATCAGACATTGTGCGCCTCGACGGCAAGATCGGTTTCGACTTTGTCGGCAAATAGCATTCCATGCACCCGCTTGTGCACTTCCTCGAAGCGTGGCGTGCCGATATCGCCGAAGCCGAGATCGCTGACGTCGAGTTCGGCCTTCACCTGGCCCGGATGCGGCGACATGAGGAGAATGCGGCTGCCGACCAGGAGCGCCTCCTCGATCGAATGGGTGACGAAGATCACCGTGAAGCGCACCTCGTCCCAGAGGGCGACGAGTTCTTCCTGCATCTTGCGCCGCGTCAGCGCGTCGAGCGCCGCGAACGGCTCGTCCATCAGCAGCACGGCGGGCTCCATGGCGAGCGCCCGCGCGATCGCGACGCGCTGCTTCATGCCGCCGGACAGCATGTGCGGGTGAATGTTCTCGAAGCGCGACAGGTTGACCTTGGCGAGCAGCGAGCGCGCGTGGTCCATCGCTTCCTTACGCGGCATCTTGTTGTTGAGCACCAGGGGGAACATCACATTGCCGAGTACCGTGCGCCACGGCAGCAATTGGTCGAACTCCTGGAAAACCATCATCCGGTCGGGGCCCGGCCGCTCGATCGTCTTGCCGCTGAGGCGGATCGCGCCTTCAACCGGCGGCATGAATCCGGCGATGGATTTGAGCAGCGTCGACTTGCCACATCCCGAAGGACCGAGAAGAACGAAACGATCCGCTTCGTAAACGTCGAAGCCGACGCGCCAGGTGGCGGTGACGAGGTGCTGCTTGGTTTTATATTGCAGGGTGACGTCATCGACAGTCAGCAGCGGGGCGGGGCCTCCGGCGCTCGGCTGTTGAATCGCGGCTTGTGCACCGTCCAGCATTTCTCCCCCTGGATTGTGTTGTAGAAGTCCGCTCCGCGTGTCATGCGAGAAGCGGTTAGGCCAACCCTAACCGCTGTAGTATCGTCCTGGAAAGCCCCACGCCAGAGGTTCGCCCAAGAGTCTGCGGCGGCTTCGAAATCAAGCAACGTATCGTTCGAGGAGGAAGAATGTTCCGTAAGATTGCCGCTGTTGCCGTGCTGATGGCCGCATTCGGGTTGCCGCTCGCGCCGCAGGCCCACGCGGAAGCCAACACGCTGCGCCTCGCCCAGCAGTTCGGCCTTGGCTACATGCAGTTCCCGGTCATGAAGGACCAGAAGTTCATCGAGAAGCACGCCAAGGCGGCCGGGCTTGGCGACATCAGCATCGAATGGGCGACGTTCCGTTCCAGCGACGTGATGAACGACGCGCTGATTTCCGGCAGCGTCGATTTCGTCTGCCTCGGCATTCCCGGCATCATCACGATCTGGTCGAAGACCAAGGGGACGGCGATCGAGGTCAAGGGCGCGTCCGGCCTCAACGTGTCGCCCCTGATGCTGCTTTCGCGCGACCCGGCGATCAAGTCGCTGGCCGACTTCAAGGAACAGCATCGTATCGCGCTGCCGGCGATCAAGGTTTCGATGCAGGCGATCATCCTGCAGATGGCGGCGGCCAAGGCTTTCGGCGAAGCGAAGTACAATGCGCTCGATCACCTGACCGTCTCGATGGCGCACCCGGACGCGACCGCGGCGATGCTCGGCGGCAAAAGCGAAATCGTCGCCAACTTCTCCTCCTCGCCGTTCCAATATCGGCAGCTCAAGAACCCCAACGTCCATCGCGTCATGACCAGCACGGAGTTGTTCTCCGAGCCGCTGTCGTTCAACGTCATCTCGACGACGTCGAAGTTTCGGTCGGAGAATCCGAAGCTGTACGCCGCGTTCCTGTCCGCGCTGAAGGAAGCGACCGACTTCATCAACGCCGACAAGAAGCGCGCCGCGGAGATTTATTTGCGCGTGACCGGCGACAAGACGCCGCTCGATGAGACCGTCGAGATTCTCAACGACCCGGCGATCCAGTACACGACGAATGTCGGCGGCATCGACGCCTTCGTGACTTTCATGGCGAAGGTCGGAACGCTGAAGAACCCGCCGAAGGATTGGCGCGACATGTTCTTCCCCGAAGCGCTTGCCGCGGCGAAGTAACCGCCATGGCCAGTCTTCGTCTCGATCCTGCCGCCGTACTGCCGGCCGACGGAACGCAAGGCACGCTGGTCGGCCGCGTCTGGCGGCCGGAGCGTGAGGGGCCGTCCGTCGCCGCCATTCGCGCCGACGGCGTGTTCGATATTTCCGCGGACTGCGCCACCATGCGCGACCTGTGTGAAGCCGACGATCCGGCGGCGCTTGTTGCGAAGGCGCAAGGCGAACGCATCGGCGTTCTTGCCGCGATCCTCGCCAACACGGTCGAAGCCAACCGTGACGCGAGCAAGCCGTGGCTCCTCGCGCCGATCGACCTGCAGGCGATCAAGGCGGCGGGCGTGACGTTCGCGATCTCGCTGCTCGAACGCGTGATCGAGGAGCAGGCGCGTGGCGCACCGGAGCGCGCGGCGGCCGCCCGTGCGGAGGTCGAGGCCGCGCTCGGCGGCGCGATCGAGGGTCTCAAGCCCGGCTCACCCAAGGCGATGGAGTTGAAGAAACTGCTGCAGGCGAAGGGTCTGTGGTCGCAATATCTCGAGGTCGGCATCGGGCCCGACGCGGAGATTTTCACCAAGGCGCAGCCAATGAGTGCCGTCGGCGCCGGCGCGTCGATCGGCATTCTCGCCGCGTCGCATTGGAACAATCCGGAGCCGGAGGTTGTCGTCGTCGTCAGCGCGACGGGCGCGATCGTCGGCGCGACGCTCGGCAACGACGTCAACCTGCGTGACGTCGAAGGCCGCTCGGCGTTGCTGCTCAGCAAGGCGAAGGACAACAACGCCTCGACGTCGATTGGGCCGTTCATCCGCCTTTTCGATAAGACCTTCACGCTCGACGACGTACGTGACGCAGACGTGCGTTTGACCGTGGAAGGCACCGACGGCTTTCGTCTCGACGGTTCGAGCCATGTCGCAAAGATCAGCCGCGACCCGGCCGACCTCGTCGGACAGATGCTCGGACGTCACCATCAATATCCGGACGGCGCCGTGCTGTTCCTCGGCACCATGTTCGCGCCGATCAAGGATCGCGACGCGCCGGGGCAGGGCTTCACGCACCACGAGGGCGATGTCGTCACCATCGCCTCGGAGAAGCTCGGTGCGCTGGTCAACGTCGTGACGACGTCCGACAAGGCGCCACCGTGGACGTTCGGGCCCGGTGCGCTGATGCGCAATCTCGCCAAGCGCGGATTGCTGTAGAGGCCGCGCGCGGCTCGCTCGCCGTGCTGACATGCAAATGTCGTAGCCCGTGTTGAGCGCAGCGAAACGCGGGGTTGCGGCCGTGCGGCGCTTGCCTCGCGCGCCGTCTACGCTGGTCGATCGTTCCCGGATTTCGCTGCGCTCAATCCGGGCTACGGCTCCTCGGTCGTCATTCCGGCCAAGGCGGCAACGCCGCCGCGAGCCGGAACCCAGAATCATCATGCTGTCGATGAGAACTGAGCGCGCGTCACGTCACGCGCACGACCTGCGCTTTGGTCGCGTCGCGCAGCGCCGCCGGTGCGCTGGAAAAGACGGCGCGCGGCGTGCCCGCCGCAGCCCAGACGATGTCGTAGCCGAGCAGGTCCTGATCCATGTAGGTGGCGAGCGGCTGATCGTGCCCGAACGGCGGAATGCCGCCGATGGCGTAGCCGGTCACGGAGCGCACCGCGTCGGCGTCGGGCCGCCGCAGCTTCTCGCCGAGATGCGCCGCCATCGCCTTTTCGTTCACGCGATTGTTGCCGGCGACGAGCAGCAGATATGGCGTGCTGCTTTCGGCGCCGACGAAGACGAGCGATTTGACGATCTGCCCGACAGTCACGCCACATGCGGCGGCGGCTTCCTCGGCCGTGCGGGTCGAGGCCTCCATCTGCCTCACTTCGATCTTCAGCCCGAGGGCGTCGGCGGCGCGCTGCACCTTCAATGCGCTCGACGCCAGTTCATTCGACGACATGCGATCTGTCCCGTTTTTGGACGCAAAAACATAGCGATAACGCCAATCGTCCGCTTTGTCTCGGGCGTTCCCGGTGATACTTTGTTAACTATGAGTGAGCCCGAACACGCATTTTCACCGGCCAACGATCCGCGCCCGTCCCTGCTGAAGGAGGCGATGCGGCAAGCCCGTATCGAAGCGGCCGAGCGGACCGGCGTCGTTGTCGACCTGCGGGATGCCGAACTGGCGCGGCTTGAATTGTTGAGCGAGGCGCTCGACCCGGTCTTTGCGAACGTGCCGTCCGAAGTCGAGCTTTTCGATCGCGGCTTCTCGCGCGGCGATCAGCCGCGGCTGTGGATCGACATGATCGCGCATGTGGCGATGGCGCGGGACAAGCGGACTTATCGTCTGCTGCAGGACAGCCGTTTCGGCCGCCGTATCCTGGCCGAGTCGCCGGAGATCCCCGACATCGTTCAAGCGGTCACCGCCTATGTCGCGCGGCGGCTGATCGAACGTGAGCGCCAGCTTTCGGACGGTACGGCTGCGCCGGAATCGCAAGCCTGCTACTTCTCGTCTTTGCGCCGCGCGCGGCGATGGCGTGGCGTCGGTCTTTTGCTGCTGGGCGCGGCGATCGGCGTGAGCGCACTGTTTGCGGCGGCCTGGTTCCTCGACCCGTTCGGGTATTGACGGACAGCGCTCAGGGCGCACGCGAGAGATCGGTCGTCGCGGTGGCGATAATCCCACCGTCGCTCGGCTCATAGGAGCGGCTCTCCATTTCGCAGCGACCGTCGTGGATGCGGTAAAGATTGTACCCCCCGCGTTCGACGTCCAACGTCGTCGACGCCGATGCCGAAGGCACGCCGACCGTCGGGATTTGCCGCTCCGGCCCGTCGAGCCAGACGAGAGAGCGCGTGTGCGCGTGGCCGTGCAGCACCAGCTCGGCGCCGCGCTCGCGCAGCACCTGCCGGAAGGCGCCGGCGTCAATCAGGCGTTTGAACCGGTCGCGGCCGCCGGACAGCGGCGGATGGTGCAGCAGCACGACGCGGAAAAGCCCCTCATTGCGCAGCTGTGAAAGCGTCGCGTCGAGCCGCAGGAGCTGGTCGGCGCCGAGCCGTCCCGTCGCCATGAACGGGCCGGTCGGTATTGCGGTGGACAGGCCGATAAGCGCTATGTCGCCGCGCCGCCGCACGAAGGGAAAGGGAACGGGGGCGTCATCCGGCGCGGCCGAACCGATCCCGTCGCCGCGCATATAGTCGCCCCAGTGCTGCTGCGCGTGGCTGCGCGCAGCGCGTACATACGCGTCGTGATTGCCGGGAACGAACGTCACGCGATCCGGTGTTCCAAGTCGCGTCAGGAAGGCGCGCGCCGGCGCGAACTCGCCCGGCAGCGCGATGTTCACGAGATCGCCGGTGACGGCAATGTGATCCGGGTTCGCCGCAGCGACATCGCGCACGACGGAATCGAGGACGCTCGAGAGGTGATGGATGCTGCGCCGACGTTGCCAATTGGCGAATCCGATGGCTCGCTTGCTCATCAGCTCCGGCAGGCGTGGCCGCGGCATGGTCGCAAGATGCGGGTCGGACAGATGCGCCAGGACGAACATGGTGCATCTTTAGAGCATGGCCTTGAAAAGCAGGAACCGTATTTCCGAGATTTCCCACGCGCGGCCGGCACGAACTTTCCGTAAAATACGCTCGGATCGGCACCGGTCGGTGATGCTTGCCGCTAAAAGAATGACGGCGCCCCCGGGGGGAGGGGCGCCGTCTCGACGGCGGGGCGAGGGAGGGGGAACGGCCCGCCGCGAAGGACATCCGTCAGATAGGCACGGCGGGATGCGTCACAAGATGAAGGAAACAGGGCAGCCATGCTTCGCATGCGCGGCTCAGGGGCAATAGGAATCAATGGCAGGCCTGATAAGGCGTTTCAGCCCGCTCATTCTGATGGGCATCCATATTTCGGGGCGTCTGATCCGTGGCGTGACGCTCGGCGTGCGGGCCGTTGTTCTGGCCGCAGACGGTTCGATATTCCTTGTCAAACACAGCTACTTACCCGGCTGGCACCTTCCGGGCGGCGGCGTCGAAACCGGCGAGACGCTGCGACAGGCGGTCGCGCGCGAACTGCAAGAGGAAGGCAATGTCACACTGACGGCGGAGCCGGAGCTTTTCGCCGTCTACCTCAATCGCGGGCCGGTGCAGCGCGATCATGTCGCACTTTATGTGGTGCGCGCCTTTACGCAGACGCCGCCGCAGCCGAACCGCGAGATCGTGGATCACGGATTTTTCCCCCCGGATGCGTTGCCTCCGGAGACGACTGGCGCCACACGGCGCCGCGTCGCGGAAGTGGTCGACGGGGAGCCACGCAGCGAGCTCTGGTGACGGTGATGCGCTCGCTATGCGAAACGCGCGCGATCGTGCGGCACCATGAGATCGAGCGCCGGCCCGAGCGGCACGATCCCCGTCGGATTGATGGTTTTATGGCTACCGTAATAATGCCGCTTGATGTGGGAGAAGTTGACGGTCTCGGCGACGCCGGGGACTTGAAAGAGATCGCGCAAATAGTTCGACAAATTGGGATAGTCGACGACGCGCCGCAGGTTGCACTTGAAGTGGCCGAAGTAGACGGCGTCGAAGCGCACCAGCGTGGTGAACAGCCGCCAGTCCGCTTCCGTCATCTCCGGGCCGACAAGATAACGCTGGCGTGACAAGCGATTCTCGAGCGCATCGAGCTCATTGAACAGGGCGTGGAACGCGCTCTCATACGCCGCCTGCGTGGTCGCGAAACCGGCGCGATAGACGCCGTTGTTCACCTTCGCGTAGACGTCGTCGTTGATCGCGTCGATCTCTGCGCCCAACGCCGGCGCATATTGAGCATGCGGATGATCTCCGCCGACTCGTTGTTGACGATCGTGCCCTGCTGCTTGTCCCACAGCGCCGGGACGGTGACGCGACCGCTATAGTGCGCGTCGGCGACGCGATAGACCTCGTAGAGCTGCGCCTTGCCGTTGATCGGATCGGGCTCGCCACCGTCGCTGGTGTCGAAGGTCCATCCGTTCTCGCCCATATGTGGCGACACGACCGACACCGAGATCACCTCTTCGAGCCGCTTCAATTTGCGGAAAATCAGCGTCCGATGCGCCCATGGGCAGGCGAGGGAGACGTAGAGGTGATAGCGCCCGCGCTCCGCCTTGAAGCCGTCGCGCCCGCTCGGCCCGGCGCTGCCGTCGGGCGTCACCCAGTTGCGGAAGCGCGTCGGCTCGCGCTCGAAGCGCCCGCCGCTCGCTTTGGTGTCGTACCACTGGTCCTTCCAGACGCCGTCG
>JAFKKS010000441.1 GCA_017304555.1 Hyphomicrobiales bacterium
GGAGAGGTCGGCGCGTAGCGCCGGGTGAGGGGTTAGAGCCTATCGAAGGTCCATAACCCCTCACCCGACCTCGCTCCGCTCGGTCGACCTCTCCCTATGGGAGAGGTGAAGAAAGGGACGCTCACCCTCCCGGTTTCTCTCCGGTCGGAAATTCCTTCACCCCCAGCGCGTCGGCGAGGCGGTGCTTCGCGGAGCCCGGCTTGAGCGGCTTCGGCTGGCTGGGGTCTGGCGCCCAGGCGGACATCCACACCACCTCGAACGTCGCACGGATGCGCCCGTCATCGTCGCTGAAGCGTTTGAAATAATGCTCGACCGCGCGCATCAGCAATTTGCGCGATGCCGGTGCGCGGCGGCGCTCAAGCAGCACATTGGTCGCGCCCATGCGCCGTAGATCGTGCATCAGCGCGAATGGCGTCTCGTAACGCACGACCACACGGTCGACGTCGGTGACGGGAAGCGCAAATCCCGCGCGCTGCAACAGCATGCCGACGGAGCGCACGTCCACGAACGGCGCGACGCGCGGCGAGACGCCGCCCGCCACTTCGCTCTCCGCGGCAGCGAAAGATTGGCGCAGTTCCGTCAGGCTGTCGCCGCCGAGCACCGCGGCAAGCAGCAGCCCGTCCGGCTTGAGCGCGCGGCGGATCTGCACCAGCGCACCGGGAAGGTCGTTGACGAATTGCAGCGCCAGGGCCGAGAGCACGAGGTCGAGCGTGCCGTCGCGAAACGGCAGCGCCTCCTCCTCCGCCGCGACGGCGAGCGCCGGCGCGCGCGGCAAGTGCGCAGCAATCGTGTCGATGGCGATGAGGTCGTTGATCTTCTTGCTGGACGCCAGAATGCGGCGGACCGCGTCGGTGGGCGTGCAAAGGTCGATCGCGCGCGGAAAGCGGCGCAGCACCGCCTCGAGCCGTTCGGCCATGTCGGCCGCGACGCGCTCCAGCAGGAAGGTTGCAGGCCCGAGCGCCGCTGCACGGATGCGGCGGTCGCGGAGAAGGCGGCGATCGAAAATCACGGGACTTGTCATCGGTCCCAGGGCCTCCTTTGCAGAGGTTGGCCAGTTCGGCCTTGCCATGTTGTCCGCGCCGGGGCGGACAGTGGAACCTCTCCACGCCCTACACCAGAAATACGCATCGCGCGAGTAACCCCTGGCGGGACTACAACCCCTGGCGGGACTACAACCCCTGGCGGGACTGTAACCCTTGGCGGGACTATTGAGACGTTCGGCGCGCGGCGATAGCGTGAGAACATGGAGCAGGGGGCTTCGGTATCATCGTCGGCGGGCGGAGGGCTGCCCTGGCATTCGCGCTGGGCCCCGCTGCGGCATATTCTGGGTCGCGCGCTCGATCTCGGCTTGCCGCCGCTTTGCCCTGCCTGCCGCGCACCGCTGACCCAGGCCGGCGGCCTATGCGGCGAGTGCTGGTCGAGGCTTTCCTTCATCGCGCCGCCCTATTGCGAGCGCCTGGGCATCCCCTTCGCCTACGATCCCGGCCCCGGCATCCTATCGATGGAAGCGATCGCCGACCCGCCGGCCTATCGCATGGCTCGCGCGGCGGTGCGCTTCGACGACGTCGCGCGCGATCTTGTGCACGCCTTCAAATACGGCGACCGGATGGACCTGGCGCCACCGCTCGGCCGCTGGATGGCGACAGCCGGGCGAAGCCTGTTGGCGGAGGCTGATGCGCTGGTGCCGGTGCCGCTGCATTGGCGGCGGTTGTGGGCGCGGCGCTTCAACCAGTCGGCGGCCCTCGCGCAAGCGATAGCGAAGGTGAGCCAGGTGCCGGTCGCGACCGACCTCCTCAAGCGGGTCAAATCGACGGTGCAGCAGGTCGGCCTCTCGCGGACCGAACGCGCCCGCAACGTGCAGGGCGCTTTCAAGGTGCCGGAAGCGGAGCTGGCTCAGGTGGCCGGACGCCGCTTCGTCCTGGTCGATGACGTTCTGACCTCGGGCGCGACGGTCGACGCCTGCGCACGCGCCCTGCTGCGCGCGAAGGCCGCCCATGTCGATGTCCTGGTCTTCGCGCGGGTTGTGAACGCGCACCGCCCTCCCATATGAACGCCGCCCACTTGCAGGTGTTTCCATGCCCCCGATCGAAATCTATACCTCTCAATGGTGTGGCTATTGCCGCGCCGCCAAGGCTTTGCTTCAGCGCAAGAATGCCCCGTTCACCGAAATCGACGTCGGCGCCGACGACGCACGGCGCGAGGAAATGCTGAGCCGCAGCAACGGGCGCTATACGGTGCCGCAGATCTTCATCGGGGAGACCCATGTCGGCGGCTTCGACGACCTCAACGCCCTGGACAAAGCCGGCAAACTCGACCAATTGCTGGCCACCTGATCGCCGACGAGAGGACATGACATGACGGCATCGACCGGGAAAAGCGCGACGTTCCGCGTCGGCCTGATCCAGATGCGCTCCGGCCGTGAGCCGCAAGGCAACCTCGACGCCGCGTCGGCCATGATCCGCGAGGCGAAGGCCGGCGGCGCCGACTATGTGCTCACGCCGGAAATGACCAATGTGATGGAGAGCCGGCGCGAACGCCTCTTCGAGGTGATCGCGGAGGAGGAACAAGACCCTTCTCTCGCTGGCTTCCGTGCGCTCGCGCGCGAACTCGGCATCGTTGTGCATGTCGGTTCGCTGGCGATCAAGATCGCCGCCGACAGAGCCGTCAATCGCTCGTTCCTGATCGACGCCAAGGGTGAGATCGTCGCGCGCTACGACAAGATCCATATGTTCGACGTCGATCTCGCGAACGGTGAGAGCTATCGGGAGTCGCGCACCTATCGTCCTGGCGACGCTGCCGTTGTAGTCGACATGCCGTGGGGGCGTCTCGGTCTCACCATCTGCTACGATCTACGTTTTCCGGCGCTTTATCGCGCGCTCGCGGAGAACGGCGCGTCGTTCCTCGCGATCCCTTCGGCGTTTACGCGCCAAACCGGAGAGGCGCACTGGCAGGTACTGATGCGCGCACGCGCCATCGAGAATGGCTGTTACGTCTTCGCCGCGGCGCAGGGCGGCACGCATGAGAACGGCCGCGAGACCTATGGCCATTCGCTCGTCGTCGATCCGTGGGGCCGCGTTGTCGTCGAGGGCGGCACGGAGCCGGGCGTCATTTTTGCCGATATCGATCCTGCGGGAATCGCGACGGCGCGCGGGCGCATCGCATCGCTGCAGCATGGCCGCCGCTTCGAGATCGCAGCGCCGCTCGCCGAGCCGTCGCATCTGCA
This sequence comes from Hyphomicrobiales bacterium, assembly GCA_017304555.1. Taxonomy (GTDB): domain Bacteria; phylum Pseudomonadota; class Alphaproteobacteria; order Rhizobiales; family Xanthobacteraceae; genus JAFKKS01. Next base: position 3,224 of record JAFKKS010000441.1, read on the forward strand.
TGCGGTTGGAGGTTGAGGCGTGATCCGCTACGCGCTCATTTGCGACAAGTCGCACGAATTCGAGAGCTGGTTTCAAAGCTCCGATGCGTTCGCCAAACAGGCGAAGCGCAAACTTGTGACGTGTCCGGTCTGCGGTTCCGCGAAAGTTGAGAAGGCGCTGATGGCGCCCCGCCTCAAGCGTACCGATAAAAGTAAGGGCCGAGATGTCGCGCCGGTCGCCCAGGCAACGGGCACAGAGGGCGCAGAGGCGGCGGCACCGAGCAACGTCCCGGTCGCCATCATGTCGAACGAGGAAAAACAGTTCCGCGCCAAGCTGAAGGAACTGCGCGACCACCTCGTCAAGAACTCGGACAACGTCGGCAAGAAATTCGCTACCGAGGCGCGCAAGATGCATTACGGCGAGATCGAGCATCGCTCGATCTACGGCGAGGCGTCGCCGGACGAGGCTGAGGCGCTGCACGAGGAGGGCATCGAATTCCACCCGCTGCCGATCCTGCCCGACGAGCGGAATTAGGCGGCTGACCAGCGAAAGCCGCGGCGTCATGACCGGGCAATAGCTGCATGTGCGGCCATGGTTCGAGACGCGCGGCTTCGCCGCGCTCCTCACCATGAGGGCTGCGGGGAAATTTGCTGCCCACGAACCTCATCCTGAGGAGCCGTTTCGTCAGAAACGGCGTCTCGAAGGATGGCGGCAGATTGTCTCGCTCAATGCGCCCAGATCAGCAGCAGCACGCCGGCGATGATGAGCGCGATGCCCATCATGTCGCGCGCCGTCACCGGCTGCTTGAAGATGAAGTGCGAGATGCCCTGCGCGAACAGCACTTCGACCAGCGCGAGTGTGCGCACGTTCGCCGCGCTCGTCAGCGCGAAGGATAGAAACCAGAACTGCGAGGCGACGGCGCCCATCATTCCCGCGAACAGCGAGGGCCGCCACGCACGCGCAATGGCGACAAGAACGCCACGTTGGCGAACCGCGAGATAGAGCGAAAGCAACGCCGCCTGAACGGCAAGGCCGATCGCCAGCGTCGAGGTCGCCGCCATCACGAATTCGGCGTTGACGGTGAGGATCGCGCCGCGATAGCCGATGGCGGAGAGCGCGAAGAAGGCGCCCGCCGTGAGGCCCAGCACCATCGGCTTGGCGCCGCCTTCTGCCCCCCTGTTCGGCTTCCATGACATCGCGACCACGCCTGTCGTGGCGATGAGAATGGCCGCGGCGACGGGCAGGCTGATGCGATCGCCCAGGAAAATGAGCCCGAATAGCGCGACCTGCACCGGTTCCGTCTTGATGTAGGCGGTGGCGACGACGAAGGAGCGCTCGCCCATCGCCGCGAGCATCAGCGCCGTCGCGGCGATTTGCGTCAGCGCACCGAGCAACACCCAGGGCCAGAAGCCGGCGCTGATATGCGGGAACGACTCGCCGGTGACGGTAAGGAGCACCACGAGGAAGAGCACCGCGAACGGAAACCCGAACAGGAAGCGGACGTGGGTCGCGCCCACCGTGCCGAGCGTGCCGGTCAATTCGCGCTGCATCGCGTTGCGCGCGACTTGTGCCGCCGCGGCAAGCACGGTGAACACCATCCAGAGCCATTCAGGGTGCGTCATTGCTGGTCAATTCCGTTTCTTGTCACGGCCGCGTTTGCCCGGCCGTCTTGAAGCGCCGCGCGCCAAAGACGTGGATGCCCGCGAAAGGCGCGGGCATGACGGTATGCGAGGGTGTGTCGACGGCTCTCATTCGGCGGGCCGCTCGGCGGTCATCATGTAATTCACGTCCATGTCGTCGGACAACCGCCATTCGCCGGTGACGATGTCGTAGATCACGCCGGTGCCGCCGGTGGCGCGCAAGCCTCCGGCTTCCATCGCCTGCTCGAACTCGTGCGGGGAGACGAACTTGTCCCAGCGATGCGTGCCGCGCGGCAGCCAGCCCAGCAGATACTCGGCGGCGACGATCGCAAGTCCGAAACTCTTGAGCGTGCGGTTGATGGTGGCGGCGATCATGAGGCCGCCCGGCTTCACCATCGCCGCGGCGCGGTGCACGAACAGGTCGCGGTCGGCGACGTGCTCGACCACCTCCATCGCGAGGACGAGATCGAAGCGTTCGCCGGCGTCGGCCAACGCCTCGGCGGTGGTGGCGCGGTAGTCGACGGCAACGCCTGCGTCCTGCGCGTGCTTCCGCGCGATGGCGATGTTCTCGTCCGAGGGATCGGCGCCGACGACGGTCGCCCCGAGCCGGGCGAGGGGTTCCGAGAGGATGCCTCCGCCGCAGCCGATGTCGAGGATACGCAAGCCTGCGAGGCTATCGAGCCGCTTGGCGTCGCGGCCGAAGCGCGCCGCTGCCTGATCGCGGATATAGGCGATGCGGACCGGGTTGAGGCGATGCAGCATCCGCATGCTGCCGCCTTCGTCCCACCATTCCGCGCCCAGCGCCGCGAAGCGCCGCACCTCCGCCGCGTCGACCGTAGCCGTCGTTTCGTCAGGGGCGATCATTGGCTCCAGGTTTCTTTCGTTCGTTGCGCCCGCGCAAAGTAGTGCGTTTGGGCGGTGATAGGTTGAAGGTGCGGTCGATCGCCTCGACAAGCGACTATAATGGTTCTAAACGACCTCAGTAGCTCACAGCCAGCATACCTACCATGGAATATGACAGGTTCTTTAGCGCCGCGCTTGCGCGGCTGCAGGACGAGCGACGATATCGCGTCTTTGCCGAACTGGAACGCGTCGCTGGCCGGTTTCCTTATGCGCGATGGCACGCTTCAGGCGGTCCGCGCGAGGTCGTGATCTGGTGCTCGAACGACTATCTCGGCATGGGTCAGCATCCGAAGGTCGTCGGCGCCATGGTCGAGGCGGCGACCCGGATGGGCGCCGGCGCCGGCGGCACCCGCAACATCTCCGGCACCAACCAGCCGTTGGTCACGCTCGAGCGTGAGCTTGCCGACCTGCACGGCAAGGATGCCGCGCTCGTCTTCACCTCCGGCTACGTCTCCAACGCGACCGGCATTGCGACCATCGCGGGCTTGTTGCCCGACTGCCTGATCCTCTCGGACGCGCTGAACCACAATTCGATGATCGAGGGCGTCAAGCGCGCCGGCTGCGATAAGCAGATCTGGCGGCATAACGATCTCGCCCATCTCGAGCAGCTCTTGCGCGCGGCCGACCCGGTGCGGCCGAAACTGATCGTGTTCGAGAGCGTCTATTCGATGGACGGCGATGTCGCGCCGATCGGTGCGATCTGCGACCTCGCGGCCCGCTACGGCGCGATGACCTATCTGGACGAAGTCCACGCCGTCGGCATGTACGGTCCGCGCGGTGGCGGCATTGCCGATCGCGACGGCGTCATGCACCGCGTCGACGTGATCGAAGGCACCTTGGCCAAGGCGTTCGGCTGCATGGGCGGTTACATCACCGGCAGCGCCGCGCTGATCGACGCCGTGCGCTCCTATGCTCCGGGCTTCATCTTCACGACCGCGCTGCCGCCGGCGATCTGCGCCGCCGCGACCGCGTCGATCCGGCACCTCAAGGAGTCGCGCCATGAGCGCGACCGCCAGCAGGATCGCGCCGCGCGCACCAAGGCGGTTCTTGCCGCCGCCGGCCTGCCGGTGATCGCGACACCGACGCACATCGTACCCGTCATCGTCGGCGATCCGGAGAAGTGCCGCGCCGCGAGCGACTTGCTGCTCTCCTAGCACGGCCTCTACATCCAGCCGATCAAC
>JAFKKS010000442.1 GCA_017304555.1 Hyphomicrobiales bacterium
GCAAGACGCTTGCGCCCGTCGAGGCTTGGGCCGCTGTCGTCGGCGATGCCGATACCTCTCGTGACTACAAGGCCATGCGCGGCCGCGGAGGCTTCGTGCGCTCTTCCTGGGAAGAGGTCGCCGAAATCATCGCCGCCGCCAATGTCCACACCATCAAAACCTGGGGGCCGGACCGCGTCGTCGGCTTCTCGCCGATTCCCGCGATGTCAATGGTCTCCTATGCCTCCGGCGCGCGCTATCTGAGCCTGATCGGCGGCACGCTGCTCTCCTTTTACGACTGGTACTGCGACCTTCCACCGTCGAGTCCGCAGACCTGGGGCGAGCAGACGGACGTTCCCGAATCCGCCGACTGGTACAATTCCGGCTACATCATCGCCTGGGGCTCGAACGTGCCGCAGACGCGCACGCCCGACGCGCATTTCTTCGTCGAGGCGCGCTACAACGGCACCAAGGTCGTCGCGGTGACGCCCGACTATGCCGAGGTCGCCAAATTGTCCGACCTGTGGCTGCATCCCAAGCAAGGCACGGATGCTGCTCTCGCGATGGCGATGGGCCATGTGATTCTGAAGGAATTCTTCCTTGACCGGCAGACGCCCTATTTTCAGGACTATTGCCGGCGTCTCACCGACATGCCGCTGCTGGTGCGCCTGCGCCGGGACGGCGAGCGCTTCGTGCCAGACCGTTATTTGCGCCAGAGCGACCTGCCGGACATGCCAGTGTCAGCGCGCGCGGCTTGGAAGACAATCGCGGTGGCGGAGGAGACCGGCACGCTCGTCGTGCCGCAAGGCTCGATCGGCTACCGTTGGCCCGCCGACGGCGAACCGAAGGGCCGCTGGAATCTTGAGGAAAAGGACGGCGCAACCGGGGACGACGTCAAGCTTAGCCTCAGCCTGATCGACCGGCGCGACGACGTGTTGCCTGTTGCCTTCCCCTATTTCGGCGGCACGCCGCATCCGCATTTCGCAAGCAACGACCAGGGTGGCGACGTACTCGTCCGCAACGTGCCGGTGCGCCGCATCAAGCTTGCCGACGGCGAGAGCTACGTGGCAACCGTGTTCGATCTCCTCTGCGCCAATTACGGACTCGACCGCGACCTTGGCGGGGATTGCGCCGAGGGCTTCGACGACAACGTACCTTACACGCCGGCCTGGCAGGAGAAGATCACCGGCGTTTCGGCGTCCCAGGCGATAGAGGTCGCACGCGGCTTCGCGACAAATGCTGAGAAGACCAAGGGCCGCTCGATGGTCATCATCGGCGCCGGCATGAACCACTGGTACCACCAAGACATGGGTTACCGCGCAATCATCAACATGCTGATGATGTGCGGCACGGTGGGCGTCTCCGGCGGCGGCTGGGCGCATTACGTCGGGCAGGAGAAGCTCAGGCCGCAGACCGGCTGGACTATGCTGGCCTTCGCGCTCGACTGGGTACGGCCGCCGCGCCACATGAACGGCACCTCCTTCTTCTACGCGCATTCCGACCAGTGGCGTTACGAGAAGCTCGACGTCTCCGAACTTCTGTCGCCGCTCGCCGATCCCGCACCCTATCGCGGCAGCATGATCGACCTCAACGTCAGGGCCGAGCGCATGGGCTGGCTGCCCTCGGCTCCGCAACTCAACGTCAACCCACTGACGCTCGCCGCAGAGGCGGAGAAAGCAGGCAGCGCGATCAAGGACCATGTCGTCGCCGGCCTGAAATCCGGCAAGCTCGCGATGGCCTGTGAGGATCCGGACAATCCGGTCAATTTTCCGCGCAACCTGTTTATCTGGCGCTCCAACCTGTTCGGCTCTTCAGGCAAAGGGCACGAGTATTTCCTACGCCATTTCCTCGGCACGCGACACGGCCTGCAAGGCAAGGACCTCGGCGAGGAAGGCCGCGAGAAGCCGACCGAGGTCGAATGGCGCGATCCCGCACCAGAAGGCAAGCTTGACCTTGTGGTGACGCTCGACTTCCGCATGTCGACGAGTTGTCTCTATTCCGACATCGTGCTGCCAACCGCTACTTGGTACGAAAAGAACGACCTCAACACATCCGACATGCATCCCTTCATCCATCCGCTGTCGGCGGCGGTGGACCCGGTGTGGGAGGCGAAAAGCGACTGGGAGACCTACAAGACCATCGCCAAGCGTTTTTCCGAACTGGCCGAAGGCCTTCTCGGCGTCGAGCGCGACGTGGTGCTCACGCCGATCCAGCACGACACGCCGGCGGAGATCGCGCAGCCGTTCGATGTGAAAGATTGGAAGCACGGCGAATGCGACCTCGTGCCCGGCGTCACCGCGCCGCAGATCGCTGTTGTCGAGCGCGATTATCCAAACACCTATCGCCGCTTCACTGCACTCGGACCGCTCGCCGACAAGCTCGGCAACGGCGGCAAGGGAATCGCTTGGAACACGGCGAATGAAGTCGCAGGCCTTGGCGAATTGAACTACCGCGTCAATGACGGCGGCCCGACGCATGGACGGCCGCGCATCGAGACCGATATCGACGCAGCCGAGGTCATCCTCTATCTCGCGCCGGAAACCAATGGCGAAGTGGCGGTCAAGGCGTGGGAAGCGCTTGGTAAGGTGACCGGACGCGATCACGTCCATCTCGCCGAAACGCGTGAGGACGAAAAAATCCGCTTTCGCGACATTCAGGCACAGCCGCGAAAGATCATCTCCTCACCGACATGGTCCGGCATCGAGAGCGAGCATGTCTCGTACACGGCCGGATACACGAATGTGAACGAGTTGATCCCGTGGCGCACAATCACTGGCCGCCAGCAATTCTATCAGGATCATCGCTGGTTTCTCGATTTCGGTGAGGGCCTCGCTGTTTACCGGCCGCCGATCGATACGCGCACGGCCGCCGCCATGCTTGGGAAGAAGGCGAATGGCGAGACGGAGATCGTGCTCAACTTCATCACGCCGCACCAGAAGTGGGGCATCCATTCAACCTATACCGACAACCTTATCATGCTGACGCTCTCGCGTGGCGGGCCGATCGTATGGCTGTCTGAGACAGACGCGAAGAAGTCCGGTATCGTCGACAACGACTGGATCGAACTGTTCAACCTCAACGGCGCGATCGCCGCGCGCGCCGTAGTCAGCCAGCGCGTGCAGGAAGGCATGTGCATGATGTATCATGCACAAGAGAAGATCGTGAACGTACCGGGCTCGCAGATCACCGGACAACGCGGCGGCATCCACAATTCGGTGACCCGTACGGTCTTGAAGCCCACCCACATGGTCGGCGGCTACGCACAGCTTTCTTACGGCTTCAACTATTACGGGACGGTCGGCTCGAACCGTGATGAGTTCGTCGTCGTACGCAAGCTCACTAAGGTCGAATGGCTCGACCGCTCCAATCCCGTCGATCCGATTGCCGAGGAGGCCGCATCATGAAGATCCGCGCGCAAGTTGCAATGGTGCTCAACCTCGACAAATGCATCGGCTGCCACACCTGCTCCGTCACCTGCAAGCAGGTTTGGACGTCGCGCCAAGGTATGGAATACGCTTGGTTCAACAACGTCGAGACCAAGCCCGGCATCGGCTATCCCAAAGACTGGGAGAACCAGGACCGCTGGAACGGCGGCTGGAAGCGCAAGAAGAACGGCAAGATCGTGCCGAAGCAGGGCGGCAAGCTGGCCGTGCTCGCCAACATCTTCGCCAACCCGAACCTGCCGGAGATCGACGACTACTACGAGCCCTTCACCTTCGACTACGAGCATCTTCACGTCGCACCGGAATTGCCAACCACGCCGGTGGCGCGGCCGCTTTCACTGGTCACCGGCCGGCCGATGGAGAAGATCGAGTGGGGGCCAAACTGGGAGGAGATCCTCGGCGGCGAGTTCGACAAACGCTCGCAGGACTACAACTTCGAGGCTGTGCAGAAGGATATCTACGGCCAGTTCGAAAACACCTTCATGATGTACCTGCCACGACTGTGCGAACACTGCCTTAATCCGAGTTGCGTCGCTTCCTGTCCGTCAGGCTCAATCTACAAGCGCGAGGAAGATGGCATTGTTCTCATTGACCAGGACAAGTGCCGCGGTTGGCGCATGTGCGTCTCCGGTTGCCCGTATAAGAAAATCTATTACAACTGGACCTCCGGCAAAGCTGAGAAGTGCATCTTCTGCTATCCGCGCATCGAGGCTGGCCAGCCGACCGTGTGCTCGGAAACGTGCGTCGGCCGCATCCGCTATCTCGGCGTGCTGCTCTATGACGCCGACGGTATCGAGAAGGCAGCTTCCGTCGAGGACGAACAGGCCCTTTACGAGGAGCAGCTCAAGCTGTTCCTCGATCCGAACGATCCCGCCGTCATCGAGCAGGCCCGTGCCGATGGCATCGCCGACAACTGGATCGAGGCGGCGAAGCGATCGCCTGCGTACAAGATGGCGGTCGAGTGGAAGATCGCCTTCCCGCTGCATCCCGAATATCGCACGCTGCCGATGGTCTGGTACGTGCCGCCGCTCTCGCCGATCCAGTCACACGCAAACGCTGGCGCGATTGAGACGGTCGGCGAGATTCCGGACGTACGCTCGCTGCGCATCCCGGTGCGCTATCTCGCCAACCTGCTCACCGCAGGCGCGGAGGCGCCGATCGTCTCGGCGCTGGAGCGGATGCTGGCCATGCGCATCTACTTCCGCCAGCGACAACTCGGCGAGGGTGACGGCGCGGCGGTGCTGGCGCAGGCCGGACTCACGACGGCGCAGGTCGAGGAGATGCACCGTTACCTCGCCATCGCCAATTATGAGGATCGCTTCGTCATCCCGACGAGCCACCGCGAGCACGCCGAGGACGCCTATGGTCTCAAGACCTCGTGCGGTTTCACCTTCGGCAATGGCTGCGATTTCGGGCCTCCGCACTCGACGCTGTTCGGCGGCAAAATGGGGCGCCGCAAGCTCACGCCAGTGCGGCCGGTGGACACATGAGATAAGCGCCATGCTGTTGTTCAAAGCACTAAGCGCCCTTCTCTCCTATCCAACCGAAAACATGCGGGAGGCGCTTGCGGAGATCGCCGAGGTCGTGCGCGCCTCTCCGCTCGTCGCCTCACGCGAGCGTGAAAATTTGCTCGCGCTGATCGACGAGATCGGCGAGCGTGACCTGTTTGCCGCCGAGGAACATTATGTCGACCTTTTCGACCGTGGCCGCGCGCTCTCGCTGAACTTGTTCGAGCATCTGCACGGCGACAGCCGCGATCGCGGCGCGGCGATGGTCGAACTCAAGCGCATCTACGAAGCTGCGGGCTTCGAGCTCTCGGCGCGTGAATTGCCCGACTTCCTGCCGGCAGTACTCGAATATCTGAGCTGCCGCGAGCTCGCCGAGGCGCGCGACATGCTTGCCGACTGCGCGGATATCCTGACCGCGATCACCCGTTCGTTGGTCGCGCGGCGCAGTCGATATGCTGCAGCACTCCAGGCACTCTTGGTGATCGCCGGCGCCCCGCCGGTCGATGTCGCCAAGGTCCCCCCGGCACGCGAGAGCGCGGAGACGCTCGACCGGGATTGGGCCGAGCGCCCTGCCTTTGCCGAGACAGTCCCAGCAGCGCCCGCCAAGATGCAAGGGGGATAAGCCATGCTTTCCAATACTTACGTGAATACGCTCCTGTTCGGTGTCTATCCCTACGTCTGCCTCGTGGTTCTGCTGATCGGCAGCCTGATCCGCTTCGACCGTGAGCCTTACACCTGGAAGAGCGATTCCTCGCAAATGCTGCGTAAGCGCGAGCTGCGGCTTGGATCGAACCTCTTCCATTACGGCGTGATCGTCGTGATCCTCGGCCATTTCGCCGGCTTTCTCGCACCGCATTGGGCGGTCGACTGGGCGCTTTCTCCCACCGCACATCAACTCCTGGCGATGGTGGTCGGCGGTATCGCCGGTCTCGTCGCCATTACCGGCTTGACGATCCTGATCCACCGCCGGCTCACCGACCCGCGCATCCGTCTCAATAGCCGCAAATGGGACATCGCCATCACGCTGATGCTATGGATGCAGCTTGCGCTCGGGCTGCTCACAGTGCCGCTTTCGGCCTTCCACATGGATGGTGAATTGTTCGAGACGTTGACGAGCTACGTCAAAGGCATCGTCACGCTTGATGGTAGCGTGGCGGCGCTGATGATTGATGTGCCGCTAACCTACAAGCTGCATGTTCTGCTCGGTTTCACGCTGTTCCTCGTCTCTCCGTTCACGCGCATGATCCACATCTGGAGCGGCGCTGGCGCGCTCGCCTATCTGTTTCGCCCTTACCAGATCGTACGCACGCCGAAGACACGAGCCGACGAGCCGGTGCGCCCATGAGCATCTCGATCAACGGCGTCACGATCGAGGTCGACGGGGCCTCGCCAGAATTTTCCGCGACACGCGAACTTCTTCGCCAGCGTGCAGTTGGTCTCGGCCTCATCGAGGGCACAGCGCGGGACGACGACCAGATCGGGGCGGCGATCGAGAACTTGCTCGCACGGGAAGTGGCAACGCCCGAGCCCACTGAAGCGGAATGTCGGCGCTACTACGAGCAAAACCTGTCCGCCTTCGCCAGCGGTGACATCGTTCACGCGCGCCACATCCTGTTTCAAGTGACGCCGCGGGTGAACATCCTGGACGTACGTGCGCGTGCCGAAAAAACACTTGCCACCTTGCTACATGAGCCGGACCGCTTCGCGGCACTCGCCACCGAACTTTCCAACTGCCCGTCCGGTCAACAGGGCGGCAATCTCGGCCAAATCAGTCGTGGTGATACGGTGCCTGAATTCGAGAGGGCGCTGTTCCGGCTCGGGCCATCCGGCATCTTACGCGAACTCGTCAAGACACGTTACGGCTTCCATATCGTCGCCGTGGACCAGCGCATCCCCGGCCGCACGCTGCCATTCGAGATGG
>JAFKKS010000443.1 GCA_017304555.1 Hyphomicrobiales bacterium
ATAACCCCTATTTTCAAGGGTTTTCGGCCTTCGGATGCGCCGCGTCGCAATCCCGTGCAAGGCCCAAACGGGCGTGAGACGGAAAAATCGGCGGCGGAAAGGCCCGGCGGCGATGACTGCCCGCTAAACGGGGCGCCATGGTCGGAACGGGAGAAGGACGGTGCAGTAAGGGAGGATTCCCCGCTAAGCCACTGAAAAGTGGCGGGAGCGACGGGACTCGAACCCGCGGCCTCCGGCGTGACAGGCCGGCGCTCTAACCAACTGAGCTACGCCCCCGCAGCATCCCGCGCGGATGCGCTGCAGGTCGCCGGTGGAGATACGGGCCAGCCCGATTCAAGTCAAGCAGAGCGGTGAGAAACAAGTGACGACTTGCCGGCGCGTCTCCCGCCTGTCGCGGTCGGCAGGGGAGGAGGCCGCTCGGTTTCCGCCGAAGACGGCGCTTAACCTTAACCGGATGCTAAGGGGTGGGCGCCATCATTTACCATGTTGTGGGTTGCGTGCCGTGGGGCCTCGGTGGGGGGACACGGAGAGTTCGATATGTACGGTCCTGAAATTCACTTCGTGATCGATCTGTTGCTCGTGGTCGCATTCGGAGTTCCGCTTTTGTTGGGCGTCGTGTGGTTCTTCGGCCTGCTGCCGTTGCCGCAGGGGCAGGAGCTGCCGCACCGCTCGAGCTGAACCGGCCTCTCGGTCTCAGTTGCCGCGCCTGTCGCCGGTTTGTAAAACGGTGGCATGAATATCGTCACGCCACCGCCAGCGACTGGCCTTGCCACCATTCCACCCGACTATCGCCTGCGCCTTCCGGGGCCGACCTCCGTGCCGGAGCGCGTGCGCGCGGCGCTCATGTTGCCGGTTCTGTCGCATCGCGGACCGGAGTTCCGCACCGTCGTTGGTGAGACGGCGCAGATGCTGCGTCCGGTCTTCGGCACGCAGCGCGACATCCTTATCTATGCCGCGTCCGGAACGGGTGTGATGGAGGCCGCGCTCGCCAACGTCATTACGCCTGGCGAACCAGTGCTGATCATCATCCACGGCCAGTTCGGCGAACGCTTCGCCGCGATCGCAGAAGGCATGGGCGCCGTGGTTGATCGTGTCGCAGTCGAATGGGGCGAAGCACCGGACCCGGAGGCGGTGCGCACGCAACTCAAGAAGCGCAACTATCGCGCGGTCGTGTGCGTGCACAATGAGAGCGCGACCGGCGTCGTTGCGGATATCGCGGCGATCGGTGCGCTTGTTCGCGAGACGGATGCCGTCTTCGTCGTAGACTCCGTCAGCGGCGCCGGCGGCATCGAATTGCAGGTCGACGCTTGGGGCATCGACATCCTCGTTTCGGCTTCGCAAAAGGCGCTGATGTGCCCGCCCGGCCTCGGCTATGTCGTGGTGAGTGCGAAGGGCATGGCGACGGTCGAGAAAGCGTCCGGCGTGCCGCGCTTCTATTTCGATTTCCGTCGCGCGCAACCGGCCGCGGCGAAAGACGAGACGTCGTTCACGGCGCCGGTGTCGCTGGTGCTCGGCCAGCATGCGGCGCTGACGATGATCCATGAGGAAGGCCTCGCCAACGTGTTCGCGCGGCATCGCCGGCTCGGCGAGGCGCTGCGGGCAGGGGGTGTCGCGCTCGGCCTGCCGATTTTCCCGACCGGGCGGCCGCTATCCGCAACGGTGAGCGTCTTCGCCGTTCCGGACGGTGTCGACGGCATTGCGATCGTGCGGCACCTGCACACGCGCTACCACACCGTGATCGCGAGCCAGCGCGGCAAGCTTTCCGGCAAGGTCATCCGCTTCGGGACGATGGGCGCGCTGTCGGCCGGAGACATCATGACCGACCTGCACTACCTCGAGTGCACGTTGCGCGATCTCGGCCTGTCGCCGGAGCCAGGCGTCGGGTGTGCTGCGGCCGCACAAGTGCTTGCGGCGGCCTAGATCACGATGATTTTGGATCGAATCGATCCAAAATCATGAACGTGATCGATTCTAGTATCTCAGAGCGGGATGCGGGCGGAAAACCGCTACACACTTTTCCTCATTCCGCTCTCGGCATCATCGGGCTTTGTGTTCGGCGCGCGATTGTATACGCTTTTCGCGTGGGCGCTCTAATCAACATCTTCGAGGGAAAATCATGCTGACGCGTCGAAGCCTTTGCGCCGCTGTTGCAGCGGCAACCTTGTTGGGTCCTTGCCTGCCAGCGGCGGCACAGGAAAAGGTCGTCGTCTACACCTCCAACGACGCGACGCTGAACCGCTACATCTTCGACGCCTTCAAGAAGGAGACGGGCATCGAGGTCGAGCCGGTCGAGGCGGGGTCGGGCGTCATCTTCCGCCGCGCGCAGTCGGAAAAGGAGCGGCCGCTCGGCGACATCGTCTGGGGCGTGAGCCGCTCGCTGCTCAACGCCAACAAAAACGTGCTCACGCCTTACGCGTCGAAGAACAAGGACGCCGTCCCGGCAGAGTTCCGCGACCCCAATGATCTCTGGATCGGCACCAACGTGCATCTTCTCGTCATTCTGCAGAACACGAAGCAGTTGCCGGAAGCGGAAGGGCCGAAGAGCTGGGCCGATCTTCTCGATCCGAAATGGAAGGGCAAGATCGCCTTCACCGACCCGAGCAATTCCGGCTCGTCCTATTCGAATGCGACCTTGCTGCTGCAGATGTGGGGCGACAGCGGCTGGGAGAAACTCGGCAAGCTTCTCTCCAACACCAAGATCCTCAATCGCTCGAGCCTGGTGTTCCAGGGCGTCGGCAATGGCGAATTCCCGCTCGGCATGTCGCTTGAATATGCGGGCTATCAGTGGGCATCGAACGGCGCGCCGGTGAAGGTGATCTATCCCTCCGATGGCACGGCCACGCAAATGGAAGGCGTCGCGATCATCAAGGGCGGACCGCACACCGAGAACGCCAAGAAGTTCGTCGACTACGTCACCCGTAAGGACGTGCGCGAGGCGATCCTCAAGCTTGCGTTCCGCCGTCCGGCGCGCGGCGACCTCGATCTCGAAAACCTGCCGGGCAAGATGCCGCTTCTCTCCAAGGTCAAGGTCTTCCCCTATGACGAGCAGGGTTGGACCGACAAGCGACCGGAGACCTTGAAGAAGCTGCAAGAGCTCATCCGTCAAACCCGCTGAGGCGATGGCGAGAGAGGTTCGCGGGTGACATCAATCACGATCGACAAGGCCGCGCGCACGTTTGGTAGCGTGCGCGCGGTCGACGGCATTTCGCTCGACGTGCGCGATGGCGAGTTCTTCACGCTGCTCGGCCCGTCCGGCTGCGGGAAGACAACGCTGTTGCGCATGGTCGCGGGCTTCTGTCCGCTCGATGAGGGACGCATCCTCTTTGGCGACGCGCGTATCGACACGTTGCCGGCGCACAAGCGTAACACCGGAATGGTGTTCCAGAACTACGCCGTGTTCCCGAACATGAAGGTCGGCGACAACGTTGCCTACGGCTTGCGCGCGCGAAACGTCTCGAAGGCGGATACCGAACGGCGGGTCGAAGCCGCGCTGAAGCTGGTTCAACTCGGGGGCTACGGCACGCGCTGGCCGTACCAGCTTTCGGGGGGGCAGTTGCAGCGCGTCGCGATCGCCCGCGCGATCGTCATCGAACCGCATGTGCTTCTTCTCGATGAGCCGCTGTCCAACCTCGACGCCAAGCTGCGTGTCGAGATGCGCAGCGAGATCCGCCGCATTCAGAAGATGCTCGGCATCACCGTGCTCTACGTCACGCATGACCAGGAGGAGGCGCTTTCGATGTCTGACCGCATCGCGGTGATGCGATCCGGACACGTCGAGCAATGCGCTGAGCCGAAGGTAATCTACGAGCAGCCGGCCACCGCTTTTGTCGCCAACTTCGTCGGCACGACCAATCTCCTGAAAGGCACGGTTGTCACGCGGACCGGCAACGATGTGGAGGTGAAGGTCGGCACGACGGGAATCAAGGCCGATGCCCACGGCGCTGCTGCTGCAGTCGGGCAGGGCGTCGTGCTCTCGCTGCGTCCGGAGGCTTTACGCCTCGTTGCTTCAGGTGAGGCGCCGCCGCCGGGGTGGTCGACGCTCGTCGGAACGCTCGGTGAAACCGAATATCTCGGGGCGTTGACGCGCTTCCAGGTCAAAGTGGCTGACGGCACCGTGCTGCAACTGATGTCGCTGGTGCCGCCGCAAGGCGATGCGCAGGTGACGATCGCTTGCGACCCCTCGCGTGTCGTGGTGCTGCCGGAGGACGCGTGAGAACGTTCGTTTCGCGTAACGCGTTCCCGCTGGGGATCGCCGTCGTCGCCACAGCGTTCCTTGGGCTGTTCTTTCTTTATCCGGTTCTCAAGGTGTTCGTCTCCAGCGTCATCACGCCGGACGGCGCGCATTTCACGCTGCAGAACTACAAGGATGTTCTCGGCAGCGGTTTTTTCCTGCAAGGTCTCACCAACAGCCTGAGCATCGCAGCCATGGCATCGTTCTTCTCGATGCTTGTGGGCGTGCCGTTCGCGTTCTGCGTGGCGCGGCTGCCGATTGCGGGGAAGCCTGTGTTGCTCGCGCTCACCGCCTTACCTTTGGTGTTGCCGTCCTTCGTCAGCGCCTACGCGCTCGTCTTGATGTTCGGACGCGCCGGCATCGTTACCGGCTTCCTGCGCGATATCGGAATTCCCTTCGACTCCATCTACGGGGTGAAGGGGATCGTCATTGCCTACACGCTGACGCTTTATCCCTACGTCGTGTTGCCGACGGTTGCCGCCTTCAAGTCGCTCGACGTCTCAGTCGAGGAGGCGGCGCAAAATCTCGGCGCTTCGCGCGGCCGCATGCTGCGCACGGTGACGCTGCCGCTTGTGCTTCCGTCCATTCTCGCCGGTGGGCTGCTGGTTTTCATCGAGGGCCTTGAGAACTTCGGCGTGCCTTTCGTTCTTGCGGAAGACCGGCCGATCCTGGCGATCGAAGCCTACAAGATGTTCGTCGGTGAGACGGCGACCAATCCGTCCTCGGCCGGCGTGCTAGGCATGCTGCTGATCATCTGCACCGTCGCGGCGCTGCTGGTGCAGCGTGGAATGCTGGCACAGCGTCGTTACGCGACGGGCGCTCGCGGCGCGACGCCGCTCATCGATGTGACGCCGGGTGTGCGCCGGCTTGCGAGTATTTTTTGCTGGTTCGTGATCGCCGCGGCGCTGGTGCCGTTCGCCGCCGTGGTGCTGATCTCGTTCTTGAAATTCAGCGGCCCGGTCCTGCAGTACCAATTCTCGTTCAGCAACTTCGTGCAGCTGTTCGAGCGCTCCTACCGGCCGCTCGGCAACACGCTACTGCTGTCGACGCTTGCGGCTTGCGTCGCCACCCTCATCGGCGTGCCGATCGGTTATGTGCTGGTGCGGTACCGTTCGCGCCTGTCTGCGATCCTCGACATCGTCGCCACGTCGCCGTTCGCGGTTGCGGGCACCGTGCTCGGCATTGGGCTCGTCATGGCGTTTTCGAGCGGCTTCCTGATCCTGACCGGAACCGCGCTTATCCTGATCATCGCCTATTCGGTGCGAAAGCTACCGTTCGCGGTCCGCTCGGCCAGCGCCATCGTGCATCAGATCGACCCGAGTCTCGAGGAAGCCTCGATTAGCCTCGGCGTACCGCCGCTGCAGACATTCGTGCGCATCATGGTGCCGCTGATGGTTGGCGGCATTGTCGGCGCGTTCGTGCTGACGTTCGTCACCATCGCCTCGGAACTAAGTTCCACGGTCGTTCTTTACAGTGGGCAGTGGTCGACGATGACGGTGCTCATGTTCCAGGCGCTCGAAGGCAACAGCCCCGGCGTTGGAACCTCGGCGGCGACGATCCTCATTCTGTGCACCGTCCTGCCGGTGGCGCTCGTCTATCGGCTGCTGCGGCGCTATGAAATGTCCATGCTTTGATCTCTCAGACTCCGGAATACGAAATGACCAACCACATCAATCTCGGCAGCGACACCGTCACCAAGCCGACCGAGGCCATGTACGACGCCATGCGGCGGGCAGAACTCGGCGATGACGGGCGGGAAGGCGATCCGACCGTTCGCCAGTTGGAGGAGCGGGCGGCCGAACTCACCGGCAAGGAGGCTGGCCTCTTCGTCCCCAGCGGCACCATGGCGAACCTGGTGGCGTTGCTGGCGCATGCGCAGCGTGGCGGCGAAGTCCTGCTCGACGCCGAGGCGCATTTCCTGCGCAGCGAAATGGGCGGCATCGCCGCGGTCGCAGGGCTGTTCCATCGCCCGGTTCCGGGAAAGCGCGGCGCGATCGACATCGACGCCGTCCGCGCGATGATCCGTCCGAAGATCGCCCGCAACAAGATGCCGACCGCGCTCGTCACCGTGGAGACGAGCCACAACAGCGCCGGCGGCGCCGTCATGAATGTCGACTACCTCACGGCGCTGGGCGCGGTGACGCATGAACACGGGGTGCCGTTCCATATCGACGGGGCGCGCCTGTTCAACGCAGCCGTCAAGTTGGGCGTCTCGGCCGCCGCGGTCGCCAAGCCGGCGGATTCGGTGTGCTTCTGCATCTCGAAGGGCTTGAGTGCGCCGTTCGGTTCGCTTCTCTGCGGCTCGGCTGAGTTCATCGAGCGGGCGCGCGCTTTCCGGCGCATGGTTGGCGGCGGCATGCGGCAGGCCGGCGTCATGGCGGCTGCGGGGCTCGTCGCATTCGATCAGATGATCGATCGTCTGGCGGAAGACCACGCACGTGCGACCCAGCTCGCGGCCGGGATCGCGCGGATCGACGCCGACATCGTCGACCCATCGCCGGAGACGAACATCGTCATGGTGGATGTGAGCCGCACCGGAGCGGATGCGCAGCGCTGGCTCGCCGCGCTCCGTGCCGAAGGTGTCGTCGCGGGAGAGTGGACGCCGACNNNNGTGGACGCCGACGCAGCTTCGCTTCGTCACCCACCGGCATATCGATGACGAGGCCGTCGCGGGAGCCCTTGCCGCGTTCCGTAAGGGCTATGAGGGCTTCAGGCCCAATCTGGCGGCGGCGCAATAACCACGCGAGCGGGCGCGAGCAGTCGACTGCTCGCGTTCCGATCCCGTTTTCCAAAAGGACCGTGGATTGTGCGGCCAATTTGGCGTGCCCGCTCCACCTAGCGTCGGATGAGGCGAAGCGCGGCCCCTTGCACGATAAGCGTGACCAAGAGAGCAGCGACCAGCGTTGGAATAATACCGGCCTTCACGAGGAACGCGCCGATGATGAAGAAGCAGGCCGCGAAGCCGTAGAGGGCGAGGCAGAGACCCCGCAACACCTGCCGCGCCATCTCTGCCCCGCGCATGCGATGCGCGAAGATCGCCAGAGTGCTGCCGAGTATTGGGAAGCTGGCGAGCACTCCCGCCGTGCTCGGTCCTACGGAATCGGCGATAGCGGTGATGGCAATGACCAACACTGTCGCCGCAGTCATGCGGGCCGGTAAGTCCCACCATGGCGCGCGAAGGGTGCTCGGCATATGATCCTGATGGGGGATGAGAAAGGCGGCCAGCGTCAACGTCGCGACCCCTATAAGGAACAATGCCCATGGGGGCAGGGCCGCTGCCTCCAGCAGGAAGGCAGTGCCTGCATAGGCCACTGTGCCGACAAGAAAGCCGGTCACCCAGCCGCGCCGGGCTACAAATGCATAGCCG
The DNA here is from genome assembly GCA_017304555.1 of Hyphomicrobiales bacterium. Classification (GTDB taxonomy): domain Bacteria; phylum Pseudomonadota; class Alphaproteobacteria; order Rhizobiales; family Xanthobacteraceae; genus JAFKKS01. Next base: position 7,599 of record JAFKKS010000443.1, read on the forward strand.
ACGGCGAAAGCCGCCTGACCAGCGGCGCCGATCAACGAACCGTGGGAGGCCCGAACGGCGAAGTCGGGGCCGTATTGGATCGCCAGAAATGCGACGACGGGGCCGGTTGTCAGGGGCAAGCCGACTAGCCAGCCACCAATGGCATCACCCCATCGCCGCGCCGCCAAGCTGGCGAGCAGGATCAGAACGGGCGGCAGAATCAGCTTGGAAAGTATCAGCCCCATGCGCGCTGTATGGCTCAGACAGAGAAAGGGCTCACATCTGGGCGGTCGAACAATGGTAAGAAATC
>JAFKKS010000444.1:0-3668 GCA_017304555.1 Hyphomicrobiales bacterium
GAGGCGCGCGTCATCGGCCCGAGGTTTACGGCGCCGGGCGCGCCGGGGATCCCTTTTTCCGTTTCCCTAAAAGGGAGATGGAGCGCCGGGAGGCGCCAGGGGCTTGCGAGGCCCCTCAGCGGGTTTGCGAGACCCGCTCATGCGCGCCGGATCGGACCAGGGTTGCGAGGCCTGGTCCGGGGCGCGCGGGCCTCCTTGCGATCGGAGACCCAGCGCCTCCCGGCGCTCCATCGCGGCTGCCAAATCCGAGGACCGGAAACCGCCGTCCCATCGCCTCGAGATGCGATGGGACAAACCGTAATGTGCATATTTTCCTATCGCAGGTCAAGCCTCTCCATCGTCATGACCGGGTCTTCCAGGCCATTCACGTCTCGTTTGCTGCGATAAAGAAGACGTGGATGCCCGCGACAAGCGCGGGCATGACGAGGAATCTTCTTCCGTCATTCCGGCCAAAGCGGCAAAGCCGCCGCGAGCCGGAATCCAGAATCATCATGCTCTCGATGAGGATCGATCGAACCCGGAGCTGGAGAAAACGACGCGATGTCGCATTCCCTCGTGCCGTTGAGGACTCTGGGTTCCGGGTCTCGCGCTTCGCGCTCGCCCGGAATGACGGCGGAAATTTAAAACTGCCCCGGAAAATGGCAGGCGGCAAAGTGGCCGTTGCGGTGCGCGGTGAGCGGCGGCGGCACTTCGGCGCAGATCGCCTTCGCGATCGGGCAGCGGGTGCGGAAGCGGCAACCGGACGGCGGATCGATGGAGCTTGGCGGCTCGCCGACGAGCGGCAGGCGCGGCCGTTGCTTCTCGACATCCGGGTCGGGGATCGGTACGGCCGAGATCAGGTAGCGCGTATAGGGATGCAGCGGCGCGTCGAACAGCGCATCCGCTGAAGCCACTTCCGCAACCTTGCCGAGATAGAGCACGACGATGCGGTCGGAGATGTGCCGCACCACCGCGAGATCGTGGGCGATGAAGAGATAAGTGAGGCCGAACTTCTCGCGCAAGTCGATTAGCAGATTGATGATCTGCGCCTGGATGTTGACGTCGAGCGCGGAGATCGGCTCGTCGGCGATGACGAAGTCGGGGCGCACGGCAAGCGCGCGCGCGATCGAGATGCGCTGGCGCTGCCCGCCGGAGAACTCGTGCGGGAAGCGCTCGGCGGATTTCGCCGCGAGACCGACGGTCGCGAGCAGTTCCGCGATGCGTGCTTTCGTTTCCCTGCCGGATTTCGTCACGCCGTGGAAATTCAGCGGCTCGGCGAGAATCTCGGCGACGGTCATGCGCGGATTGAGCGAGCTATAGGGGTCCTGAAACACCATCTGCATCCGCCGCCGCAGCGGACGGATGACGGATTGCGGCGCGTTCGCGATGTCCGTTCCCTCGAAGAGGATTGCGCCGTCGGTCGGCTCATGGATGCGTGCGACGAGGCGCGCAAGCGTGGACTTGCCACAGCCGGATTCGCCGACGAGGCCCACGGTCTCGCCGCGCGCCAGTTCGAGATCGACGCCGTCGATCGCATGCACCACGCGCTGCGGGCCGAATAACGTGTCGCGCGGCAGCGGGAAATGCTTCACGAGCCCGCGCACCTGAAGGATGGGTTCGGCCTTTTGGTCGTCCACCGTTGTCTTCGGCGACGAGGTCGGCGCGACGTCTGCACGGCTTCCCGTCTCCGGCAGCGCATCCTTCGTCGTCTCGGGTTTCGGCAGCGGCTCGCCCGCTTGCGTCACCCAGCAGCGGGTGAGGCGGCCAGGCGCGATTTCCGAAAGCTCCGGATGCTCGTCGCACTTGGCGATGCGGAACGGGCAGCGCGCGGCAAAGCGGCAGCCCTTCGGATAATCGAGCGGATCGGGCGGCACGCCCTCGATGGTGACGAGGCGTTTTTCGCCGGCGACGTGGCGGTCGATGCGCGGCACGGCGTTGATCAGCGCCCAGGTGTAAGGGTGGCGCGGATCGGAGAGGATCGCCTGCGATGGGCCTTCCTCCACCACTTCGCCGGCATACATCACGATGACGCGCGTGCAGACGCTGGCGATGGCGCCGAGGTTATGACTGATGAGAACGATCGCCGCGCCGAAGTCGCGATTGAGTTCGGAGATGAGGTCGAGGATCTGCGCCTGGATCGTCACGTCGAGCGCGGTCGTCGGCTCGTCGGCGAGGAGCAGCACCGGATCGTTGCTGAAGCCCATGGCGAGCATCACCCGCTGGCGCATGCCGCCGGAGAACTGGTGCGGATAGCTCTGCACCGCGCGCTCCGGCGCGGTGATGCCCATGCGGCCGAGCAGCGACACCGAGCGGTCGAGCGCCTGGCGTTCGTCGAACTTGCCGTGCACGACCATGATCTCGGCCAACTGTTTGGCGATGCGCAGCACCGGATTGAGCGCGCTCATCGGGTCCTGGAAGACCATCGCCATGCCGTCGCCGCGCAATGCGCGCAGCTCCTTGTCGTTCATCTTGAGGACGTCGCGGCCTTGGAACAGCACCTCGCCGGCGACGATGCGCGCCGGATCCTCGAGCAGGCGCATCAGCGACATCGCCGCCATGGTCTTGCCGGAGCCGGACTCGCCGACGATGCCGAGCGTCTCGCCGGCGCCGACCTTGAAGCTCACGCCGTCGACGGCGCGCACGATCCCGGCGTCGGTGAAGAACTGCGTCTTGAGGCCACGGACATCGAGAACCGGTTCGGTCTTCGATGGTGGGGCTTTCGCGCTTCCCGGTGTGACGAGCATGTCGGTCATGTCAGCGCCGCCTCGATTTCGGATCGAGCCAGTCGCGCACGCCGTCACCGAAGAAGTTGAAACCAAGCACGATGGTCAGGATCGCGATGCCGGGGAAGGTGGCGACCCACCATTGGTCCACAAGCTCGCGCCCTTCGGCGACCATCGAGCCCCATTCCGGCGTCGGCGGCACCACGCCGAGGCCGAGGAAGGAGAGGCCGGCGAAGGTGATGATGGCGTTGCCGACGTCGAGGGTGACGAGAACGATCAGCGGGCCGACCGAATTTGGGATGATGTGGCGCAAAAGAATGCGCGACGGCTTCAGGCCGACGACGATCGCCGCCTCCACGTATTCTTGCGAGCGCTGCACGATCACGAGGCTGCGGGCGAGGCGCGCGAATTTCGGCCACCACACGACCAGCATGGCGATGATCGTGTTGGTGGTGCCGATGCCGAGCGCGGCGGCGATGGCGAGCGCGAGGATGATCGGGGGAAAGCACAGCACCAGATCGGTGAGGCGCATGATCAATTCTTCGGTGCGGCCGCGCGCGTAAGCGGCGATGCCGCCGACGAGCGTGCCGATGGCGCCGCCGACGAGGACGACGACGAAACCGGTGAACAGCGAGACGCGCGAGCCGTAGAGGAGGCGCGAGAACACGTCGCGGCCGAGTGAATCGGTGCCGAGCCAATGCTGCGCCGACGGCGGCTTCAGCCGTTTGGTCACGTCGACGATGTCGGGCGCGTATGGCGCGATGAGCGGCGCGCAGATCGCGATCAGGATCCAGACCAGAACGATGGCAAGGCCGAGCGCGGGCAGGAAGTAGCGCCGCAATTGCCGCCGCCGCTTCGACAGCAGCGGTTTGACGTTGTCGATGACCGAGGGCGCGGCGCTCTGATCGATCGCCGTCATCGCACCACCCGCGGATCGAGGATGGCGTAACTGATGTCGATCAAGAG
>JAFKKS010000444.1:3756-11269 GCA_017304555.1 Hyphomicrobiales bacterium
GCGGAAGGTGTAGCGGCCGAGTCCCGGCCAGGAGAAGAACGTCTCGGTCAACACGGCGCCGGTGAGCAATTGCGCGTAGGCGAGGCCGCCGAGCGTCACCACCGGGATGAGCGCGTTCGGCAGCACGTGCCCGACGACGATGCGCCGCTCCTTCAAGCCCTTGGCGCGGGCGACGCGGACATATTCCTGGCTCAAGCTATCGAGCATCGCGGCGCGCGTCGTGCGCGTCACCAGCCCGAGCGTTGCGGCGGCGAGCACGATCGAGGGCAGAACGAGATGCGCGGCGGCGTCGCGCAATGTCGCCCAGTCGCCGGTGATCACGCAGTCGATCAGCAGCAGTCCGGTGATCGGCTCGGGCGCGATGGCGATGGCGTCGAGCCGGCCGGGGCCGGGTGCGATCTGCAGCTCGCCGTAGAACAGCGCGAGCATGATGAAGGCGAGCCAGAAGGTCGGCGAGGAGACGCCGATCAACGAGATGAAGCGCGCGACATGGTCGATCCAGCGATCGCGCTTCACGGCGGCCACGATGCCGAGCGGCACGCCGATCAAGATCGAGAGGATGAAGGAGACGGTGGCGAGCTCGATCGTCGCCGGCGCGTAGTTGCGGATGTCGTCGAGCACCGGACGCTGCGAGGAAATGGAAATACCGAGATCGCCGTGGACCAAGCCCTTGAGGAAGATGAGGTAGCGCTGCCAGAGCGGCAGATCGAGGCCCCACTTCGCGCGCCATTCGGCAAGGAATTCCTTGTTGGAGGCGGCGATGTCGCCAAGCTGCGCCAGGACCGGATCGCCCGGCACCGTATTCGAGATGAGAAAGACCACGAGGGTGGCAAGAAGCGCCATCACCAGCGCGGCGCCGATGCGCGACACGATGTAACGCGGCATCGGCTATCCGCTCTGCGTGGCGCACGGTCGGCGCCGCTGTAATGTCACCCGCGTCATGGCCAACGACTCCTCCCAAAGGCGTTGTATGATGTCATATGTTATTTTGGCGCTTTCTAAGGCCCGCCTCTTGGAGTGTCAAACTCGGCGGCGCCGTCTGCCTGCAGCACAAAATACGTTGACGTCAGAGACGCGGCCGCGCGCAGCGGTCCCGCGTGTCTGGCGGAACCCTGCGTGCAAATACCTCCGAACGGCGAGCCGAGCATCGTGTGGAAGTATGTGGTGTGATCGGAGGGCTGGCAATCGTAATCGGCGGCGCGAGCTCAGAGTCTTTCACCGCGTCAGCGAAGCGGCGAAAGACTTTCGTTTCTTGATCCGTCGCGTTTTCTTTCACGCGAACCGGTATCCACGTCGCTCGAACACGCTCTCGCGTCGCAAGACGTGAATGCCCGGCATGAAGCCGGGCATGACGCATCGCGCGCTACGCCGGCGTAACGCCGTGAAGGTCGAGCATCCATCCCGCGGCCGTCAGCGGTAGATTCTTGACCGTGTTGCGCACCGCGATCTGATAGACCGGCTGGAACAGGATGAAGTGGTTGGCTTGATCGACCAGCTTCTTCTGCCACTCCACCCACAGGTCGGCCTGCTTCTTCGGATCCGTTTCTTGCGAAGCGTCGGCGGTGAGCTTGCGGACGTCTTCCGGCACCGTCCAGTGTACGCGCTTGGCGACACGATTGATGACCGCGGACGCCCACAACTGGTTCTCCACCGCCGGCGGATTCCAGAACGTGAGCACGCCGCCTTTCGCTTTGCCTGTCGTGTATTCGGTGCGGAGATTCACCTGATCCATCGGCTTCAAGTTCACCTTGATGCCGATCTTGGAGAGATCGGACTGAATCTTCTGCCCGAGCTCCTGATAGGTCACGCCCTGCACGGCGGCGTTGCCGTAGGCGATCTCGAACTCGAAACCGTCGGCAAACCCTGCCTTGGCAAGAAGCTCCTTCGCCTTCGCCGGATCGTGCTTGAAGCCGATCTTGGCGGCGATCTCCTTGGTCGAGCCGCTCACGCCGATCGGCAGGAAGTGCGCCGGCCGCAACGCAGCGCCGCCGAGCATCGCATTGATGATGCCGTCATAGTCGATGCCGTAGCCGATCGCCTGGCGCGCTTCCTTGACGGCGAGCGCCTTGTTGAATTCGGGCTCCTGCGTCAGCGCCATATAGACGAAGTCGAGGCTCTCGAGCGGCGCCAGACGCACGTCCTTCTCTTCCTTGAGCGAGGCGATCTGCTCGGGGATGAGATTGAACGCGAGGTCGATGTCGCCACGGCGAATGGCGAGGAGCTGTGCCGCGCCATCGCTGATGTGGCGGATGACGATGCGCGCATAGGGCGGCTTGCCCTGCCAATAATGCTCGTTGCGCGCGAGCTGGATCTGCGCGTTGCGCTCCCACGCGGTGATGCGATAGGCGCCGGTGCCGCAGGAATTGCCATTGAGCCAGGTCACCGCCTTGTCGGCCGTCTTCGCATCGGCCGCCGCCGTGCCGCCATGCTTCTCGAGCACCGCGCGCTCCAGCACCACGAATTCCGGCGCGGCGAGGATGGTCAGCAGCGGCTCTTTCGGTTCCTTCATGACGATGTCGATCGTCGACTTGTCGACGATCTCGACCTTGTCGACATGCGCGATGTATTGCGACGGCTGATCCTTCAGGTTCATGAGGCGATCGAACGACCACTTCACGTCCTCGACCGTCATGACATTGCCGGTGGAGAACTTCACTCCGTCACGGATGGTGAAGCGCCAGCCTTTGCCATCCGGCGTGCGCGCCCACTTCGTCGCAAGTGCGGGGGCGACATTGATGTATTCACCCGGCTTCATGGTGACGAGCGCGTCATACGCGGCGGCGACCGTCATCGGTGAGGTGTACTGCGCGACACGCGCCGGATCGAGCGTGATCGTATCGCTGATGTCGATGCCAAGAACGAGCGTATCCTTGCGCGATTGCGCAAAGACGCGCTCCGGCAGAAGCCCAGTGCCGAATGCGGCAGCGCCTCCGGCGATGCCCATCAGTTGCAGCGCTTTGCGGCGGCTGATCCAGCCAAAATCACGATCGTGCATGCGTCGTTCCTCCCGAATATTGTCCGATACGCGTCTTATCCGGCGTCGGTTCCGATACGTACGATGTCTGACAATTTGGCGCGTGACAATGGGGAAACCGTGGCGCAGGCGGGCGGTCGCGGCCCTCGTTCAGGCCGGGGCGAGGGCGTTGGCGAGGAGCTTGGCGTGGGGTGAAAGACCGTCGAATGTCCGCGCGCAAAGCATCAGGCGGCGGGTCGCCCAGGCGTCCTTGAGTGGCGCAATATGCAACCGGGCGGCGTGCGCGGATCGGCGGGCGGCGCCCTCGGGAACGACGGCGACGCCGATACCGTCGGCGACGAGTTGGCAAACCGCTTCCAGGCTTGCGAGGCGGACGCGGAAATTCAGGTGACGGCCGAGGCGCGCGGCATGCCGGATGACGTGCTCCTGCAGCGGGCTGCCGGTGCTCAGGCCAACGAAAGGTTGTGATGCAATCGCCTCGAACATGACTGCGCCTCGGCCTGTGAACGGGCGCCGTTTACGTGCGGCGATGACGACCAGCCGGTCGATGCGGAATGGACGTTGCTCTAGATGACTGAGCCCGGCCCAGGCGGCCGCGATGCCGAGATCGGCCGCGCCGCTCGCGATCGCCTCGACGATGGCGTGGCTCGGCCGCTCCTCCAGCACGACATCGACATGCGCATGGCGGGAGAGGAAGGCCGAAAGAATGTCCGGCGTCAGTTCGGCGGCCGCCGCGGTATTCGACAGGAGCCGCACCTGCGCGCGCAATCCCTTGGCGTATTGGCCAAGGTCGCCCGCCATCCGCTCGATCTGGTTCTGCACGCTCTGCGCATGATGCACGAGCGCGTGTCCGGCGGGCGTCAACGTGACGCCGCGCCGTTGGCGCTCCAGCAAAGTGACGCCAAGGCCGTCCTCCATGCCCTTGATGCGGGCACTGGCGGAGGCGAGCGCGAGCCCGGCGCGCGTCGCGCCGCTTGTGATGTTGCCGCTCTCCGCGACGAAGAGGAACAGCCGCAGATCGACGAGATCGAAACGCATCGTCCGCATCCATTTTTGCCTTCGGTATAGCCGAAGGCTGCAAACGCAACTTCCAGATTGTGGGGCGGGGCGGAGGCGGTCAAGTTGCGTTGCATGTCTCAGGATGACAGACGCAACCCATGACGAATGACGCGACAATCTGGGTCGCGGCCGGCGGCATCTTTCTGCTCGCCGGCGCCGTCAAAGGCGTCGTCGGCATGGGCTTGCCGACCGTCGCGATGGGGTTGCTCGCCACACTGATGCTGCCGGCGCAGGCGGCGGCGTTGCTGCTCATTCCCTCCTTCGTCACCAATGTCTGGCAACTGCTGTCGGGGCCGGCGTTCGGCCTGCTGCTCAAACGGTTGTGGACGATGATGGTGGGCGTCGTCCTCGGCACCGTCGGCGGCGCCGGGATGCTGACGGGCGCGCATTCGGGGCGGGCGCTGATTGCGCTCGGCGTGGCGCTTGCGCTGTACGCCGCGCTTGGCCTCCTGTCGGTGCGCTTTTCCGTGCGGCCGGCGCATGAGCGCTGGCTGTCGCCGCTCATCGGCGCGACGACCGGGCTGATCACTGGTGCAACCGGCGTGTTCGTGATCCCGGCGGTGCCGTATCTGCAGGCCTTGAACCTGGAGCGGAAGGATCTGATCCAGGCGCTCGGCCTGTCGTTCACCGTGTCGACGATCGCGCTGGCGGTGGGCCTTTACGGGCACGGAGCCTTCGCCGCCTCGGCGGCGCCCCTCGGCCTGTCGCTGCTGGCTCTCATTCCGGCGCTCGCCGGCATGATCGCCGGCCAGCATGTGCGCGAACGCATGAGCGTCGAGACCTTTCGCCGCGTGTTTTTCGCCGGTCTGCTGCTGCTCGGCGTCTATCTCGTGCTGGAAGGGCTGTAGGGGGCTCCCCGGAGCGGCCGCGCGCGTTCATGTCGCGCTAATCCCGATGCGGTATCGAGGTGGGCCGCCGCGGCGCCTTGTGCTAGAGGCTGCTGCGAAGCGGCGGCGCATGACTATGTTTGCTCGCATGCGACGCGCAAAATGGCTCGTTCCGGCCTGCCGGACGAGCCCCATAGGGCAAACCCATCTGAACCATGATTCTGCTGATTGGCATTCTGACCCTTGGCGTCTGGCTCTATCTCGTCCTCGCGCGGGGTGGATTCTGGCGCAACAGCGAGAGCGACGCCGGCCAGCCGCCGGCCCCGCGCCGCTGGCCGCGGGTCGTCGCCGTGGTGCCCGCGCGGGACGAGGCTGAGGGGATCGGCGACACCGTGCGCTCGCTGCTGCGGCAGAACTACGCCGGCACGTTTACGCTCGTCCTGGTCGACGATAACAGCACCGACGGCACGGCGGCGATCGCGCGCGCGGCGGCGCAGGAGACGGGGCAGGCCAACGCGCTCATCATCGTCAGCGGCAGCGTGTTGCCGGCCGGATGGACGGGGAAGATGTGGGCCGTGAACCAGGGCGTCGCCGCGGCGCTCGAAATGGCGCGGCCGGTCGACTATCTCCTGCTCACCGATGCCGACATCACGCATGCGCCCGACACGCTCGCTTGGCTCGTCGCGCAAGCGGAAAGCCGCAAGCTCGTGCTGACCTCACTCATGGCGAAGCTGCGCTGCGAGGCCTTGGCCGAGCGGATGCATGTGCCCGCCTTCATCTATTTCTTCCAGATGCTCTATCCGTTTCCCTGGGTGAACAGACCGAAGAGCGCGACTGCCGCCGCGGCCGGCGGCTGCATGCTGGTGCGCGCGGACGCGCTCGAAGCGGCTGGCGGGATCGCAGCGATCCGCGGCGCGCTGATCGACGATTGCGCGCTGGCGCGGGTAATGAAGAAGCAGGGGCCGATCTGGCTCGGCGTGACCGACCGCGTGCGCAGTGTGCGGCCGTATCCGAAGCTCGACGACTTCCGCCGCATGGTGGCGCGCTCGGCTTACGCACAGCTCAATTATTCGCCGATGCTTCTTATCGGCACGACGCTCGGCATGGCGCTGACTTATCTCGCGCCGCCGCTGCTCGGGATCTTTGCGCACGGCGCTGCGCAGTGGTGCGGTCTCGCCGCCTGGGTGCTGATGGCGCTGTCGTTCCAGCCGATGCTGCGCTTCTACAAGCTCTCGCTGCTATGGGGCATCGCGCTGCCCGTGACGGCTTTTCTCTACATGCTCTACACGCTCGATTCCGGTTTCCAATACATGTCCGGACGTGGCGGCCAATGGAAGGGACGCGTGCAAGCCAACGTGTCGTCGCACGGATGACACAGGCGCAAGACCTTCGCTCCGGCAAGGGGCATCACGACGAGAACTTTCCCGTCGCCTCGCATCTCATCCATCCACGGCATCGTCCGGCGATCCTGGCGTTCTACAATTTCGTGCGCACGGCCGACGACATCGCGGATCACGCGACGCTCTCCGCCGACGAAAAGCTCGCGCTGCTCGATCATCTCGAGGACAATCTCATCGGCGACAACAGTTCGGAAGCGGCTGGCGTCGCGCTGCGGCTCGCGCTCGCCGAGCGTGGCCTCGACACGTTGCACGCGCGGGATCTGCTCACCGCGTTCCGCATGGACGTCACCAAGCCGCGTTACGCCGACTGGGACGAATTGATCCACTACTGCCGCTATTCGGCGATGCCGGTCGGGCGCTTCGTGCTCGACGTCCACGGCGAGAGCCAGGACACCTGGCCGGCGAACGATGCGCTGTGCGCGGCGCTGCAGGTCATCAACCACCTGCAGGACTGCGGGAAGGACCTCCGCGACCTCGACCGGGTCTATATCCCGCTCGACGCCTTGGTGGCGGCGGGGGCGAAGGTCGAGGATCGGGCAGCCGCAGGCTTCCCCGGCGCTGCGGGCCTGCCTCAGCGGCCTTGCGGCCCGGACATCCGGCCTGCTGCGGCAAAGCGCCGTATTTTCGTCGCAGATCAAGGATTTACGACTGGCGCTGGAAGTGTCAGTGATCCAGCGGGTGGCGGAGCGCCTCACCGCCATGCTGGCGCAAAGCGACCCCTTGAGCGAGCGCGTGCATCTCGGCAAACCGGCCTTCCTGGGCTATGGCGTGCTGGGTGTCGTGCGCGGGCTTGCCGGCCGCCTTGGTGGCCGTCCCTCCGCGCGCTGAAATTTAACAGGTGAATCAGGCAGTGGCTGTCGTCGAAGGCCAAACCACGGATGTCGCAAAAGTGGCGTCCGGCAGTTCGTTCTATGCCGCGATGCGCATTCTTCCGAAAGCGCAGCGCGAAGGCATGTTCGAAATCTATCGCTTCTGCCGGCGCGTCGACGACATCGCGGATTCCGATTTGCCGCGGCCGGAGCGCGTGACGCGGCTCGCCGCGTGGCGGCGCGACATCGACGCGCTTTATACGGATGCGCCGCCGAGCGGTCTCGAAGGGCTGGCGCGGGTGACGCGGCAGTTCGATTTGCGCCGCGACGATTTTCTCGCGGTGATCGACGGCATGGAGATGGACGCGCACGAAGACATCTGCGCGCCGGACTTCGCCACGCTCGATCTCTATTGCGATCGCGTGGCGAGCGCAGTGGGGCGGC
>JAFKKS010000445.1 GCA_017304555.1 Hyphomicrobiales bacterium
CCCGACGCCCCCGATATCGCCAAGAGCTAACGCCGGTCCCGTCCATCCATCACCCGGAGCAACTCCTGCCCTCATCCTGAGAAGCGGCCGCAGGCCGCGTCTCGAAGGATGGACAGAACCACGACGCCATCCTTCGAGACGCATCGCTTCGCGATGCTCCTCAGGATGAGGGCCCCGACGGATGCCCGGCCGGCATAAAGCCAGGCATGACCGCTGCGCGAGGCCCCGGCTTGCCCCCTGCTAACGCGCGGTGTCTGATGCCGTCCCTGCAGACAGGGAGGCGGGCTCAATCCCATGGCATTCGATCTTGTTTTGAAGGGCGGCCGGGTCATCGACCCGTCGCAGAACATCGACCGTGTGACCGACGTCGCTTTCGTGGGCGGCAAGGTCGCCAAGGTCGGCAACGATCTCGCGCGTGAAGGCGCCGGCGAAATCCGCGATGTCGCGGGCGCGATCGTCTCGCCCGGCCTGATCGACCTGCACACCCACGTCTACTGGGGCGGCACCTCGCTCGGCATCGACGCCGAGGATTTCTGCCGGATGAGCGGTGTCACGACCGCGATCGACACCGGCAGCGCCGGCCCGGGCAACTTCGCCGGCTTCCGCAAGCATGTGATCGAGCGAAGCGCCACGCGCATCCTCGCCTATCTGCATGTCTCCTTCGCCGGCATCTTCGGCTTCTCGAAAACGGTGATGGTCGGCGAAAGCGAGGAAATGCGGCTGATGGCGCCCATCGAGGCCGTCAAGGTCGCGGACGCCAACCGCGACGTCATCGTCGGCATCAAAGTGCGCGTCGGCCGCCACTCCAGCGGCATCCATGGCACCGCGCCGCTCGACATCGCGCTGCAGTCGGCAAACGAGGTCGGCATGCCGCTGATGTGCCACATCGACTTCCCGCCACCGAGCTACGAGGAGGTCGTCGAGCGCCTGCGGCCAGGCGATGTGCTCACCCACGCCTTCCGCCCGTTCCCCAACGCGCCGGTCGACCACCAGGGCAAGGTGAAGGACGTCGTGCAGCGCGCCCGCGCGCGCGGCGTCATCTTCGACATCGGCCACGGCAAGGGCTCGTTCTCGTTCAAGACCACGCGCGCGATGCTCGCCAACGGCTTCTATCCCGACACGATCTCCTCCGACGTGCACGCGCTCTGTATTGAGGGCCCCGCCTTCGACCAGGTGACGACGCTGTCGAAATTCCTCTGCATGGGGATGCCGCTCAACGACGTGATCGCGGCGAGCACCGTCAACGCCGCGATGGCGCTGCAGCGGCCTGAGCTCGGCACGTTCAAAGCAGGCGCCGTCGGCGACGCCACTATCCTCGCCGTCAAGGACGGCCAGTTCGACTACGTCGATGTCGTCGGCGAGCACATGACCGGCGACAAGCGCATCGTCTCGGAAGCCGTCGTCGTCAGTGGGCGCTGGTGGCACGCACAGGACGAAGCGAAATTCCGCAAACTGGAGAACGCCGCATGAGCGCCGAAGACAATCTCAAAAAACTCGGACTGACGCTGCCCACCGTGCCGACGCCGATCGCGACCTACGTCTCGTTCAAGCGCGACGGCAACACGATCTATTGCTCCGGCCAGGGACCGCGAAAACCCGATGGCGGCTATCACACCGGCAAGGTCGGCAAGGACGTGACGATCGAGCAGGCCTACGAGCACGCGAAGATCGTCGGACTCGGGCTCCTCGCGGCGGCGAAGGCGGCGGCAGGAAGTCTCGACAAGGTCGAGGTCATCAAGCTCCTGGCCATGGTCAACGCCGTGCCGGAATTCACCGATCAGCCGAAAGTCATCAACGGCTGTTCCGACCTTCTCGTTGCCGTGCTCGGCGAACGCGGCCGCCACGCGCGCTCCGCCGTCGGCATGGGATCGCTGCCGAACAACATGACGGTCGAGATCGAAGCCGTGATGCGCGTGGTGGATTAGCGCGACGCGGCACGGCTTCGAACCGCCCTCATCCTGAGGAACCCGCGTAGCGGGCGTCTCGAAGGACGGGGGCGGCCTCGTGCTTCGAGACGCGCGCCGTCGGCGCGCTCCTCAGCATGAGGCCGATTAGGCGTCCCTACCCCCACGGCTCTCCCGCCAGGAGCTTGTCGGAAAGCGCCTGCGCCGCCGCGGCGAGCAGCTCCTCGCCCTTCGCGGCGCTGGCCTTACGCGCATCGCCCAGCACACCGGACTTGGTGATCTCCTTGAACGAGCGCGCGCGATACATCGGGCGGTTGAGCGTTGAGCCGGGCGCGGCCGGCGGCGGACCGTAGGCGTCCGCGATGCGCGCCGCATCGACCAGATCGGGCGCGGCCACCATCATCATTGAGGTCTCCGCCTCACAGGCGTGCAGCACGTTCGGCTGATCTTCGAGCAGCGGCTTGAACAGCGGTTCCGCCAACAGCCAATAGGTCATCGTCGCGATCGGCACACCGAGGTCGCGCGCCAACTCGCCGACGATGACTTTCAGCGCGTCGATATTACCGCCGTGGCCGTTGACGATGACGATGCGCTTGAAGCCGTGGCGCGTCAGCGACGTGCAGAGGTCGCGCAGCACCGCGAGATAAGTCGGCAAGGTCAGCGTGAAGGTGCCGCCGAAATCCATGTGATGCTCGGCAAGCCCGCACCACAGCGTCGGCGCCACCACGACCGGCTGCTTCGCCGCGATCAGCCTCGCCGCGCGCCGCGCGATCTCACCGCACAGGATCGTATCGACGCCGGTCGCAAGATGCGGCCCGTGCTGTTCGGTCGACGCGACGGGAAGGAGGACAAATGCATTCGTCGCCGCCCGCTCACGCAGCGCCGCAGCACTCAGCCGTGCCCACTCGATTTCCATCGTGTCCTCCTGCATCACGCCTTCGGCTTGCCCCAGCCGCCACCGCCCGCCGTCACCATCTCGATGCGATCGCCGCGGTTGAGCTTATGCGGTCCGCTCTTCGCCGCAAGCGTCACGACCTCGCCGGAAGCGCGCCGGCAAATGAACGTCGCACACGCGCCCTGCCCGCCGCCGGCGACGCCATGCGCGGGGGAGAGCGTGCGCTCGCCAAGGAGCGAGGCCTCAACCCCATCGGCAAGGACTTCGAACGCCTTGCGCACGCCCGCGCCGCCGCGATGCCGGCCAACGCCGGCGCTCTCACGCACGATCTCGTAGCCGAGGAAGCGCACCGGGATCGCCGCCTCCGTCGCCTCGACCGGCAGGTTCATCGTGTTGCCCATATGCGTGCGCATGCCGCTCGCGCCCACCGCATGCGCCGTCGCGCCCGCGCCACCGCCGACCGTCTCATAGTGCACGAAGCGGCGGCCGCTGCGGGGGTCTGTGCCGCCGAGCGTGTAGACGCAGGCCGAGCCATAGCTGCCGGCGGGCACCTGCTCCGGATAGGCTTTCGCGAGCGCCGCGAGCAGCACGTCGACGATACGGTTCGACGTCTCCGTGTTCGCCGCAACCACGGGGTAAGGCGCGACCGCGTTGACCACCGACGCCTCCGGCGCGCTGATCTTCGCGACATCATAGACGCCCTCGTTCGGTGGAATGTCGCCGCCGGTGAGGGAGAGGAGCGTGTAGTAGACGGCCGAGGCCGTCACCGCGAGCGGCGCATTGATCGGACCATTGACGCAAGGATCGCTGCCGGTGAAGTCGGCGGCGAACGTCGCACCCTTTTTCGTCAGCCGCACACGCACGCGCGGCGCGACATCCGCATCGACACCGTCGCCGTCGAGCCTCTCCTCGTGTTCGACAACGGCGTCGGGAAGTGCCTGCAGGCGGCGCTCGACGAGAAGCCGCGAATAGGCGCGCGTTTGTGTCATCACGTCCGCGACCACATCGGCGCCATAGCGCGTCGCCAGTTCGCGCAAGCGAAGCTCGGCGCGGTTCGCACCCGCGATCTGCGCGCGGAAATCGCCATGGCGATCCTCCGGCACGCGCACATTCGCCAGGATGAAATTGAGCAAATCCGCCCGCGCTTGCCCGCCCTCGATGATCTTCAGCGGCGGGATGCGCAGCCCCTCCTTGACGATCTCGTCGCAGACGCTGGAGCTGCCCGCCGCGATGCCGCCGACATCCGGCCAATGCACGCGGCTGAGCGAAAACCCGAGCAGGCGCTCGCCGACGAAGATCGGCATCATCAGCGACACGTCGGGAAGGTGCGTGCCACCGAGATACGGGTCGTTGAGGACGACGCCGTCGCCCGGCCGCCACGTCTCCGGCGCAAACGCGCCGAACGCCGCCCGCACGGTGAACGGTACGGCGCCGAGATGCACGGGGATGTCGTTGCCCTGCCCGACGACCGCACCCTTGGCGTCAAGCATCGCGCAGGAGAGATCGGCCGAGAGGCTGAGCAGCGGCGAGAACGACGTGCGCATGATGACGGACTTCATCTCGGCGCAGATGGCGTAGAGCGCGCTGCGCACGACCTCGAAGGTCACCGGATCGCGCGTGATGATCGTGTCCCCGCCGATCGTCATGCGGCCGCTCCTTTCAGCGTGATGACGACGCTGCCGTCGGCATCGATGACGGCGCGCTGCCCTTCATGCAGCCAAACCGTCGCCCCGGAATGAGCGATGATCGCACGGCCTGCGACCGGTTCCGTCCGTGCCGACGACGCGTCGTGCAGCGGCGCGGCGATCTCGCGCCCGTCACGCAACAAAAGCGGCGTAGTCGCTGGATGGTCGATCGGCGCGTCATGCCGCTCCGCCGCGAGCGTGCTGCGTCCGCCGAGCGGTAGCCGCGCTACCAGCCGGAGATTGACGGCTTGCACGCGCGCATTTGGCAGATCAAAGCCGTATTCGCTCGCGTAAAGGCTACGGAAGCGCGTCTCGATTTCTGCGATCGGCGGAAACGCCGTGCCGCCGGGGCCGAGCGGCACCGCAAGCTCGAACATCTGCCCGACGAAGCGCGCCTCAAGAATGCGCTCCGGCGCCGGATGCTCCTTCCCTTCCGGCTCGGCCGCGAGCAGCACGTCGATACGTTCCTGCAACCGCGCGAAGGATTCATGCAAATCGGCGTCTGTCAGGCCTGATAGCGGCCGCAGCACCGTCGCCGTGACTTCGTGGCGCACCGCGCCGAGCGTCGCGCCGAGTGCGCTGAACATCCCAGGATACGGCGGCACAATCACCTCGCGCGCGCCGATCTCTTCGCCGACCGCCGCGGCATGCAGCGGCCCGGCGCCGCCGGACGCGAGCATCGCGAAGTCGCGCGGATCGAGCCCGCGCTGCACCGTCGCGAGGCGGACCATCTGCGCCATGTTGGCGACCGCGATGTCGATAATTGCATAGGCCGCCCGCACAACCGGCCAGCCCAGCGGTTCGGCGATGTCCTGCGTGATCGCCGCGACCGCTTGCGCGCGATCGATGCGCACACCGGAGGCCGCGAACAGTGACGGCACCAGCGTGCCGATGACGGCGTGCGCGTCGGTGACCGTCGGGCGCGCGCCGCCGCGGCCGTAACACGCCGGGCCCGGGTCCGCGCCCGCGCTCACCGGGCCCACTTTCAGCACGCCCGCCTCATCGAGCCAGGCGATCGAGCCGCCGCCGGCGCCGACTTCGACGAGGTCGAGCACGGCGCTGCGGATCACGTAACCGCCGAGGTCTTTTCCTTCGACGAGACGGTCGGCATAGAACTCCGCCGCCATGATCGGCTCGCCGCCGCGCACGACGCCGGCTTTCGCCGTGGTGCCGCCCATGTCGAAAGTGATGAGATTCGGCAGGCCGCGCGCGCGGCCATAGGCCGCCGTGGCGATGATCGCCGCCGCGGGACCGGACTCGATGAGATGCACCGGATAGCGCGCCGCGTTCTCCGGCGAGGTGAGCCCGCCGTTCGATTTCACCACCATAAAGCGCTCGATAGCGCGCGCGCCCAACGCCTCACCGAGGCGCGCGACATAGCGCTGCACCGCCGGGCCGATATAGGCGTTAACCACCGTCGTACTGGTGCGCTCGTATTCGCGAAACTCCGGGCAGATGTCGCTCGAGCGCGTGACGAAGACATCCGGCAGCGCCTCGCGCACCGCCTGCTCGATCGCCTCTTCGTGCGCGGCGGAGGCGTAGGAGTTGAGGAAGCTGATGGCGACGGCCTCAACGCCGGCGCGACGCAGCGCGTCGACCGTCGCGTCCTGCCCGCTGAGCGGCGTCACCACGGAACCGTCCGCCGCCAGCCTCTCCGCGACGCCGAAACGCAGCGCGTCCGGCACCAGCGGCTCGGAGATGCGCACGTCGAATCCATAAAGCGAAGGCCGCGCCTGCCGCCGCAGCGCGATCACATCGGCGAAGCCTTGCGTTGCCAGCAGCGCGGTGCGCGAGCCCTTGCGCTCGATCAGCGTGTTGGTGCCGACGGTCGTGCCGTGGCACACGGTCGCGCCGGCAACCGAGGCTTTTTTCGCGATCGCGTCGATGGCGTTGATGACCGCCTGTGCCGGATCGGACGGCGACGACGGCAACTTGAAGGCTTCGACCAGTTCGCCGCTCGCCGCGTCAAGAACAACCGCGTCGGTGAAGGTGCCGCCGACGTCGATGCCGATCAGCAGCCGGCGGGCGGCGCTCATCACATCAGATCACGATAATTCTGGATCGGACGATCCAGAATTATGAACGTGATCGATTCCAATAACAGGAGCATGCTGTTATCCGAAAACCGCTCCGCACTTTTCGGCATCATGCTCCGGGAGCCGCGTCGATCTGCTGCAAGGCCGAGACGAGCCGGTCCATATTCTCACGCAGGCTCACGTCGATGCGCAGATAACGCTTTCCGAGACCACGGAACGACACCGAGCCGTCCTTGACGATGACGCC
>JAFKKS010000446.1 GCA_017304555.1 Hyphomicrobiales bacterium
TTCATCCCTCCCCGGAGGGGAGGGTGGCTTGCGAGCCTCGCGAGCAAGCCGGGTGGGGACAGTCAGTCGGCTCCCCACCCGGCCGCGCTTCGCGCGTCCACCCTCCCCTACGGGGAGGGATGAAGAGAAGCGCGTCACCCCAACTCGATGTCGCTGTCGATGACGAGATTGAGGCTGGTATTGCCGAGCGTGATCACGGCTTTCGCCGGCAGCGCCTCGTTGCCCTTGAGCTTGCCGCTCGCGACACCGTCGCGCACGGCTTTCTCGATTTCGCGCTGCGCGGTGACGCCGACGGTTTTGAGAAATTTCCGCAGCTGTGATTGAGGGCGTCTTCGTTCATGGTGATTTCTCCTAAAGATTGCTGACAACAGCGGTTACAGATTTCTCCCGGCCTCATCCTGAGGAGCATCGCGTAGCGATGCGGCTCGAAGGATGGAGCGCTGAATTCCCGGCCCATCCTTCGAGACGCCGCCTCCGGCGGCTCCTCAGGATGAGGGCGGATCTCTTCACGCGATGGTCTTCTCCAAAAGCTTCTTCTCCAGCATTACATGGATGCCCTTGTTGCCGTTGACCACCTGCGTCACGCGTAGATCGGCGGCAAGGCTGCAGAGCGTGTGCGCCTGATAGCGATCGATGCCGGTGCGCGCGCAGATGAGATCGATCATCAAGCGCAGGGCGATGACGACGCAGTCGTCGAGATCGGGATCGAACGCCATCGTCATCACATGCGTCGGCGTCTCCGCCATCGGCCAGGTGAGTTTCATGTCGTCGCGCACGGTGAGGCGGAAGGTGCCGATCAGCCCCGTCTCGATCGCGGTGATGCAGACTTCGCCGTCGCCCTGCACGCCATGGCCGTCGCCGGCCGAGAACAGCGCGTCCTCGACGAAGATCGGCAGATAGAGCGTGGTGCCGGCGACGAGTTCCTTGTTGTCGAGATTGCCGCCGTTCTGGCGCGGCGGTAGCGTCGAGATCGTGCCCCAGGCGGGCGGCGGCGCGACCGCCATCACGCCGAAGAATGGACGCAGCGGAATCTCCATGCCCCACGGCAACTGTCCCGTGTTGCGTTCCGCATCGAGCGGAATGTGCGTCAGCCGCGTCTCGTCGAAATCGTATGGCAGCGCGCCGGCGAGCGGGCGCACGACGTTGTAGCCCCAGTCGTAATGCAGGCCGATCTCCTCGATATCGACCTGCAGCACCTGCCCGGGCTTGGCACCGCGCACCGCCACCGGCCCGGTGCAGATGTGGCCGGGCACGATCCGGCGGGTGACGCGCTCATGAATCTCCGACAGCGCCGGCGGCACGTTGAGCGGCGGCGGCGGAAGCTGCTCCGGCCCGCCCGACACCGTCGACAGCGTGACACGCTCGCCGCTGGCGATCGTCAGATGCGGCGCGAGGCCGGCTTCGAAGTAACCCCAATGCACGGTCTCAGCGGAGGCATCCAGGCGGGAAATGGTCATGAGCAATCCTTCTGCATTGGAGCGAGCGATGAAAATGGACCAGGTCCGTCATCATGCCGTGAGGGCATTGGGCATCTCCCATGATCGGGAACATAGCTGCCCCGCGGAGAGGTATACCCGGAAAATATCTTCTAGATCAGTTATTTACCGTCATCCGGCCGCTTCGCCGACGGATAACGATACCACTTAAAAGGGGAACCTCACCGGTATTCGCGGGTTTTCACAAGTGTGAGAGCCATAGGAGTATTTCCATGACGCACGATCCTTACACCAATCGCGATCCTCTCGATCCCATGAATCCGCGAGAGGCGGGTTATGGCGAATTCGACAGCGCGCGCGGCAGCACGGGATGGGGATGGATACTGGGCGGGCTCGCAGCCCTTGTCCTGCTCTTCGTGTTCGTCTTCGGCTTCGGCGGTACGGGCGATCAGACCGCGTCGAATACGGCGACACCGCCGGCAGCGACCGGCACAGCACCGCGGCCGGCGCCGATGCCTTCCGAGAACACGGGCGCGGCGCCCCGTAACGTGACGCCACCTGCCCCGGCGCAGCAGAATACGCCGCCGGCCAAGCCGGCACAGTAACGGTCCGCATAGCGGATCGGCAACATCGGTTCGTGCGCCGCGCGGCGCACGAACGCGCATTTTAGATGCAAGGCCTACCAGCGATGGGGGCGAGGACGCCGTGGCGGGCGCGTGTCCGTGGTCTGCGTGACCGGCGCCGCGCCGCAGGTGCCTCCGCGCTTCGCAGCGCGCTGACGGAAGAAGTCCTCCGCCTCCGGCGTGGCAAGCGCCGCCGGCGCCGCCATGTGATCGATCGTGCAGGCAAGCGCCCCGGCGCTCGGCTGGCTGCCGTTGCCCTCGCAAGTCCAGCCGCGCAGATACAAGCTCGTCGTCTCGAAGCGGCTGATGAAGGCGAGGCACAGCTTCTGGCGGCCATCGGCATTCACGCGCATCTGCACGGCGCGAACGGGGCCGAAGCGCGTCTCGAGATCGTAATAGGTCGACGACAGCACCGGACGCGCGTGGCGCAAGGTTGCGTTGTCGAGGAATTCACGGCCGAAATGCCGGGTGACCGGCGAGCCTTTCGGCGGCATCACCATCGTGATGGTGAGGTCGCGGCCGCGGTCGTAGATTTGTCCGTAATGCCACGTTTCGAAGCGGGTGCCGGCCATTTCGACCACCTCGCCCTGCCGGGACAAGGAAGCAACGTCCGCAGGCGCCAGCTGAAACGCCGGCTCTCGCGCCAGCGACTGCGGCAGCCAGCCGTAAAGACCGATCACCGCGGACGCGACAGCGGCGAATGCCACGATGCCGAAAAGGTAGAAGCCATAGCGGATGGCTATTCCGGCACCCGTCGCCACCAGGGAAACGCGTGGCCGGTCTATGGAACTCAGCATCGCCCTTCTCCGCCGCGCTTGGCGCGCGAACTATCTCTCGCCTTGATGGATTGTTTCGCATCGTCAATCGATGCGGCCGAACGTGCGGCGGCACGCCGCAAAAGCGTGTTCGGCGTTGTATTTCAGCACGTTCTCGCTTAAGAACCGCCTGCTCCGCAGCAGCAAAAATGCTTGTATTGCGGTGACGCCATCCGGAGAGTTAACGATGGGTTACAAGGTCGCAGTCGTCGGCGCCACGGGAGTCGTGGGCCACGAGATGCTCAACATCCTCGCCGAGCGGCAATTCCCTGCCGACGAGGTGATTGCGGTCGCATCGCGCCGCAGCCAGGGCACCGAAGTTTCGTTTGGCGACCGCGTCCTCAAAGTCAAAGCGCTGGAGAATACGGATTTCTCTGACGTCGACATCTGCCTGATGTCGGCGGGCGGCGCGACGTCGAAGGAATGGTCGCCGAAGATCGCGGCCGCCGGCGCGGTGGTGATCGATAATTCGTCGGCGTGGCGCTACGACGCCGACGTGCCGCTGGTCGTGCCGGAAGTGAACGCCGATGCCGCGGCGGGCTTCCGCAAGAAGGGCATCATCGCCAATCCGAACTGCTCGACGGCGCAGCTGGTCGTTCCGCTCAAGCCGCTGCATGAACGCGCGCGCATCAAGCGCGTCGTCGTGTCAACCTATCAATCGGTGTCGGGCGCCGGCAAGGAAGGCATGGACGAGCTCGATCGCCAGACCAAGGGCATCTACTCCCTGCAGGATGTGGAAGCGAAGAAGTTCACCAAACGCATTGCCTTCAACGTCATCCCGCACATCGACGTCTTCATGGACGACGGCTCCACCAAGGAAGAGTGGAAGATGGTCGCGGAGACGAAGAAGATCCTCGATCCGAAGATCAAGGTGCATGCGACTTGCGTGCGCGTGCCGGTCTTCATCGGCCATTCGGAAGCGGTGAATATCGAATTCGAGGAGCCGCTGAGCACCGATGAGGCGCGCCGCATCCTGAGCCGCGCGCCGGGCTGCCTCGTCGTCGACAAGCGCGAGCCAGGCGGCTACGCGACGCCGTTCGAATGTGCCGGCGAAGACGCGACCTACATCTCACGTTTGCGTGACGACCCGACGGTCGAGAATGGTTTGGCGATGTGGGTCGTTTCCGACAACCTGCGCAAGGGTGCGGCGCTCAACGCCGTGCAGATCGCCGAGACGCTTCTCAAGCACAACCTCATCGAGGCCAAGCGCAAGGCGGCGTAATAGCTGCTCACGAGACAAAATGACGGGGCCGCAAGCGCGAGCTTGCGGCCCCAATGTCATCAAGCGGCATTCACTTAGTTGTTATCGATGCCGCCGCTCTCGCGGTCGAACAGACGCTGTTCAGCCGGAGAAATGTGGTTCGGACGCGACTGCTCGAAGAAAATGCGGTCCCGCCGGCTACCAGCCCGGGCGTAGGCGTCAAACGCGCCCGTGTTGCCAGCCAGATACTGCGACTCCGAAAAAGCAGGGGAGTTCGAGAGGTCCGGCGAGCCTTCGCCGGCCATTGCCACTGACGCTCCGCCAAAAACAAGCACGGCAGCGAGTGCAATTTTTGTCTTGTTCAACATCGTTCTTTCTCCTGTATCGCAAATCGAACCCCGCACAGTTCGTCACGGGGGTCGTCTCGATCCCATCATCGGGAATTCGTCTTCACCGGCGGATCAAATCGACGAACGACATCTGGTGTCGGAGCCCCTGCAGGATTACCTGGACAAATGGGAATGGGGCATTCGGCGAGAACGAATAATGCGAAACCCTGAATTTGCGGCGCTGACGGCCTTCGTCGCTGTTGCCGAACAGCAGAATTTTACCCGTGCGGCCGCAAGCCTCGGCATTGCACCGTCGACGCTCAGCCAAACCATTCGCACGCTCGAAGAGCAGCTCGGCGTGCGCCTTCTCAACCGCACGACGCGCTCCGTGGCGCCGACCGAAGCTGGCGCACGCCTGCTCGATCAACTGCAACCGGCGCTCGAGGGCATCGGCAAGGCCGTCGAAACGGTCAACGCGTTTCGCGACAGCCCGATGGGAACACTACGGCTTTCCGTGTCCCGACCTTCGATCCTGCATGTCATCGCACCGCTGCTGAAACCGTTTCTCGCGGAACACCCTGCGATCAAGGTCGAGATCGTCGCTGAAGATTCGCGCCAGGATATCGTGAGCGGCCGCTTCGATGCCGGCGTGCGCGTCGGCGAGTTCATCGAGCAGGATATGATCGCGGTGCGGCTGGCCGACGAATTCCGCATGGTCGCCGTCGCCTCGCCGAAGTATCTCGAACAGCATCCGGCGCCGCTGCATCCGGACGACCTCCGCGACCACAATTGCATCCGTCACCGCTGGAGCACCGACGCCGCGATGCATCCCTGGAGCTTCCAGCGCGGCATTGAGACGATCGATGTCGCGGTGGACGGACAGCTCGTCGCGAACGACTTGCACCTCGCGCTCTACGCCGCCCGCGACGGCGCCGGCGTCGCCTATCTCCCCGAAGCGTTCGTGTGCCCGTACTTCAATGCCGGGCTGCTGGTCCGCCTTCTGGAGGACTGGTCACACACCAAGTCCGGCGTGTTCCTGTACTATTCGGGACGCCGACAAATCCCTGCGCCGCTGCAGGCGTTCATCGCCTATGTGCGGCGCCGAGGGAACGGAAAGAAGGCGTCGAACGAAATCGCGTCGCGAAACGGCAGCGCTCCTCTGCACGACGAGGCACTGGCGCGTGCCTCGATCGTCGGCGGTACGGCGGGCGGCGCGCCAAACGGCCGCGCGCACGTCAGCTGAACCGCCATCGAAAAGACGTAGCGAGGCCGCGGATTACTCCGCGGCCTTTTGCAATGCGTCCCACTCGCGCAGCGCCTGCGCATCACGCGGAGTGACGTCGGGATACTGCGGATCGGAGCCGACCGTCGGCGAGATTTTCCACGAGCGCGCGCACTTTTGGCCCGTCGCCGGCGCGAACACCACCGCGACGTCGCGCACATCGTCCAGCCGGAACGCATCGGCCGGGCCTTGGCCTTGCACCAAGGTCGCCGCCGACGTGATGCAGACCTCCGCAAGATCGATATCGATCAAAGCCTCGAACAGGCTCCCGTCGGCGACATAGATCGTCGGAGCGGCTTCGAGCGACGAGCCGATACGCTTGCTCGCCCGCTCCTTTTCCAGCGCGCCGGTGACGACCCGGCGCACGAGGCGGATCTTGCGCCACTTCTCGGTGAGCGCCTCATCGCGCCATTGCTCCTGTACCGTCGGAAATACCTCGAGATGCACCGAGCCATCCGCCGACGGATGGCGCGCGAGCCAAGCCTCCTCGGCGGTGAAGCAGAGCATCGGCGCAAGCCACGCGACCGTGCACTCGAACAGGCGATCGAGCACGGTCAGGCAGGCCTTGCGCGTCTTCGACGAGATCGGATCGCAGTAGAGAACGTCCTTGCGCACATCGAAATAAAACGCCGAGAGATCAACGGTCATGAACGTCGCGAGCAACGCGAAGATGCGCTTGTAGTCGAACTCCGCATAGGCCTCGCGCACATCGGCGTCGACCTCGACCAGGCGGTGCAGCATCAGCCGCTCGAGTTCCGGCATCTCGCTGTCGGCGACGCGATCCTTTTCGTGGAAGTGCGCGAGGTTGCCGAGCATCCAGCGCAAGGTGTTGCGCAGCTTGCGATAGGTGTCGGCCGTCGTCTTGAGGATCTCCGGCCCGATGCGGATGTCGTCGGCATAGTCCGACGCGCAGACCCACATGCGCAGGATATCGGCGCCAGACTGCTTGATGACGTCCTGCGGCACGACCGTATTGCCAAGTGACTTCGACATCTTGCGGCCGTCCTCGGCGAGGACAAAGCCGTGTGTGAGCACGACATCGAACGGCGCGCGGCCGCGCGT
>JAFKKS010000447.1 GCA_017304555.1 Hyphomicrobiales bacterium
TTATGGCCGCTGTGGTCGGCGCAGGAGACCTTGACCGGCGCGGTGAAGCCTTCCGCCCCCATCTCCTTCAGCCGTGCGTCGGTGATGTTGAGCGCTTCGAGGCCGCGGCGCATGTCCTCACCGGTGACCACCTTCTTGCCGGTGATTTTCTGCGCGGTGCGAATGCCTTCCGCGATCAGCATCGAATTGAAGACGCCGCGATTGTAGTGCGCCTCGCCCACCTTGTCGGGCGATGTCACCTGGCTTTTGCCCTTCTCGACGACGTACTTCTGGATGTCCTTCATCACCGGGAAGTCGTTGCCGGCCATGTTGAAGGCGAGCGAGCTGTAACCCTTTGCGGACGCGCCGCCGGCGCGCGCGTCGTCGTCGCCGCCGGCCCACCACACGCCGACCACGCGGTTCATCGGAAAGTTGATCTTCGCCGCTTCCTTAATGGCCGTCGGGTTCATCGCGCCCCAGCCCTGGATGTAGATCCAGTCAGGCTTGTCGCGGCGCACGTTGAGCCACAGCGACGACTGGTTCTGCATCTCGGCCGCCGGCACCGGATAGAGCTTCAGCTCGAAGCCATAATCCTTGGCCAGAGCCTCGAGCAGCGGGATCGGTTCCTTGCCATAAGGCGCGTCGAGATAGACGAGGCCGATCTTCTTGCCTTTCAGCTTCTCGATGCCGCCTTCCGTCTTCGCCGCGTGCTTGATGAAAACGGACGCGCCGTCCCAGTAAGTGTTTGGCGGGATGAAAATCCACGGGAATGTATTGCCGTCCGCCGACGCGGAAAGGCCGTAGCTCATCGACAGGATTGGGATCTTGTCGACTGCGGCCTTGGGAATGAGTTGCAAGGTGATGCCGGTCGACCACGGTCCGATCTGCACCGGGTTCTTGCCCTTCACCTGCTCGTAGCACTCGACGCCCTTCTTGGTGTCGTAGCCGGTCTCGCACTCTTCGACGTTCAGCTTCACGCCGCCGATGCCGCCATCGCGCTCGTTCAGCATGGTCAGGTAGTCATGCATGCCGTTGGCGATCGGCGTGCCCGAGCCGCCGAACGGGCCGGTGCGATAAGTAAACAGCGGAACATAAATGCTGTCCTGCGCCTGCGCCGGGCCAATCGGGGCAAGAAGTGCCCCGGCGGCCAGCACGGCAGCGCCGAACGCGAAATGCTTTACGCGCATTGATCGTCCTCCATGGTGTCGGTGGCCGTGCGTCCGGCCGCCTTCCTGTCCTCCCGTTCCAGCCAGGACCACGTCCTTCCGCCGGTCGGGTATTGCGATCGAGTGTGCACCATCAATACGGGAACGGCCACACTCTTAATTTCTGTTTCGTCACCTGCCACAGGCGCGCAAGCCCATGCGGTTCGGAGATCAGGAACACGATGATGCGAACACCGATGATCACGAAGGTGAGGTGCTCGACCGTCACCGAACGGATCTCCAGGCCGAGCGCCGGCGGCAGCATGCGCAGCACGATCGGCAGGATGAAGATGAGCGCGGCGCCCAGATAAGAACCGAGCAGGCTCCCGAGCCCGCCGATGATCACCATGAACAGGATCAGGAAGCTCTGATTGACGTTGAAGACGTCCGCTTCCGCACCGCCGTACCAGAGGAACACCAGGAGCGCGCCGGCAACGCCGCAATAAAACGACGACACGGCAAATGACGTCAGCTTCGTCGGCAGCGGCCGGATACCGATGAGTTCGGCCGCGATATCCATGTCGCGGATCGCCATCCACATGCGGCCGATGCGCCCGCGAACCAGGTTCGACGCGACCCACGTCATCGCCACGACGATCGTGAGGACGACGTAGTAGCGCGTCATCGCCGTTGCGGTCGGCCCGGTGATCGGGATGTCGAAGAGCATCCGCTGCGGCACCTGGATCGCGCCCGAGGCGTTGTAGTTGTAGAGCCACGGAATGCGGATGAAGCACCAGTCCAGGAAGAACTGCGCCGCGAGCGTCGCGACCGCGAGATAGAAGCCCTTGATGCGCAGCGACGGCAGGCCGAACAGCGCCCCGACCGCCGCCGAGAAGAAGCCCGAACAGATCACCCAGATGAGGATGTTCACGTTGGGGAAGAT
This sequence comes from Hyphomicrobiales bacterium, assembly GCA_017304555.1. Classification (GTDB taxonomy): domain Bacteria; phylum Pseudomonadota; class Alphaproteobacteria; order Rhizobiales; family Xanthobacteraceae; genus JAFKKS01. The sequence goes on from JAFKKS010000447.1 coordinate 2,068, forward strand.
CGTCGTCAGCTTGTAGCAGGCGAACGCGCCGACCCCCATGAAGGCGCCGGTGCCGAGCGAGAGAAGCCCGGTATATCCGGTGAGGATGTTGAGCCCCATCGCGGCGAGCGAGAAGATCAGGAACGGGATCATCACCGCGTTGAGTAGGAAGTCGTCGCCGGTGAGCGGAATGACCACGAACGCGATCAGCAGGATGACGCCCAGGCCGATGCGATCCTGCAGAATCGGAAACACCGCCTGATCGGCGACGTAGTTGGTCTTGTACTGGCCGACTTCGCGGTAAAACATGATGTTTAGCGAATAGCGAATAGCGAATAGCGAATAGAATTTGCAGCTTCGCCCCGCCTCGCGGTCCCTTTCCCACCCACTATTCGCTACTCCCTATTCGCTATTCGCTATTTTAAATCCGCTCGATAATCCGTTCGCCGAACAGCCCCTGCGGACGGAACAGCAAGAACACGAGAGCGATCACGTAGGCGAGCCAACTCTCGATGCCGGAGCCGAGCAGCGGCCCCCAGTAGAATTCGCCGATCTTCTCGCCGACGCCGATGATGATGCCACCGACGATGGCGCCGGGGATCGACGTGAAACCGCCGAGGATCAGCACCGGCAGCGCCTTGAGCGCGATGATCTGCAGCGCGAACGACACTTCCGATTTCGCGCCCCACCTGATGCCGGTGGCGAGCGCGACGATGCCGGCCGCGAACCAGACGATCACCCAGATCTGTTCGAGCGAAATGCCGACCGAGAGCGCCGCCTTGTGGCTGTCGGCGACCGCGCGCAATGCGCGTCCGATCCGCGTCTTCTGGAAGAAGACGGCAAGCGCCGCCACCATCAGCGACGCGATCACGGTCGCCGCAATGTCGATCTTCTGCAGCGACACGAAGCCGCCGAAAATCTTGAACTCGACGGCCCCGCGCGGCAGATGCAGGTCTTCGATCACCATCGTCTTCGGAGAGCCGCCGAACACCAGCTCGCCGACGCCGATGAGGAAATAAGTGAGCCCGAACGTCGCCATGAACAGGATGATGTCCGGCTGGTTGACGAGCGGTTTGAGCACCAGCCGCTCAACGCCGTAGGCGAGGCCCAGCATGACCAGGATCGTCAGCGCCAGCGCGCAATAGGCGGCGACGTCGCCGGGCGACACCCCCCAGCCGCGCAGCACTTGATAGAGGCCGACGAAAGTCAGCGCCGCGAACACCACCATGATGCCCTGCGCGAAATTGAACACGCCGGACGCCTTGAAGATGAGCACGAAGCCGAGCGCGATCAGCGCGTAGAGAACGCCGGCGACCAGCCCTTCCCACAGCGTCTGCACCAAAAGGTCGGGCGACGTGCCCATCTGCACGAAGGGGTCGATGAAGATCTTGTAGAGAAGGTCCATTCGCCAACCTTCCCTAATGCGCCACGCCGAGATAGGCGTCGATCACCGCCTGATTGCTTTTCACTTCCTCGGGCGTGCCGTCGGCGATCTTGCGGCCGTAGTCGAGAACGACGACGCGATCGGACAAGTCCATCACCACGCCCATGTCGTGCCCGATCAGCGCGATGGTCGTGCCGTATTGGCTGTTCACGTCGAGGATGAAGCGCGACATGTCCTCCTTCTCCTCGAGGTTCATGCCGGCCATCGGCTCGTCGAGCAGGAGAAGGTCGGGGTCCATCGCCAAGGCGCGGCCAAGCTCGACGCGCTTCTGCAAGCCATACGGCAGCTTCGCCACCTGCGTGCGGCGGATGTGCTGGATCTCGAGGAAGTCGATGATCTCTTCGACCTTGCGGCGGTGCTCGACCTCCTCCGCCATCGCCGGCCCGTGCCGCAGCATCTGCCAGAAGAAGTTCTTGCGCATCTTCAGCGTGCGGCCGGCCATGATGTTGTCGAGCGCCGACATGCCGCGAAACAGCGCGACGTTCTGGAAGGTGCGCGCGATCCCACCCTGCGCCGCCGCGTAAGGCCGCATGGCGCGGCGCTGCTCGCCGCGGAAGGTGATGCGGCCTTCCTGCGGGTGATAGAAGCCGTTGATGACGTTGAGCATCGACGTCTTGCCGGCGCCATTCGGTCCGATGATGGCGCGGATCTCGCCCTTGCGGATGTCGAACGAGACACCGCGGATCGCCTTGACGCCGCCGAACGACAGCGACACGTCCTCGATCGCGAGGAGAACCTCGGCTGTCTTGGCTTCCTTTTCTGACGGCGCTCTCACGCGGCGCGCTCCAGCGTAGGCGCTGCAAGTTGATGCACCGTCATGTCGCGGATTTTCACCCGCGCCGCGATGACGCCCTTGCGCCCATCCTCGAACGTGACTTCCGTCGAGATGTCCGCCTCCGGCGAACTGTCGTAGAGCGCGGTCACGAGCGGCGCGTAGCGCTCCGCAATCAGGCCGCGCCGCACCTTCATCGTGCGCGTAAGCTCGCCGTCGTCGGCGTCGAGCTCCTTGTGCAGGATGAGGAAGCGTCTCACTTGCGCGCCGGCCATGATGCCTTCCTCCGCCAGCGAGCGGTTCACTTCGTCGACATGCGCAGCCAGCATGTCATAGACGCGCGGATGTCCCGCAAGCTCCTGATACGAGCCGTAGACAACGTTGTTACGCTCCGCCCAGCTCGCCACCGCCGTCAGGTCGATATTGAGCATCACGGTGACGAAACCGCGCTTGTCGCCGATCGCAACCGCTTCCTTGATGTTGGGATAGAACTTGAGTTTGTTCTCGATGTATTTCGGCGCGAACATCGCGCCGTCCGCGAGCTTACCGACATCCTTGGCGCGATCGATGATCTTGAGGTGTCCGGTCTTCGGATCGAAGAAGCCGGCGTCGCCGGTGCGCACCCAGCCGTCCGGCGTCTTCGCCTCGGCAGTCTTCTCCGGGTCCTTGTAGTAGCCGATGAACACGCCTGGCGAGCGGAACAGCACCTCGCCGCCGTCCGCAATCTTCACGTCGACGTCGATATTCGGCTTGCCGACCGTGTCGGCATGGATCTCCGCGTCGGGCTGCGCGGTGATGTAGACCGAGGCTTCGGTCTGGCCGTAAAGCTGCTTCAGGTTGATGCCGAGCGAACGATAGAAGCGGAAGATTTCCGGGCCGATCGCCTCGCCGGCCGTATAGCCGACGCGGATGCGCGACAGCCCGAAGCGATTCTTGAGCGGCCCGTAAACGAGAAATTCGCCGAGCCCGTAAAGCAGCCGCGCATGCAGCGGCACCGGCTCCTTGTTGAGGATCTTCTCGCCCCATTGGCGCGCGACGCCGATGAAGTAGTGGAACATGCGCCGCTTGAAGGCGCTCGCGTCCTCCATCCGCACCATGGTGAGCGTGAGCAGGTTTTCGTAGATGCGCGGCGGCGCGAACGCATAGGTCGTGCCGATCTCACGCCGGTCCTCGACGATCGTCTCCGGCGATTCCGGGCAACTGACGCAAAAGCCGGCGACGTAGGACTGTGCGTAGGAAAAGATGTGATCGCCGACCCAGGCGAGCGGCAGATAGGCGACGACCTCTTCCTTCTCCGTGAGATTGTCGAAGGCGTTGCCGTTACGCGCGGAGACGAGCACGTTCTCGTGCGTCAGCATCACGCCCTTCGGGCGACCTGTGGTGCCCGAAGTGTAGAGAATGATGGCGAGATCGTCCGTTTTCGTCGCACCGACGGACGCTTCCCAGCGCGCAAGCCGGTCGGCGCTCGCCTTCAATTCGCCGCGGCCGATCTCCTGCACGTCGGCGAAGGACTTCAACCGCGTGTGGTCATAGTCGCGCAGGCCGCGCGGCTCGTCATAGACGATGAACTGCAGCTTCGGCGTACGCTCCGACACCGAAAGAAGCTTGTCGACCTGCTCCTGGTCTTCCACGACGGCGAGCGAGACTTCCGCGTGCTCCAGCACGAACGCCATCTCGTCCGCGACCGAATCCGCATAGAGCGGCACCGGGATGGCGCCGATCGCCTGCGCTGCCGCCATCGCCCAGTAGAGACGCGGACGATTGCTGCCGACCACGGCGATCGTGTCGCCTTTCTTGACGCCGAGTGTTTCCAATCCAATCGAAAAGGCGCGCACATTCTCCAGAACCTGCGCCCAAGACCAGGTCTGCCAGATTCCGAAATCCTTGTGCCGGATCGCCGGCCGGTCGCCAAAGACCTCGGCGTCCCGCATCAATAGCTTAGGGAACGTATCCGCCTGCGCAGCCGTGTAGTGCGCCACGACCTTATTCCTCCCAAACGGCCGGCCAGCTTCTGTCCGGCACGGAAAATCTTTCGATCTTCGCGGCGGTTACCCGCATTCTTCTTGGCATTGATATGAAATGACGCGCCGCGGCGGGTCAAGCCGTTGGAGGCACTTGCCGCGCCGCAGCGGATGCGACTTTGGTCGCGAGGCGATTTGCCTCAAGGGCTGGCGATGAGAGCATACGACTTCCGAGCCTCATCCTGAGGAGGCGCCGAAGGCGCCGTCTCGAAGGATGGCGCGGAATATTTGGCCATCCTTCGAGACGCCGTTTCTGACGAAACGGCTCCTCAGGATGAGGCCGTTACGTCCCGCCGGCTTGGTAGAAGGCCGCCGCGTCCCGCGCCACCTCGGCGCGCCCTTGCGGGCTGAAATAGAACATGTGCCCGCCGCGATAGACCTTGAGCGCGACGCGCCCTGGCTCGCCGATCGGCGGCAGATGGTCGAGGATGTAGCGCGTCACGGC
>JAFKKS010000448.1 GCA_017304555.1 Hyphomicrobiales bacterium
CGATCATCGAGGTCGCGGTGAACGGCGCGTTGAACAGCCAGTGGCCGAGCATGATGCCGATGAAGGTGAGCGGGACCGGCGTCAGGATCACCAGCGGCAGCTTGAACGAGCCGAACTGCGCGACGACGAGAATATAAATGCCGAGGATCGCCACCATGAAAGCCGCGCCCATGTCGCGGAAGGTCACCCACGTCACCTCCCATTCGCCGTCCCACAACAGGATCGGGCGACTCTCGTCGTCGGGCTGGCCGTGCAGCGCGATCTCCGGCTTGGGAAGGTTGCCCCAGTCGATCCGGTCGATGGCGTCGCGCACCGCGAGCATCCCGTAGATCGGCGCTTCATAGGCGCCCGCGAGTTCCGCCATCACCATCTCGGCGGGGCGGCCGTTGTGACGGAACACCGGCCACGACGCCGGCTCGCGCGAGACGCCGACGACGTCGCCAAGCTCGACCACGCCGCGGCCGCCGGGCAGCGCGTTGGCCGGCACCGGCGTGGTCAGCGCGCGAGCGTCCATTACCGCATCGGTCTTGGGCAGCGCCAGCCGGATGGCGATCGGATAACGGCCGCCGCCGCGCTGCGAGTAGCCGACCGTCGCGCCGCCATAGAGATAGCGCAGCGTGTCGTACACGTCGGCCTGCTCGACCTTGTAGTATTCGAGATTGTCCTGATTGATGGCGACGCGCACCCGCTGCGGCGCGTTGTGATAGCTGTCGTCGACATCGACGATGAACGGCACGCTCTTGAACGCCGCGCGCACTTTGTCGGCCACCGCGCGCCTTGTGTCGGGGTCGGGGCCGTAGATTTCAGCCAAGAGCGTGCCCAGCACCGGCGGGCCGGGCGGCGGCTCCACCACTTTGACGACGGTGCCCTGCGGCAGGTCGATGCCGCTCAGCCGCTCGCGCACGTCCAGCGTGATGGCGTGACTGGCCCGCGCGCGTTCGCCTTTCGGCAGAAGGTTGATGGCGATATCGCCCTGCTCGGGATTCGCGCGCAGGTAATAGTGCCGCACCAGACCGTTGAAATCGAACGGCGCGGCGGTGCCGGCATAGGTCTGGAACGAGACGATCTCCGGCACCGGGGCGAGCCGCTCCGTCATCATTTGCAGCGCCCGGTCGGTGTCCTCGACCGACGAGCCTTTCGGCAGATCGAGTACGACCTGAAGGTTGGCCTTGTTGTCGAACGGCAGCAGCTTCACCGTGACATGCTTGGTGTAGAACAGCGCCAGCGAGGCCAGCGTCGCCACTCCCACCAGAGCCAGGAAAATCCACGCGCTCCGGCGCGACGCCAGAACCGGCTTTGCCACCGCGACATAGAGCCGGCCGAGCCGGCCGCTGCCGCCGGCTTCCTCATGACCGCCGCCCGCCGCACAGTGACCACCGCCGAACGTGATCATCAGCCACGGCGTCAGGATGACGGCCACGAAGAACGAGAACAGCATCGCGGCCGAGGCGTTGGCCGGGATCGGGCTCATATACGGCCCCATCATGCCGGAGACGAACAGCATCGGCAGCAGCGCCGCCACCACCGTCAGCGTCGCGACGATGGTCGGATTGCCGACCTCGGCCACGGCATCGATTGCGGCCTGCGCGCGCGAGCGGCCGTCACGCATCGCCCAGTGGCGGGCGATGTTTTCGATCACCACGATGGCGTCGTCGACCAGAATGCCGATTGAAAAGATCAGCGCGAACAGGCTGACGCGGTTGAGGGTGTAGCCCATGATCCACGACGCGAACAGCGTCAGCAGGATGGTGGTTGGGATCACCACCGCCACCACCAGCGCCTCGCGCCAACCGATGGCAACCGCGACCAGCACCACGATCGAAATCGTTGCGAGGCCGAGATGGAACAAAAGCTCGTTGGCCTTCTCATTGGCCGTCTCGCCGTAATTGCGGGTGACGGTCATCTCCACGTCTTCGGGGAAGATCTGGCCGCGCGTCTGCTCCAGCCGCTGCACGATCTCGTCGGCGATCACCACCGCGTTGGTGCCGGGACGCTTGGCGATGGCGAGCGAGACGGCGGGCGCGCGTTCAAGCTCGGCCTGCGCCGTCTTGCGGATATGGGTGACGCGGTTCTCGGCCGGTGCGGTCGCCAGCACGACATGGGCGACGTTGCGGACATAGACCGGGCGGCCGTCGCGCGCCGTGAGCAGGATGTTGCCGATCTCGGGCAGCGCCTGCAACGTTTGCCCGGCGACGATGGCGCGCTGCTGCGCGTCCTCGCGCACTGTGCCGATGCGGAACGAGCGGTTGGCGCCTTCGATCTTGGCAGCGAGCTGTTGCAGCGTGATGCCGTAAAGTGACAGCCGCTCGGGATCGGGCTCGATGCGGAACTGCTCGGGTTGCTCGCCGACGATATAAGTGAGGCCGATGTCGGGTAGCTTCGACACCTCGACTTGCAACTCACGGGCAAGTCGCGTCAGCCCATTCGAGGTCCATCGGGAGGCCGCATTGGGCGTCGGGCGTAGCGTCACCACCACGATGGCCACGTCGTCGATCCCTCTGCCCACGATGAGCGGGTCGGGAATGCCGACCGGGATGCGGTTCATATTGGCGCGGATTTTCTCGTGCACGCGGAGAATGGCGGCATCCGAATTGGTGCCAACCTTGAACCGCGCGGTGACAACGGTGCCGTCGTCCTCGGTCTGCGAATAGACGTGCTCGACGCCATCGATGCTCTTGACGATCGTCTCCAGCGGCTCGGTCACCAGCTTGACGGCGTCCTCCGCCTTCAAGCCGTTGGCGGTGACGTGAATATCGACCATCGGCACCGAGATCTGCGGCTCCTCCTCGCGCGGCAGCGTGATCAGCGCGATGAGCCCGAGCGCAAGGGACGCCAGCAGAAACAGCGGCGTCAACGGCGATGCAATGAAGTAGCGGGTGAGGTGGCCCGCGATTCCAACCTTCATGGCAGCATGACCCGGTCGCCATCATGCAGGCCCGTGAGTATCTCGATGCGCCTTTGGCCGTTATCCTCGAAGGCTTCGCCGAGGATGACCGCGACGTCAATTTCACCGCCGGTCGTGGCGACGCGCACATAGTCGACGCCATGCACGGTTCGGATCGCTGCGGACGGCACGGCAAGTAGACGACGTTTGCCGACAGGAATCGAAACTAATGTGCGCTCGTTGACGAAATAGTCTCCGATGCCTTCGACCTCGACGTCTGCAATGACGCGTCCGTCGGTAATCTCCGGATAGATCTTGACGATGCGTCCACGACGCGCCGTCGGAAGTCGGTCAGTCGATTGGGCCAATCCCCGTCCGCGAACGAGGACAGCGGAACCTTGCACAATTTCCGCGGCGTGCCGCTCCGGCAACGAGAGGCGCAAATAGTATGGGCCGGGCGCGATCCTGGCGATCTCCTCGCCCAGAAGGATAACGGAGCCAAGCGTAACGGGAACGGTGAGTACTCGCCCTGTTGCCGGCGCGAAAACCGTGCCTTCTCGCGCACTCTGCTCGATGACAGTCTTCTCCGCCTGTGCCGCCGCCACCTGGTTCGTTACGACTTCGAATTGCATTTTTGCCTGATCGAGGCGAACTTGCGTACCCGTCCCGGTCGCTCTGAGCTGTTGCGCCCGTTCAAGTTCAACGCGCGCATTTTCAAGCTGCGAATTGAGAGCCTCGATCTTGGCATCGGCGGCATTGAGCTGAAGCGCCAGCTTGTCGTCGATGACAACGGCAATTGCTTGCCCCTCCTTGACCTCATCGCCCTGACTGATGCGGAGTTCCCGGATCGAGCCGCCGATGCGGGCGCGAGCCGGCACCACGATGCGGCTTTCAACCTGGCCGAAGACCGCCTTCATCTCCGAGATCGTCGTCGCCTTGACGGCGAATTCGCCTGCGGTCGTCGGTGCGATTCCGGATGCGATCGATAGGGCGATAAAGATAGTGCGCGGGAGCATAATCAACCCATGCCAGTCGGCGTCGCGCGATACGGCGCAACCCCTTCGTTCGTATTATTGGAAGGCACTTCTGCTTTTGCAGCCCAACTTCTTAAACACCATGGCGGCTGGACAGAATCCCGTCACCGAAGCCTGCATCAGGTTGGCGCCGATGAAGGCCGTGAGCAGATACCAATAGGATGAGACGTAGAAGCCGAGAGCGAGCGACAGGAGAACCATAAGCCCAGCGAACATCATGACAGCGCGATCAACGGACATCGTCTTGCTCCTTTGAGCGTAAGGGGGAGGGCGGTGCGAGCCGCAACTGGCCGTGATGTGGTGCGAAGAGCGCTCCGTCAGCGCGTGTTGCATTGCGCTGGCGTTCGGACTGATCATTTGCGTCTTCGCGCCGGCTGCGGTTTTGATCCAGCGCAATACGCTGCGGAAAGAACCTGCATAATGGCGAGCGCCGGCTCGCTTGCGATCCTATACCAGATAGTCTGACCGTCCCGGCGGCTGGCGATGATGCGGTCACGCCGCAGCAGTGCCAGGTGCTGAGAGGCTGTCGAGTCGCGTACGTCAAGAAAGCTCGCAAGCTGACCAACCGATTTTTCGCCATCGACCAAATGGCAGAGAACCAGGAGGCGGTGGCGATTGGATAGCGCCTTCAGCAGCGCGCTGCATTCGTCGGCGGCGTCGCGCATGGCCTTGGGGTCGAGCTTTGCGGTGAGGTTGAGCTTAGATCGAATATTCATATCTACGAATATACGACTTCATGTATATATTGCAAGGATAGCTGGGGGTCGGCGATCATTCGTCATTGCAGACCGGCGGAGAGTGATGGCCGGACGGAGAGCCAAAAAGATTGGATTTGGAAGACCTTTATCAATGACGGATAGGCTCGATCATGAATGATTCCATGTTCCCGGCCGCTAAGCCTGGAGAGCCGCGCGATCAGATGCGCAAAAGGCGCGTCTTCACCATCTTGCGCAAACCGTCAACGAAGTATGCTCTTTTAGCAGCGGGGTTCGTGGCCGTCGTTGTCGCCGCGGCTTTCGCTTACGCTAATCGCCCGATCTATGTTCAGGTGGCAGCGATCGAGGAGAATGTCCCCATCCGAGTGTTTGGCCTTGGGACCACCGAAGCGCGCGTTCTCTCGAAGATCGGATTCGAAGTCGGCGCTACGCTTGCTGAACTTAACGCGGATCACGGCGATCGTGTTAGCAAGGGACAAGTGCTGGCCCGCCTTGCTACCGGCGAGCAGGATGCCAGGGTTGCCAAGGCACACGCCGCGCGACTGATCGCCGAGGTCAATATCGCCAAGAGCGCCGCCAATCTGGAGAAGGCGCGCGCGGTGTTCACGCAGAAACAAGAGACCAATCGGCGCAAGCAGGCCCTGGCAGGCCGTGACGTCGTGTCACAGCAAGCGGCGGAGGAGGCGATCCGCGACGAAGCCGTAGCCAAGGCCGACGTTGCCGTTGCCGAGAGCGAGGCGGAAAGCGCCAAAGCGCAACTGACCGACGCCCGTGCCCAGCTTCAGTACGAGGAGACGATGCTGCGACACCGGACGCTTGTCGCTCCTTTCGACGCAGTCGTCATCGAGCGTCATAAGGAACTAGGCTCAGTGGTCAAGGCTGGCGATCCGATCTTTACGCTCATTGCTGCCGGCAGCTATTGGGGCCTTGCTCACATTGACGAGGCGCGCGCCGGCTTCATCGAGGAGGGCCAACCGGTTGAGGCACGTCTACGCTCCCGACCGCTCGAGACTTTCACAGGTCGCGTGGTCCGTATTGGACTCGAAAGCGACCGAGTGACCGAGGAACGGCGCGTCTATCTCAGAGGCGAGAACCCGCCGTCGCGTGTCTTTCTCGGAGAACAGGCTGAGTTCTGGATCACGGTGGCTAAGCTCGACAAGGCGCTGCTGGTGCCGTCGGCAGCGGTGCATGGCTACGACGGCCGGCAGGGCACCGTGTGGATAGTCGAAGAGGGGCGCCTGCAACGTCGCCCGGTTCAATTCCGCCATCGCACCGAGGATGCGCGACTTGAGATCGTCGCCGGCGTTCCGGCGGATGCCCGTGTCGTCACTCGACTGGAGAGCGGGTTGCGTGAAGGTCGAGCGGCGCGCGCGACCGAGGCGGCGTCCAGATGAACCTTGCTTATCGCGATATCCGACACAATCTCGGCCGATTCCTGCTGACCTGCGTGGGGCTCGGGCTGCTGCTCGGCGTCGTGTTGGCGATGATCGGCATCTATCGTGGCCTCGTCGCTGATGCCCTGACGATCGCTCGGGCGCCGGCTGTCGACCTGTGGGTGGTGGAGGCCAATACGCGCGGGCCTTTCGCCGAAGCCTCCCGGATTCCTGGTGACATTCGCGAGGCAGTGGCGCGTATCGCCGACGTGACGGCCGCCGGCAGCATCACCTATCAGACCGTTGAGGCTGAGCATCAGGGCGGCAAACTGCGACTTTACGTCATCGGCTACGAACTGACGCGCCCCGGAGGTCCGCCAGAGATCGCGGAAGGGCGCGAGATCGCCCGCAGTCACTATGAAATGGTTGCCGACCGATCATCCGGATTGTCCTTGGGCGAACGAATACAGCTCGGCCGCAAAACGTTTATGGTCGTGGGTCTGACTCAGCACCAGGTCAACTCCGGCGGCGATCCTGCGGTCTACATCACGCTGCCCGATGCGCAGAAACTGCAATTCGACCTCGCTCCGCCGGCGGCGCGGGTTCAACTGGCCCGCGGCACCGGCGGCGCCAACCTCGATACCGTCAATGCGGTCGTCGCTAGGCTGCATCCGAACGCCTCTCCCGACGCCACTGCCGCTACGATCCGC
>JAFKKS010000449.1 GCA_017304555.1 Hyphomicrobiales bacterium
GACTGGATCGATGACGACGGGATCGACTACGGCAAGCCGATCCGGCTGTTCGTCACCCTTCGCAAGACCGGCGACCACATGGTCGTCGATTGGACCGGAACGTCCCCGCAAGTAAAGGGCGCGATCAACAACACCCTCTCCTTCACCAAAGCGGCGTCCTACACCGGCGTTCGTTCGGTCCTACCGCAAGGCATTCCGAATAACGAAGGCGTATTCCGCGCGATCGAGGTGATCTGCCCGCCCGGAACCGTCGGCAACGGTGTGCTGCCGGCGGCATGCGCCGCGCGTGGCCTCACCGGGTTTCGCATGACGGACTGCATGTTCGGCGTGCTTGCCATGATGCTGCCCGACAAGGTGAAGGCCGCCGGCGACGGCGGCAACACCGGCATCTCGATTGGCGGCTACGATGCGCAGCGCAAGCCGTTCGTTTACGTGGACTTCACCTGCGGCGCCTGGGGCGCGCGCCCTTGGGCGGACGGCCTCGACGGCAACTCGCACATGTTCGCGAACATGGCGTCGACCTCCATCGAGGTGACGGAAGCCGAGCATCCGATTCAACTGCTGTCCTACGAATTCGTGCCCGACAAAGCCGGCGCGGGAAAATTCCGCGGCGGCGTGCCGTTCCGCCGCGACTATCGCTTTCTGGAAGAGGAAGGCGTGCTGCAGGTCCGCTCGGATCGCCGTGACCATCGGCCTTTCGGCCTCTATGGCGGCGGCCCTGGGCAGCCCTCGGAAACTTATCTAGAACCGGACGGAAAGAACACGCTGCTGCCGTCCAAGCTGACGATGAACATCCGCAAGGGCGACGTCTTCCGGCATGTGCTTGCCGGCGCTGGCGGCTGGGGGGATCCCTTGGAACGCGCACCAACAGACGTGCTGCGCGACGCGCGCAACGAGTTCCTGTCGCCGCAAAGGGCCGAAGCCGACTACGGCGTCGTAATCGACACCAAAACGTGGCGCGTCGACGAAGCGGCGACGAAGGAGCGGCGCGACGCCATTCGCAAGAAGCGTGCCTGGCGCGAGATCCCGAAGGTGCAGCGGCACGATCCTCTCGCACCACAACGCGCTGCAGAATAACGGCCGAGCACCCGCTCAGCCGTCACATGCTATCCGCACATCATCCGATCGCGATGATGCTCCCCCGAATTGAGTCCGGGCTTCGCGCCCTCAGAGATGGATGGGAATAAAGTGGCTACCACATATCGTGTCGGCGTCGATATCGGCGGCACCTTCACCGACATTGTTCTCCTCGGTTCCGACGGGACGGTTCACACCAAAAAGGTCTCGTCGAGCGTCGGAAACTACGCGCAAGCCATCGTTGATGGACTGAATGCTGTTTTCCGCGAGATCAATATCAACGGCGCCGCCGTCGAGGAGATTCGCCACGGCACCACAGTCGCCTCCAATGCGATTCTTGAGCACAAAGGCGCTCGCGTTGGCCTGATCACGACCAAGGGCTTCCGCGACGTACTCGAGATTCGCACGTTGCGCATGCCGCGGCTCTACGACATCGGCTGGACGAAGCCACCACCGCTCGTCGAACGCTATCTCCGCCTCGTCGTCGATGAACGCGTCAACCACAAGGGCGAGATCGAGCGGGCGCTCGACGAGACTGACGCGGAGCGTGTTGTCGATGCGCTGATTGCCGAGGGCGTCGAAGCGTTTGCCGTCTGCCTGCTCAACTCCTTCGCCAACCCGGCGCATGAGTTGAAGATCAAGGAGATCATTGAACGCAAGGCACCCGGCGTCCCACTGAGCATCTCCTTCGAGGTGCTGCCGGAGATCAAGGAGTACGAACGCACGTCGACCACCGTCATCAACGCCTATGTGATGCCGATCGTCGCGACATACTTGCGCGCCTTGCGCAAGGGCCTCGATGCAGCTGGCATTCCGGCACCCTTGCTGCTGATGCAGTCGAACGGCGGCTTGACGACCGACACAGCCGCCGCGGAACGCCCGATGAACATCATCGAGTCTGGCCCCGCCGGCGGCGTCATCGGTGCTCAAGCCTTGGCGCGCGCGAAGTCGCTGCCCAAGATCATCACCTTCGACATGGGCGGCACCACAGCCAAGGCCTCGATGGTGGAGGACGGCGAGGTTGCGCGTGCGCACGAGTATGCCGTCGGGGCTGGCATCATGATCGGCTCGCGGCTTTTGACCGGCGCCGGCTATACACTGAAAGTGCCGGCAATCGACCTTGCCGAAGTCGGCGCCGGCGGTGGGTCGCATGTATGGATCGATGCGGGCGGCGCCCTGCAGATCGGCCCGGAAAGTGCCGGCGCTTCGCCCGGCCCCGTCTGTTACGATGCCGGCGGCGAAATTCCAACCGTCACCGATGCCAACGTCGTTCTGGGCTACATCAACCCGCAGCATCTTGTGGGTGGGGCGCTGAAGCTCAATGCCGCAAAAGCGCGCGACGTCTTCGAGACCAAGGTTGCAAAGCCACTTGGCATGACGACCGAGAAGGCAGCCTACGGCGCGCATCAGATCGCGGCGTCCAACATGATCCGCGCGATCAAGGCAGTGTCTACCGAGCGTGGCCGCGACCCACGGGAGTTCGCACTCTTTGCATTCGGCGGAAACGGCGCCTTGTTCGCCGCCGGCATGGCGACGGCGCTGGGAATCGACAGGGTCGTTGTCCCTCCCTCCGCCGGATTGTTCTCCTCGTTCGGGCTTCTGTATGCGGACGTCGAGCATCACTATGCGCGCACGTTCCGCCGCCTGCTGCGGGGAAGCAATCTCGCAGATATTAACGCGGCATGGGATGCGCTGTCGCAGCAGGCGACCGAACAACTCGCCACCGAGGGCTTTACCGGAGCAACGGCAGTCCTCAAACGCTCAGCCGCCCTGCACTACAAGGGGCAAAGCTTCGACTTGGTCGTGCCGGTGCCGGACGGTCCGATCGACGCCGCCATGGTTGCGAAACTTGAAGAAGCTTTCGGCGCGGAACACGAGCGAACTTACGGTCACCGTGCAGGCCCGGAAGAGCCGGTCGAATTGGTGTCGATCCAGGTGGTTGGCATCGGCGCACGCACGGGAAGTGCTCTGCCGACACGCCCGGCTTTGAATTCCGCGGCAGTGCAGGCTCCATCGTCGCGCAAAGCTTACTTCGGCGACGAGCACGGATGGCAGGACACGCCGGTCCTCCAGCGCACAGACCTCAGCTCTCCGCGGACGGGGCCACTTATCGTCGAGGAATACGATACGACCTGCGTCGTGCCGCCCGGCGCGAGAGCGCTGCTCGATGATGGCGGAAACATCGTCATCGAACTTCGGTAACTGCCAAACGGCGCCGGGGCGGCAGCTCAGCCCGTCCCGGCGGCAAAGCGCGGCAGCCAAAGCGCGATTTGCGGCCAGACCGACAAAACGCCCACCATCAGCAGCATCGTCAGCACGAACGGCAGCGCGCCGATGATCACGTCGTCGATCCTTCCGCGCTTGCGCAGCCCCTGCACGACATAAAGGTTGATGCCGACCGGCGGCGTGATCATCGCCAGTTCCATCAGGATGATGATGATGACACCGAACCAAATCGAATCGTAACCGGCCTTCACCATGATCGGCGCGATGATCGGCACCGTCGCCACCATCATCGACAGCGTCTCCATGAACATGCCGAGGATCAGATAGAAGATCACGACAACGATCAGGAGCTCCGTCGACGACAAACCGAGGCTGGTAATAAAGCGGTTGACTTGCCCGGTCAGACCGATCGAGGTGATGACGAAGTTGAGGAAGTAAGCTGCGAGCAGGATCGCCATGATCATGGCGGTGGTGCGCATCGTACCCTCGAGAGCCGCCAGCAGCGCACCCACCGTCAAGCGTCGTCTCCAAGCCGCAATCGCAAGCGCGGCAATGACGCCGAGAGCCGCGGATTCGGTTGCCGTCGCCAATCCCGCATAGATCGAACCGATCACCGCGAAAAAAATGATCAGAGGCGGAAGCAGATCGGGCAGCGCCTCGATGCGTTGCGGCCACGTTGCAACCTGCGGCGTTCCGCCGAGCGCGGGCCGGACCAGACAAACCACCAGTACGGTCAGGCTGAAGAGAGTGGCGAGGATGACTCCCGGAATGAAACCGGCGAGATAAAGTTTCGGAATCGAAGTGTCGGTCAGCACCCCATAGACGATCATATTGATCGATGGTGGAATGAGAATGCCGAGCGTTCCTCCCGCGGCGATCGTGCCGAGGAAAAGCCGTTCCGAGTAGCCGCGTTTCTCGACCTCGTCGAGCGCGACGGTGCCGATCGTAGCGGCGGTCGCCACGCTCGATCCCGAGGTTGCCGCGAACATCGCGCAGGCGACGATATTGGAATGCATCAACCCGCCTGGGAGCCATGGCACCCACAGAACAAGCGCATTGTACATCCGCTCCGCCATTCCAGACCGCAGCAGGATTTCACCGAGCAGCACGAAGAACGGGATCGCGACCAGCAGGAAGTTGTTCGAGGTGCCCCAGGCGATTTCACCCATCGCGAGTGAGAGAGGCAGCTTCGAATAGATCGCGGAAAGCGACAGCCCCAGAACACCAAGCCCGGCCGCTACCGGAATCGAGAGCGCTAAAAGCCCGATGAGAATGACCAGTGTGACAAGTAACATTTCAGCCCCGCGCCCCGCCGTCCCGTCGTGACTCGATATCGCGGATCTCGTCCTCGACCTCCTCCTCAGCGGACCGCGTTCCGATCGCACGGCCCATGCCGCCCAGATCGCCGCGCAGACCAAGCTGCAGCGCGTAAAGCAGAAGCAGTACTCCGACGATAACGAAGCCAAGCAATCCCAGCATCCAGAGCAGTTGCGGGATCACCGTTGGAATTTCGAGCGCGGACTGGCTGCGTGAGCCCGATGTCCAGGATTGTTCCAGCACGCCGAGGCCGTACCAACCCATGATGCCGAAGAAGGTGACAAACAGAACGAGCGCAGCGACATCGAGCGTGAGGCGCAGCTTCCGCGGGAACAAAACGTAGAGGGAGTCGATGCGGATATGGGCGCGATCAACGAGAGCTGCCCCAAGTCCCCACGCCGTTCCGATCGCAAGTGAATATCCCGCGAGCTCGTCGGCACCGCCGATTGAGGCCGTGAAAAACTTGCGCATCACCACGTCGATGCCGATGATGATGGCAGCGACGAGGACTAAGGCGCCCCCGAACCACAGCCCCCAGCGGGTGAACCGGCGCACCCCCGCCATCACGCCTTCCATACATCCCCCTTGCAGCTTGCCGAGCAAGATACGCAAGCATGCGCGGCAACGCCGCGCATGCTAATCGTCATGTCCTTTCATACATGCGAGATCTATTATCAGAGATCCGCGCTACGGCGTCGGCGCCTTCAGGCCCAGCACCTTCCCGACCGTTTCGTTCCATTCTTTCGCGCACGCGGCGCCACAGCGTTTTGCCCAGCCGGCGAGCACAGCGCCTTCGACAAGCTTCTTGTGTATCTCCTTTTCCTCTGGCTTCACCGGGACGATGGTCGTCTGGGCAAGCTTGCCCATGGTACAGGGCTGCTTGTTGGTATTGCAGTTGTCCGCCTCTGCTGTGATCTTCTTGACCGTGGCCCACATCTTGTCTTCGTAGGCCTTCGTCTGTTCCACCAGGAACTCCCGCACTTTCGGATCGAGTTTATTCCAGCGATCGAGGTTCACCGCCAGCACGTTGATGCTCCACCCAAGCGACATCGGGTAGATCGATTTGGCAACCTCGTTCCATCCGGCGGTGTTACCGGAAAGACTTCCGGTGACTGCGCAATCGACAACGCCGTTATTGAGCGCCGGAACGACTTCCGCAAAAGCCATGCTGACCGCCGTCGCGCCGACACCACCGAGGAAGTCGCGCATGGTGTTGTTAAAGACGCGGACTTTCTTGCCCTTGAGGCCTTCCAGGCCGTTGATCACGTCGCGGCACCAAAACACCTGCGGGCTGTTGCCACCGAAGGCGAGCAACTTGGCGCCCCAATTCTTCTGCATCTGCTTGTCGATGACGTCGCGATATGCGTTGCATGCCTCGCGCGCCTTATCGGGGGTCAGCGTCAATCCAGCGAGATCACAAGCCTCAAAGCGAGGGTCATCGCCGGCCATCTTGGAGACGTCCATGCCTGCGAAGTCCATGACTCCAAGCTTTAGCAGGCGCAGCATCGTCTTGTCGTCGACGCCCATCTGATCCAGCGGAGTGATATCCGCAGTAATGGCCCCCTTCGACGCCTCAGGGATCGTCTTCCGCCAGAATGGAATCTCGTCGACGATCGATGCCGGCGTTGGTCCGTTGAGTCCGATCACCTTGAATTGGACTTTCGGCAGATCCTGCGCCGAAGCGCTTAACGTGGTTGCTATCGCGACAACCAGACCGGACAAGATGCGCTGCAACATCCCCTATCCCCCTTACGTTTATCCGTTATCGGTAACACACTGAGCATCACCTCTCCGCGATTGTGTCACTAGTCCACCCGCGTTTGCAATCTCCTTTGACGCAAAGATCGGGAGTCTCAGATCACGCTCGGGCAGCGCCCTCGCTTCGTCGCACCTACCTTGGCTTAACATGTCAAAGATAAAGCGCGCCCCACTCACATGATGCTGCAACCAAGCCTCTGAACGCATGCAACCATTCGAATTTTGTCACAAAATGGCTGGGAGACGTTTGACTACTTGCACACAATCGCATACCGGCGAAGGTGTTTGACAAAAAACGACGGCGGCAAGAGCAAACGAAATCTGAGTTCCGCAGAACAGAACCTGTCTCGCGCGGACTTCGTCTATCAGCGGTTGCGAAACGGCATTCGGTCAGGCGACTTCCGTCCTGGAGACCGCATGCGCGAGGCAGCCCTCGCCGCCAAGCTGAATGTGAGCCGCACACCGATTCGCGAGGCCATACGGCGTCTTGCTTCGGAAGGGCTGCTGGAGGTCGCGGCGTCGCGCGGCGTCATGATCGTGCAACTCAACAATCAGCAGGTGCGCGAAGTCTATGCGCTACGCGAGGCGCTTGAAGGCGCGGCCGCGCGATTTGCTGCCCAACACGCATCACAGGGCGAAATCGTCGAGATGCGCGAAATCCTGGAGCAGTCACGGCAACGCGGGACGACGCCCGAAGCCGGCGCCAAGTTCAACCGTATGTTCCATCGGGCCATCCACGACGCGGCGCATAATCGTTATCTCGCCCAGGCCCTCCAGCAACTTTACGATTCGTTGGCGTTATTGCCGGGTACAACCTTCGCCGCGCCCGGCCGCGCCGAGGCCGCCTACGCCGAACATGTTGCAATATTGACCGCGATCGAAAAGCGGGACGCCGACAAGGCTGAGACGTTGGCGCGCAAGCACATCAATGCGGCCGGCAAAATCCGCATGCGCATGATGTTCGACGCGCCCTGACACTTCCCCCCGGCGCACGCTATTCCGCAGCGACACGCCCCTGACCGCCCATCCGTTCTGCGCGGCGTCTCAAGAGTTCAACGGTGATCAGTAGCATACACGACAGGATGACGAGCAGCGTCGCCGCCGCAGTAATGGTCGGGCTGATTTCTTCGCGCACGCCGTTGAACATCTGAATAGGCAAAGTCCGCTGCTCAGGGCCGGCGAGGAAAAGCGCCATTACGACTTCGTCGAATGATGTCGCGAATGCAAACACCGCGCCCGAGACGACGCCCGGAAGAATAAGCGGCAGAATAACTCTGCGGAACGTGATCAACGGTGGAGCGCCAAGGCTCCCCGCCGCCCGCACAAGGTTGACGTCGAAGTTCTGCAAGCTCGCCGACACGGTGAGAACGACGAACGGAACCGCAATCACGGTGTGTGAGAGGACCAGTGCGAGATACGTATTCGTCAACCGGAGCGGAGCATAAAGAAAATAAGCGCCGACGCCGGTGATGACGACCGGCACGATAATGGGCGCAATGATGAAAGCGCTCAGAACACTGCGCAATTTTGGGCGCAAGCGCGCCAACCCAAGCGACGCCATCGTGCCCAGCACCGTCGCGAGAAACGTCGTCGCGATCCCGACGATCATGCTGTTCTTTACGGCTGCAAGCCAGCGGTCCGACGCAAAGAAGTCCGCGTACCACCGCAGCGAAAATCCCGGCATCGGGAATGTCAGGAAGGAGCCGCTATTGAACGACAGCGGGATGATCGCAAGGATCGGTGCGATCAGAAACGTGAAGACCAATCCGCAATAGACCCAGAAGAGCCAGCGGAACGCGGTTTCGCCACGCGCGGCATAAGGTCGCCTCATGCCCAGCGCGGCCCCGCCCCGCCTGCGAGGCGGCTATAGATCAGATAGAGAACCGCCGTCATCATGAGCAGGACGACGCCGAGTGCGCCGGCAAGCCCCCAGTTCGTCGTCTCATTTGTATAGAACGCGATGAAGTAGCTCAGCATCTGATCGTCGGCGCCGCCGATCAACGCCGGCGTGATGTAGTAGCCGATGGCCGATATGAAGACGAGCAACGTGCCGGCGAAGACGCCCGGCATCGTCTGCGGAACGTACACACGTAGAAACGCGGTGAAGGGATGCGCTCCAAGCGAGATGGCGGCACGCATCGTGGTCGGCCCGAGGCTCTTCATGACGCTATAGAGCGGCAGCACCATGAACGGCAGCAGCACGTGCGTAATGGCAATATAGACGCCGACGCGATTGAAGATCAGTTGCAGCGGTTGATCGATAAGGCCAACCCATCGTAGCGCCCCGTTCACCGGGCCGTCGGTCTGCAGCAGCACAACCCAGGCGGTCGTTCGCACCAGCAGCGAAGTCCAGAAAGGAAGCAGCACGAGGATCATCAGGATGTTGGCAACATTGCTCGGGATCGTCGCGAGAAGATAGGCGACGGGATATCCCAGCAAGAGGCACAGTAATGTCACCCAAAGGCTGATCCATAAGGTGCGCGCGAGCACCAGCGTGAAGACAGCGCGTTCGCTGCCGACGCGATGGATCTCTCCGCCGGCGTTTTTCTTCATATCGAGAGCGCCGAGCAGATAGAAACTCGTTGTCGGACCTGCCGCCCGCTTGACGGCGCCCCAGGTCTCGATGTCCTTCCAGCGTTGATCGAGCGCGCCGAGCGCATCCATCGCATGCGTCGCATCGATACGACCGGCGCTTCGCGCCGTGCGGAAAATCAACGAGCGAAAGCCGTTGATGTCGTAGTTCAGCCGATTCGCCGCCCGGCTGAGATCCTCGCGGTTCTCGACTGCGCCGAGATCGGCCAGCAAAGCCGCGCCGGCCTCGTTCGAGGGCAGAGCAAGACCATCCCAGTTCGAGATCGCCGCAAGCGTTCGCGGCAGCACACGGCGCACATCGGGATCGTCCACACTTCGCACGAACATGAGCGTGATCGGCAGAAGGAAATTCACCGCCAGAAACAGCATCAGCGGCGCCAGGAGCGCGAACGCTCTCAGAGCCTGACGCCGCTGGATGCGGCGCAGACGCTGCTTCAGTTGCCGGCCACCGAGCGGCGCGGACGGCGCCGCCGGCATGGCAGTGACGCTCATGTTCGCCGACGCGAAGCTACTTGCTTGCCCAGGCGTTGAAGCGCTGGTTCAACTGGTCGTTGTTGTCGACCCAGAACTCTACGTCGAGCGGCAAGGCGACCTGCATATTCGCGGGATAGGTCGGAATGCTGGGCTGAACGGCGGCATCCACCTGCTTTGCACCTTCGACGCTGGTGATGCCTTGAAATGCGAGAGGCGGGAAACCTTTCTGCTGTTCCGGCCGTGTCATGAAGGTGACAAGCTTCGCGGCGGCCTCCTTGTTCGGCGTGCCTTTCAGGATCACCCAGAAATCGATGGCATAGACGCTGCCCGGCCAGACGACTTTGAACTTGCGACCGTCAGCCTTGTTGGCGGCAAGCGCGCGGCTGAAATAAGCGTCAGCCATCACGACTTCGCCGGACGCCAACAGTTGCGGCGGCTGCGAACCCGCCGTCCACCACACGATATTCGGCTTCAATTCATCTAGCTTCTTGAATGCGCGATCGATTCCCGCCGGCGTCCGCAATGTCTTGTAGACATCGGCGGGCGCAACGCCGTCCGCCATCAAGGCCGACTCCAAAGTGTATTTTGGGCCTTTGCGCATCGTGCGCTTTCCGGGAAATTTCTTCACGTCCCAGAAGTCGGCCCAGGATTTCGGGCCGTCAGCAAATTTCGCTCCGTCGTAAACGAGGCCCGTCGTCCAAACGACCGAGCCCACGGCACAATCTGTTGCCGCGCCTTTTACGAAGGCGTCCTTGCCGCCGAGCGCCTTCCAGTCCATCTTCTCGAACAGACCCTCGTCGCATCCGAGAATGGCTTCGTCAGCCTCAACCTGCACGACGTCCCAATTGGCGTTGCCGCCCTGCACTTTGGTGCGCAGGATGCCGATGCCGCCGGACCAGGAATCCTCCAGCACTTTCGTGCCGGTCTTTGCAGCGAAAGGCTCGTAATAAACCTTCTTCTGCGCAGCCTGTGAGGATCCTCCCCAGGCGCTGACCGTCAGATCGCGTGCTTGCGCCGAAAACGTTGCGCCAAAAACGACGGCAAGACACGCCGCCGAAATACCTGTCAGATTCGAGATACGCA
Organism: Hyphomicrobiales bacterium; assembly: GCA_017304555.1. Classification (GTDB taxonomy): domain Bacteria; phylum Pseudomonadota; class Alphaproteobacteria; order Rhizobiales; family Xanthobacteraceae; genus JAFKKS01. The sequence goes on from JAFKKS010000449.1 coordinate 10,528, forward strand.
TTCTGTTCCTCCGTTACATATATCGTTGAGATCAAGGTGCCGCGCCGGCGGCGGGATCGGGATCGAGAGCGCGCGAGTCACTCGCCCGCCACGCCGCCTGCACGGTCTCGCCGGTTTTGAGCGCTGAAGCGTTGCGCGGATCGCTGATCTTGACCGTGAAGACTTGAGAGTCGGCGACGCGCAGTTGCGCCCGCGCATGATCGCCGTGGTAGATGATGGTTTCGATCAGGCCGGTCAGCACGTTGTCCCACCCGCCGGGGGGCGGATTGATCACCACATGCTCGGGACGGATCGTAACCGACGTGCTGCACCCCACGTCGCCAATCGCCACGGCGCGCGCCTCGATCGTTGCATCTGCTCCAATTTGAACACGGCATCGATCGCCGTTGCGGGAAATCACGCGGCCATCGAGACGATTGCTCTCCCCGATGAACTGCGCCACGAACGAGTTCAGCGGCCGTTCGTATATCTCCATCGGCGTACCGATCTGCCGGATTCCTCCACCGTTGAATACGGCGATGCGATCGGACAGGGTCAACGCCTCCGACTGGTCATGCGTGACATAGACAATCGTCACACCGAGATCGGAATGGATACGCTTGATCTCGAGTTGCAGCTGCTCACGTAATTGCTTATCGAGCGCGCCGAGTGGCTCATCCATCAGCACCAAGTCCGGCTCGAACACCACGGCACGCGCAACCGCAACCCGCTGCTGCTGGCCGCCGGAAAGCTCCGTCGGGCGCCGATGCCCCAGGCCCGAGAGGCGTACGAGCGCCAACGCGCGATCGACCTTTTGCCGGACTGTCTCGCGCCCGACCCCACGCACCGACAACGGAAATCCGATGTTCTCGGCAACCGTCATGTGCGGGAAAAGCGCGTAGTTCTGGAACACCATTCCGATGTTGCGCTTGTGCGGAGGGATTCGACTGACGGAACGGCCGGCCAGCACGATGTCGCCCGACGTCGGCGCCTCGAACCCCGCCAGCATCATGAGCGATGTCGTCTTGCCCGAGCCCGACGGGCCGAGCAGCGTGACGAACTCGCCTTTGCCTATTGCCAAGTCGACGTGCGCGACGGCGAGTGTTTCGCCATCATAGCTCTTGCAGACGTCGGAAAATTCAACAAACGCTGGAGCGGTCGACGGGGCAGCGTCCATTTCAGTCTCGTGAAGCGCGTTCGCGCGTAGAGCCGAAACCACCCCAGCCATTTTGCTCCTTCCGACTTGCCGCACGGTCGCCGCGCGCAGAAATCCGGCGGCCTGCACTCGATTGTATACCGTAATACAATGCGTTCATAGCCGGTTTTGGCGCCATGGCGCGGAATCCTTAAGCACGCTTTCGGACCGCGCGTTCGCGCGGGCGGGCGCTGCGAACATCCGTCAACACCCGCGAAACACTGTCGAACGCCGCGGCGATATGCGCTTCGGTCAGGGTACGTGCACGCTCCGCGTTGCGCGTTTTGATTGCAGCGACGATCGCACGCTTTTCCTCGACGCTGGTACGCGACCGGCCCTTGCGCGCCAACGACACGGCACGCAGCCACGCCAGACGCGCGCGCTGAGTGCTGACGAACCCCATGAGGATCGCGTTTTCTGTGCCGGCAAGCAAAACCTCATAGAAATTCTCAACGGCCGCCCGCTGCCCATCGCCGTCACCAAGCCGATGGTATCGCGCGATGGCCTTCACAGTAGCGTCGAGGCGGTCGATATCAGCTTTGCTCGCACGCTCGGCGAACAACTTGGCGGCAAGGCCTTCCATCGCCGCGCGCATTTCGTAAATCTGGCGCACCTGTTCAACCGTAAGCGCTGTAACGGCCGGCCCCTTATAGGGCAGCGTTTCGATCAGGCTTTCCGTTTCAAGTTGCCGAAGCGCTTCGCGCACGAGCGTACGGCTGACGCCAAGGAGTTCGACCAGGCGTCGCTCGACCAGCCGCT
>JAFKKS010000450.1 GCA_017304555.1 Hyphomicrobiales bacterium
CAGTTTCGGCGATAGTGCGAGGCGCACTCGCCCAGCCCAACCTGGCGAGCGCCGAGCGCTTTATCGAGCGTTCTGTCCATGCCAGTGGCCAGCACTACGCGATCGCGTCGCCGGAAGGCTTCGCCAGTCTGGAGTGCTCCGCGGCCGGTGTGGCGCAGTCGAAAAGCGATGGTGCGATGACGCTGATTCACACGAATCATCCTCTGGTGGTGGAACCGGATCGATATCCTGGCTGGGACGCCCGAAACGACGAGAGCCTCCTCGCAAACTCACGACGGCGTCTTACCTTCCTCGAGGCCAGGGCATCGGGGAACTGCGATCTGGCGACAGCGGAGGACCTCCTCGAGGATCGCACGGTGCCGATCTGCATGGGTCTCGACGATGGGTTGCCCGGGACCACGACCTTCGGATCGGTCGCTTATAAGTTGAGTGATCCTCCGGAGGCACGGTTCCGTTTTGGTAACTCCGATTCCGCTGGCTGGCTGCCGTTCCATTGGAGGGAGACAACGTGATGGAGACATGGGTCTCGTCACACAAATCGAGTGGACGCCTCGCCGAGCGAGGCAGAATAGAGTTGCGGTTGCTTTTTTTGGGGCGTTTGCCGCCGCTATCCACCTCGCCGCTGAGCGGCATCGATGGCCGCCCATACGCGTGCAGGCGTGGCGGGCATCTCGATCTCAGCCACGCCGAGCGGCTTCAGCGCATCGTGGATCGCAGTCATGAGCGCCGGCAACGGCCCGACTGTTCCGCTTTCACCGGCACCCTTCACGCCGAGCACGTTGGACGTCGCGGGCGATGGCGCCAGGATCGAATTGAAGCGCGGCAGGTCGCGAGCGCGCGGCAGTGTGTAGTCCATCATCGACCCCGCCAAGAGCTGGCCGTTGCCACGGTCGTAAACGCCATGCGGAATATAGGCGAGCGATACGGCCTGATCATGCGTGGCCGGGCTCGGAAAAGTAATCAGACGGTTATCGTAATAATGCCAGTTCGAGAATGCGATCAGAGATTCATGGCGGCTACGATAATGCCACCGCAGGTGTCGCGACGGCAGACCGGCCACGGACGCCTCGTCCAGAATGCTTTCAAGATCCTGCTCGTAGTGCGGGATGTCATCACCATCACCATCACCTTCAGTGCGCCCGAAGAAATTGGTGGGCGGCAACTGCTTGGGATCGCCAACAATGATGGTCTGTCGCGCACGCGCAATCGCACCGACCGCATCCCAAGTCGCGATCTGTGACGCCTCGTCAAAAATCACGACATCGAACAATGCCTGGCTTGCCGGCAGATACTGCGCAATCGAAAGCGGCGACATCAGTACGCAGGGGGCCAGCTTGCCGAAGCTTTGCGGCATGGCGCCGATCATGTCGCGGATTGACATGCTTGGCCGCTTTAGTCCGATCTGATGGCGCAACAGCCCAAGCTCCGACTGGCGCGGCACTGCGCTCACCGGATCAAGGCCATGGGCGACAGATTGAGCAATCTTATCGGCAGCACGGCCTCGAACGAGATCGTCGACTTCGCGAAAATCCGCGATTGCATCCTCATGATTAAAGCGTCGAAAATTGCGCAGCTCCTTACTCGCATCGATCGCCAATGGCAGCCACCAGCGCGCATACCCCAGCTGAAACGCACCTTGCGCAGCCGCAGCCGATACCGTGCCAGCCTGTAAATCTTCCACGAGCGGCCCGAGCCCGGCAGCCACAGCTTGATTTTGCACCACGCACCATGAAGACCAATCACGAAGCAGACTACGAGCCTGCTCCAGCTCCTCCATCGTTCGGCTGATATTCGCGAGAAAATCACCTTCCGCGTGTTCGGTGATAGGCCGCCCCGCGACGGCCTCGAAGGCAGCGATTGCGAATTGAAATGCTTGATAGTCTGCAAGATATAGTCTGCAGGCTTCCAACTGTAGTTCGTTTCTCCGCCCTTGCAGCCCGGCCGCAATGTGAGATGCAAGGCTTTGTACGTCTCCCGCAAATTGCCCAAGCTGCACCAATGATGCTCGCAACTGCTCTGCCGTCTGCAGAGATTTCCGCAGGTGTCCGCAATCGGTATCCAGACCGGCGAAAGCAAGCGGCTTGCCAGCGAGTGGGCTTCCGGACACGTCGCGCCCGATGTCTTGCAATTTCCGGAGCCGCGGAAGATCCCGGGAAGGATCTGATACCTTTGCTCCTGCGAATGACGCCAGGAGACGACGAACGCGGCGCGATCTGAACCAAGACGCCGGCCACATAGCCGCTTCAGCTTCGCGCCAGTCTCGTTCCATTTCGTCGACGGGGATTCGAGCGATTTCATCCCGTGTGTAGGGCAGCGACAGCCCGTCGGCATCGGCCTGATACGCCGTGATGGCCTCTTCAAGACGATCGATCGCGCGCGTAAGGACCGAAAAGTCCTTCTCCAGAATTATCGTCTGGTCGGTGCCGGCCGTCTTCACGAGATCACGCGCCATGTTCGCGAAATATCGAAGGCCGTCGGGTCCGCAGTCCCCAATCCCTTCGAGTCCGAGCTTTTGACTGAGGGCCCGCAAGGTCGTCCGCATTTCGGTCGCGGCTTGGCCGAGTACGCGCGCGCCCGAAAGCAACTGTTCTTGCCAGGCGCTGGTCCACTCCTCCACATAAACGAGGTTGAGCGCGGGGCGGGTTGTCACCGCCGCAAATGTTCGCCCTAGCTGCGCTGCCAACTCCTCGAGCGAAGCATAGGTCTGCGCATCGTGAGTATCTCTATGCGGCCAAGACAATGCCGGCGCATATACCCCCTGTCCCGCCGAGGCGATTCCCATTGCTTTATAAGGGCACCATCCGTTCTTCGCTGGCTGGTGGACGGCCGCAACGTAAGCGTTAAGTTCGTCGCGACGCGTTTGCAGGCGGCCATTCAACGTGGTCCATTCCGAACCGCTATCATCCGTCTGCTTGTCCCACGAGCGCTTCAGTTGTTCGAAGAAATGCTTCCGATCCGTCTTACTCGAATGCAACTCCAAGCAATGGTCGCCAAGGCCGTGTTCTTTTAGACGGCGGTACACGACATCAAGCGCAGCTGTTTTCTCGGCGACGAACAGCACAGTCTTTCCGGCGTCGAGACAGGTCGCGATCATATTTGCAATCGTCTGGCTCTTGCCTGTTCCAGGCGGCCCGACAACGACGAAGTCGCGTCCTTGAGCAGCGGCAAGGCAGACGGATATTTGAGAGGAGTCCGCTGCAAGCGGAGTCACAATTTCGGAGGGTGGATAGTTTCGATCGAGGTCCCGCTCTCCCGGAAATGACTCGCTGGCGCCGGGAAAAGCATGTTCCGGACTATCAATCAGATGTTTCACGACGCGATTTTCTCGCAACGCATCGATGCGGTCGGTGAGATCCTTCCACATTAGATATTTTGCGAATGAGAAGGTCGACAACGCAATGTCTTCAACGATCTCGAAGCCCGGCACATCGCGAACGGCATGGCGCATTGCCTCTATAAGCCGCAGAACATCGACGCCATTTCCGTCCGTCGGCAGCCCCGCGTGAGAATCGGGTAGCGCCAAGTCAAAATCTATCTTCAGAAACTGAAGCAGAGTCGCGTTCAGCCGCGGCTCATCCTCATGAAACCGCAAGCGGAAGCGGTCCGATGCTCCGGATCGCTCCAGCTTGACCGGTAAGAGCAGCAGCGGCGCGCGATACACCCTTTCGTCCGTCGGCTTCTTCTTCCACTTCAGGGCGCCGACTGCGAGAAAAAGCGTATTCGTGCCGCCTTCCGCGATATCTCCCTTCGCTTGCCGGAAGAGTGCAGTCAGCCGCGCAAAAAGTTCTTTGGGTTCCAGCGGTGATGACAGTTCATCTCGCAGAAGCGCTTCGGCGGCGAAATTGCGATTGATATCCTACCCTCGCATTTCACGGTGTAATTGCGGATCGCGCTCTCCCAAAGGATTTTGCTCAGGCAGGGAGATCAGCTTGATGGCCGCGCCGTCAGCAAGCCGATCTTCGAGATAAGCAATATCGGGGCAAAGAAAGCGGACGGCGCGCTTGTTCGCGTCCGAAAAGTTGAGAAGACGATTGCGCAGCGTGAGATCGAGTAATTGGTTCTGCCAGCGCGCAATACGACCGGCCGCTGTCGTTGGCTTCTATCACCCGGCATCGGAAAATCCGGAGCCGGCGGCAACGGAAGATCGGGCGTTTCGTCGTCGTCCGCCTTTAAAGGCTCGTGATCTGCGCTTTCGTGAGACGCAAGAGGCATGATGCCCGCCGAGCGCGAGCGCGCGATATCGATCGCGCATATGAAACGTCGCGTCGCTTCTTCATCCAGCGCCTCCTCACCAAGTTTTTGAGCATGCTGGAACGTCGTCACAGGCCGCGACGTCACGCCGGTCGTTTCAAAGACCACAAGCTCACGCGCCGCAACGGCTTTGCGCAGTTCAGCAACGTCCTCCTCGACCGTCCGCGGAAGCGTGCGCTTCACCAGCCAGACCGCAACGCAAGCATGCCCGTCCAACAGAATGACGACCGGATTTAAACCTGCTCCCTCCAACGCGGCCGCGAATAATAGCGTCGTGTCGAGGCAGGTCGCCAAGCCATCTCGCGCAATTTTGGTCGGCTTGCGCACTTTCTGTCCACGCCGCTCAAAACTTACGGGGGGCTGCGCATAATGCAGACCCATGCCGGCGACCGCTGCATAGATTGCCGCCGTCAGCATAAATGTGCGTTTCGGGTCTCCGCTCTGATACCCATCAAGGGCGGAGGAATGACCGTGTCCGGAAAGCCGTTCCGCCGCCGCCCGCAACGTCTGATAGACGGCAGGATCATTCGGCATTACGAATGCAGGCAGCAGTTGGCTCATATCGGCGACGCCACCCCATTCGTCGCGGGCGAGCAGCCGAACAGGAACGATCGCTTCGGCGATAACCCGATCACCGGCGATTAGCTTCAACGTCACGTCACCGCGTTCGGCCTCATCAAGCCCCGCAAGGTAGGCCGGGTCGAGATCGAGGCGACGATCCGATAGCGTAATCTCCTCTTTTACGCCGATGCGATCGATGACCCACGTCTTGGCGCGCAGAAATGCCGGCGTCGCCGCCAATTCGAGGCGCGCTCGTTCTAAAACTTCCGTCGTCTGATTTTCGATCCGGATCGAGCGGATGATGGGGATAGCGTTTTGGTGCGATGCAAAGGTAAAAGTCGTCGTCAGGTCAGCGACCAATTTTACGCCTGTGCAGGATTGCAAGCTTCCGTCTGCTGCATCGCCAGCGAAACCCATTCCAATCTCGTCCATAACCTCAGCCCAAAACTTCCCCCGCCTATTTTCACACCTTCCACCTCTTGATCTCAAGGAAAATTTCTACTTTAAATCGCACGCGGAGTGAATGTTCGCGCGACACGGCTCATTCCTGCGTCCGCTCGTCGCCAGAACAGTACCTTTCAATCCATGCGCTTCACTTTCATCCATGCTGCCGACCTTCATATCGACAGTCCGCTGATCGGTCTCAGCCTCAAGGATCCAAAAATCGCCGAGCGCTTTGCGCACGCCGGTCGTCGCGCCATCGAAACACTGGTCGAAGAGACGATCGCCAGTGGGGCAGCCTTTCTCATCATCGCCGGCGATATTTTCGACGGTGACTGGAAGGATGTGACCACGGGCCTGTTCTTCGTTCGCGTCATGGGCGCGCTGCATCGCGCCGGCATTCCGGTCTTCATGATCAAGGGCAACCACGACGCCGAAAGCATCATGTCGCGCGACCTGCCCTATCCGCCGACGATGGCAACCTTCGCCGCGACCAAAGCCGAGACGATCACTCTCGACGCGCTTCGCGTGGCGCTGCACGGCCGCAGCTTTCCAAACCGGCTGACCAGCGATTTCGTGGAATCCTACCCCGCTCGGCGCGAAGGCTGGCTGAATATCGGCGTGCTGCATACGTCACTCGATGGCAGTCGAGGCCACGAGGGATATGCGCCGTGCAGCGTCGATGACCTCAAGCGTTTCGGCTACGATTACTGGGCGCTGGGGCACGTCCATGCCGCCGAGGTGGTGAGCCGCGACCCATGGATCGTCTATCCCGGGAACCTGCAGGGGCGCAGCGTGCGCGAAACCGGCGCCAAGGGCGCGATGCGCGTGACCGTCGAGGACGGACACATCGTCGACGTCGCGCCGATTGTTCTCGACAGCGCACGATGGGCTCATCTGTCCGTGGATATTTCACAGTCGACGAGTGAGGCCGACGCGATCGCGCAAGTTCACGCCATGCTGGCTAAGACTCACGCCGACAGTAAGGGACGCTCGCTCGCGGTGCGTGTGACATTGCTGGGCCAGAACATACTGCACAATCACCTGATCTCGCGGCGGGAGAGCTTGGAGGACGAGCTTCGCGCCGGCGCGCTGCATCTGGCGGAAGATTGCTGGATCGAATCACTTCGGATCAAGACGACTCTGCCGCCGCAAGTGGCGGCAATCGCCGCCTCCGATGAAGCCATCGATCTCCATCATCTCTTGTCGGAAGCGGCGGACGACCCTGCCTTCACCGCCGCGATCGGCGATCTCGTGGAGTCCGTGAAGGCGAAACTGCCGAAAGATCTTCACGACGAGTTCGATCGGTCCGATGCCTTGACGACGATCGTCTCGGATGCGCGCGCGCTGCTCGCGGGAGATGACGCGTGAAGATCGAACAGATCGATCTCGAACGATACGGCATGTTC
>JAFKKS010000451.1 GCA_017304555.1 Hyphomicrobiales bacterium
TCGGCACCATCACGCCCCGCGGCGATTCGCTGCCGTGGCTCTCCGAGTGCCGCAACAAGAAGTCGATCACGCTCGATCTCGGCATCGCGTGGTCTGTCGAGGAGACGGAGCTTCTTCCGTATCGCAGCGCCTTCGTCGTGATCTCGCGCGCCGCCGGGCTCGAACCGCCGATCGATACGGTGTGGATTCATCTACAGGATCCTGACGGGTTCAGACGCTCGGTCGAGCACGTCAAGGCGATCGGATTTCAGGGCAAGCTCTGCATTCATCCCGATCAGGTGCCCGTCGCCAACGCCGCCTTCACACCGCCGGCGGAGGAAGTGGCGCGCGCCCGCAAGATCGTGGCCGCGTTCAAGGACGCGGAAGCGAAGGGCCTCGCCTCGATCCAGGTCGACGGCCGCTTCGTCGATTACCCGATCGTCGCGTTGTCGCAACGCGTTCTCGATCAGGCCGATGCGATTGCGGCGGCGGAAGGCGAGAAGTGACAGCGGCAGCAGTTTCGTCATCCCGGGCGAAGCGCGTAGCGCGCAGACCCGGGATCCGGAGTCCCGGTCTCTCATGAAGGGTGAAGGATTCTGGGTCCCGGCTCGCACTCCGCCGGCCCTGCCGGCTTCGCTTGGCCGGGATGACAGCAGAGGAGGAACGAACACATGAGTGCGAACGGAACGCCGGGGCAATTGCGCCCGCTCGACGACATCTTCGTTATCGATGTGTCGAGCTTCCTCGCCGGACCGTTCTGCTCGACGCAGCTTGCCGAATTCGGCGCCGAGGTCGTGAAGATCGAACTGCCGAAAGTCGGCGATGCGCTGCGCAAGTTCGGCACCATCACGCCCCGCGGCGATTCGCTGCCGTGGCTCTCCGAGTGCCGCAACAAGAAGTCGATCACGCTCGATCTGCGCACCCCCGAGGGTGCGGCGCTGGTGAAGCGACTGGTCGAGAAGGCGGATGTGTTCGTCGAGAATTTCCAGCCCGGCACCCTGGAGAAGTGGGGCCTCGGCTGGGACGTGCTCAGCGCCATCAATCCGCGCCTCGTGATGGTGCGCATCTCCGGCTACGGACAGACCGGGCCTTATCGCGACCGGCCAGGTTTCGGGCGCATCGGCAATGCGTTCGGCGGATTGTCCTTCCTCGCCGGCTTTCCCGACCGTCCGCCGGTGACACCGGGCTCCGCGACGATCCCGGATTATCTCTCCGGGCTCTACGGCGCGCTCGGCGTCATGCTCGCGCTCAAGGCGCGCGACAAGACCGGCCGCGGGCAGGTCGTCGACATCGGGCTTTACGAGACGATCTTTCGCATCCTCGACGAACTGGCGCCGAAATTCGCGTTCGACGGCTATGTGCGCCAGCGCATGGGGCCGGGCACGGTCAACGTCGTGCCGCACAGCCACTACCCGACGAAAGATAAGCGCTGGATTGCCATCGCTTGCACCAACGACAAGATCTTCGCGCGGCTCGCCGAGGCGATGAAGGCGCCGGAACTGGCGGACTCCTCGCGCTGGGGCTTGCTGAAGAACCGCGAGAAGGAGCGCGCCGCGGTCGACGATTACGTCGGCAACTGGACCGCGCAGCATGACCGCGCCGACCTGCTCAAGATGTGCGAGGCGGCGCAGGTGCCGTGCGGGCCGGTCTATTCCATCGACGAGATTTTCGCGGACCCGCAATACGCCGCGCGCGAGAATATCGTCACGGTGGACGACGCGCGCGTCGGCAAGCTGTCGGTGCCGAACGTGATGCCGCGGCTGACCGAGACACCCGGCCGCATCGATCGCCTCGGCCCCGACATGGGCGAGCACAACGCCGAGTTCTTCGGCAAACGGCTCGGCCTGTCGCAGGCGGAGATCGAGCGCCTGCAGGTCGCGGGCGTCATCTGAGGGCGTCATTCCGGCCAAGGCGGCGAAGCCGCCGCGAGCCGGAACCCAGAATCTTCATGCTCTCGGTAAGAACGAGCGAGACGCCACTTTAGGACGACGCCACACCGCATCCTCTCGCATAGTTGAGGATTCTGGGTTCCGGCTCTCGCTGCGCTCGGCCGGAATGACGCAGAAGGGTGTGGCGCTTTCCTTCACCTTCCATTGAAAGATCGTAGCCCGGATTGAGCAAAGCGAAACCCGGGATCCCCGTCACTGGACCGTTCGCCCCGGATTTCGCTTTGCTCAATCCGGGCTACGGTGTTCGAACCGCCGATCGGTTCAAGTGAAGTTGAAATCGTAAGCCTCGCCGCGCCGCACGATCCGCCCCGCCGACGGGCTCGGGAAATGTCCGGTGCAGATCAGTGTCGGCGTGTCGGCGAAGCGGGAGAATAGCTTACGGCGCGTATCGCCGGATAGCGCCTGGTCGTAATCGGACATCATGCCGAGTTCAGGGTGGCGCACCTGGATCGTGCAATGCACCGCGTCGCCGGCGATCAGCGCATCGTGTCCTTCTTGGCCGACATGCACGCAGTAGTGATCGATGGTGTGCCCGGGCGAAGGGATGAGCCGCACGCTCTCGTTGAGGGAGTGGTCGCTTTTGACAAGTTCGACTCGCCCCGCCTCGACGATCGGCAGCACCGAGTCCTGGATCCACGGCACCGGCGCGGGATCGGTTTTGTGCCGTTCCGTCCAATAGGCCAGCTCGCGGTCGGCGAAGATGTATTTCGCGTTCGGAAAGGTCGGCACCCAACGCCCGTTGTCGAGGCGCGTGTTCCAGCCGACGTGGTCGACGTGCAGATGCGTGCACATCACGAAATCGATGTCGTCGACGGTCACGCCCGCCGCCGCCAGGTTTTTCTGATAGCGGTCGCTGTCCATCATGTCCCAGAAGGCGCGGCTCGGGCGCGGCTTATGGTTGCCGACGCAACTGTCGACCAGGATCGTGTGGTGCGGCGTGCGCACCAGGTAACTCTGAATGCAGAAGATGAGCTTGCCGGTCGCAGGGTCGATGGCGCGCGGCCCGAGCCAGGCGCGGTTCGCGTTTAGTGTCTCGCGGCTCAAGGTCGGAAAGAATTGGAACGGATCGAAGAGCGGGGCTTCCTGCTCGACGATACGGTCGATGGTGATGCCGTCGAGATCGAATCGCGTGGTCATCGCAGCCTCTCCGCGTGTAGGCGCGTCATCGACGACGCGCCGGCCGCGGTGGGCCGCTACACGCCGAGGTAACGCTGCAGAAGCTCCGGCTGCGCCTTCAGATCGGCCGCCGGGCCTTCATGAACGATGTGACCATTGTTGATGATATAGACGCGTTGCGCCAGCGCGAGCGACGCAGCCAGGTTCTGCTCCACCAGCACGATGGTCTGGCCGGCTTCCGCCAGTGTCCGGCAGGCCCGCATCAGGTCCTTCACGATCACCGGCGCCAGGCCCTCGAACGGCTCGTCGAGCAGGATGATCTTCGGATCGCGGATCAGCGCCCGCGCGATCGCCAGCATCTGCTGCTCGCCGCCCGAGAGGTCGGTGCCGCGGCTGGTCCGGCGCTGGTTCAGTCGCGGGAACATCTCGTAAATGCGGTCGAGCGGCCATTTGTTCTGCGCGGTCAGGCCGGCGAGAACTAGGTTTTCCTCGACATTGAGGCTGCCGAAGATGCGGCGGTCTTCGTGAACGAGCTGCATCCCCGCTTGGGCGATAGCGTGGCTCTTTTTCCCCGCGATCTCCCCGCCGTCGAGCTTGATGCTGCCGGTGCGTGGCGTGACCACGCCCATGATGCTCTTGAGCGTGGTGCTTTTGCCGGCGCCGTTGCGGCCGAGCAGCGCGACGACCTCGTTCTTCTCGACGTTCAGCGAGACGTCGAACAGGATATGGCTATCGCCGTAATAGCTGTTGAGGTTGGTGACTTCGAGCAGGCTCATGCGTCGATCACCCCGTGCACGCCGCCGAGATAGGCGTCCTGCACTTGCTTGTTGCTCTTGATTTCATCCGGCGTGCCCTCGGTCAGAACGCGACCTTCCTGCAGCACGGTCACGCGCTCGGCGAGTTCGAACAGCGCATCCATGTCATGATCGATCACGATCATGGTGCGGCCCTGGCTGATCGATTTGAGGAGCTTGACCGTCTCGGCGCGCTCGGCCGGGCTCATGCCGGCGAGCGGCTCATCGAGCAGCAGGAGCGACGGCGATGTCGCCAAGGCGAGGCCGATCTCCAGCCGCCGCTTCTCGCCATAAGCGAGTTCGGACACCGGCGCATCGGCGCGGGCCGTCAGATTGACCAACGCCATCGTGCGGTCGACCTGTTCGGTCAAGCCCGGAATGCTGTTCGGGTTGCGGAAGAGGTCGAGCTTGAACTTGCCGCGGATTTCAGCGAGCGCGGCGATCATCACGTTGTCACGTACCGTGAGCCGGTTGAAGAGCTGGTTGATCTGATAGCTCTTGGTGAGGCCGAGCTGGCAGACGTCGGTGACGGTCATCCCGGTGATGTCGCGCCCGTCGAACAGGATCTGGCCGGCGCTCGGCGGCACCTCGCAAGTGAGCATCTTGAAGAACGTCGACTTGCCGGCTCCGTTCGGTCCGATGATGCCGCGCAGCTCGCCGTGATTGACGGTGAAGTCGATGTCGCTGTTGGCGACGACGCCGCCGTAGTTCTTGGTCAAGCCGGTGGCTTGCAGGATCGGGCCGGACTGGTCGTTCGTGGCGCGACGTTGCGGCAAGGAGGGCGCCGGTTCGGGCGCGACCTCGCTGACGCCGCGGCGCTGTTCGTCCTCCTCCGGCGTGAGCCCCAGCTCCATCGGCGCCTGCTCTGGAGTCTCTTTGACTTTCTTGCCGGTCACGAGGTCGTAGAGATCGACGATCGCGCCGATGATGCCGCGGCGCAGGAAGCAGACCAGCAGCACGAACACGATGCCGAGCACGAGCTTCCAGGTGGCGCCAAGGTGCAGCGTGTTCTGAAAGAAGTCGCTGAGATAGAGCCACACGGTGGCGCCGACCAGCGGGCCGAACAGCGTGCCGGCGCCGCCGATCGCGGTCTGCATGATGAGCTGGCCCGAGGTGTCGAACATGAAGGCGTCGGGCGGCATGAAGCCTTGCATCAGGCCGAGCAGGCCGCCGGCAAAGCCGGCATAGGCGGCGGCGACCACGAAGGCTGTGAGCTTATAGCTGTGGATGTTGTGGCCGAGGGCGGAGGCGCGCAGCGGGTTGTCGCGGATCGCGGACAAGATGGCGCCGACGGGCGAGCGTACGATGCGCAGCGCCAGTACGAGGCCGATGAAGTACCAGAACGCGAGGAACGTATAGACCTCGAAATCGGTGTTGAAGCGCAGCGTGGTGAAGCCGAGGAAGATGCTCGGCTTCGGCACGCCCGGCAGGCCGTTCTCGCCGCCGGTGAAGTCGGAGAGCGGATTGAACTCGACGAAGTAGAACACTTCGGCGATCGCCACCGTGATCATCGCGAAGTAGATGCCGGTGCGGCGCAGCGCGATGAGGCCGATCAGGTAGCCGGCCGCCGCCGCGACCGCGGCGCCGATGAACACCGAGGCCATCACGTAGTTGAAGCTGGTCTGCGTCAGCAGATAGGCGGCGAACATGCCGCCGGTGCCGAAGAAGGCCGACTGGCCGAACGAGAGAAGCCCGGTGTAGCCGAACAGGATATCGAAGCCGAGGCCGAACAGGCCCCAGATCAGGATGCGGTTGATCGTGTTCGGTGTGAAGCCGAGATGCGGCAGCACATAGGGCGCCGCGATCAGCGCGATGGCGGTCAGGATCTCGACGAGGAACGGCGTCTTGGTACGCATCAGGGCACCACGCCTATTCGCGGCCGGCGGTGCCGAGCAGGCCGTAAGGCCGCAGCACCAGCACGAGAGTCATCGCCACGAACAGCATGACGTAGGCGTAACCGGGATTGAACATCGAGGTGATCGAGATGATCTCGCCGGCGATCAGGCCGCCGAGAATGGCGCCGGGGAACGAGCCGACACCGCCGATCACCACGACGACGAAGGTCTGCACCAGGATCGCTTCGCCGATATCCGGCGCGATCGACACCACCGGCGCGTTGACGATGCCGGCGAAGCCCGCCGCCATCGCGCCGATGCCGAACACCAGCATGAAGATCTTGTAGACGTCGATACCGAGCGAATCGACCATCACCGCGTCTTCGATGCCGGCCCGCACGATCATGCCGATGCGGGTCTTGTAGAGCACGATGAACAGCGCGAGTAGCGCGACGGCGATGATGCCGAGCAGCGCGATCCGGTAAGTCGGATAGAACATGAAGCCGAGATTCATGATGCCGCCGAGGCCGGGCGGCGGCGGCATCATCTTCGACAGGCTGCCGAAGAAGAAGCGGACCGCTTCCACGAACACGATGCCGAGGCCGAAGGTGACGAGAAGCTGGTCCTCGTGCGGGCGGGTATAGAAATAGCGGATGATGCCCCGCTCCATCACGATGCCGACCAGCATCACGAACAGCGAGCCGGCGATCACCGCGACGATGAAAGAACCGGTGTAGGTGAACGCGACCCAGCCGGCATAGCCGCCGAGCATGAACATCGCGCCGTGCGCGAGGTTGAGGACGCCGAGCGTGCCGTAAATGATCGTCAGGCCGGAGGAGATCAGCGCGAGCAAAGCGCCGAGCACCAGCCCGTTGAAACATTGCGAGATGAAGTTACCCCAGCTGATCACGAGAAGCCCGTCCCATTCGTGTCTGGCGCCGTCTTGCCCGACACGGCCTGCGCCTCAACGGCTTTCAGCC
>JAFKKS010000452.1:0-6650 GCA_017304555.1 Hyphomicrobiales bacterium
CGAGACCCATATCTTTAGGCTGCCGGGCCAGTCCCATCCTGACCGCCCGGCTTCCGAGGGCCCCCGCCCTTCTTTTCTTCCTCGGCGTCGGGGAGTGCTGCGGCGAGCGCACCCGCGACAGCATCCATCGATTTTTGGATGCCAGCTTCGGTCATCAGTTTCCCGGCGCCGATCATGTCGATGTCGGAATGATGGTCACGCAGCGCCGCCCAAAAGAGAGCGCGAGCATGCTTAACCCGCAGGCGGCCGGCCTGCATCAATTGCCCGACTTCCGGGATGCCCATGTCGAGCGCATCTTCAAGCTCGCACATGGCGTTGGCCGAGAAAGAAAGCTTTAGCTCCCGTTCCCCGGCCTTAAAGGCGACTTCACCGCGATGCGGATTCGCCATTACGGCGTCTCCGCATCAGTGACGAACTTCGGCTTGCCCGAGACCTTGAAGGTCGCCGAAAAAGTCATCTTGTCGTCAAATGGCGCTGACGGCTCATAGGCCGTGCAGAAGGCCTTGAAGTCCCAAATCACACTGTTCGGGAATTCGATCTGATACGAGCGCGCGAAGGTGTCGAGCTGCGCGACGATCAACTGCTGATCGCCCGTGCCGCCGGGGATGAAGTTTCCCTCGATCGACACCTCGCCGCCGTCCTTGAGGCCCGGAATATGCTCGCGCCATCCGTCCGGCGAATCCGCGTTGGTCGCGTCGATGACATCGCGCGAGATCGACGGCGGCGTAATGCTCGTCACCTCTGCGATCGCTGTGAATACCTCCGGCGACGCACCATCGCCGACGCGGAACTTTGAACCATGTCCGATCCGTGCCTGCGTGGCCATGATCGTCTCCTTCAGTGTGTGGTTGAGGGTTACGCTTGTGCTTTTGCCGCCAAACGCGCGGCCTTCTTGGCCAATCGTTCGGCCGCTTTCTGAATCTCGCTGCCGAGATCATCTTTCACGATCTGCAGCGCGCGTTCCTTGTTGCCATCCCAGGCAGGCCGCATGTGCGGCTCCGGCGCCTGATGCGCGTTGCCAAATTCGGTCTGCACCGACTTCGGATGCGGCGTCGGGCCGACATAGACCTCGACTGGAGATTCCTTCTTCGACGCCCGGCGCTGTCGACGAGTCAGCTTTGTGCTCACCGTGTACGACTGCGCGAGCTTTCCGCTTAATCGCGGCGCGTAAGCTTCACCGGAGTCAGCGATCGGCTGTCCCGCTTTCTTCAACACGCGCCGCAGGACGTTCTTGCCAGTCGCCTTCGGCAATTCCGCCAGCGCGGTTTCCAACTCGCGCAAGCCTTCAACTTTCACGCTGACGATCTGCCGGGCCATCAGCGCTCTTCGAAATTGACGAAGTAATCCCGCCGGTCGCGGTACAGTTTGGAATCGGCGTCGTAGCCGTCGCCCTCATTGGCGAGGAACACGCCCTGCACCGTCACCTGATCGGCGCCGACGCCCATCGTTCCGCGATAACCATCGATCCGATTCTTGACGAGGTTCGAGAGTGCCGCCGCGGAATCTGGATCGGCGGCCCAGCAGTCGATCTGGTAGCGCGGCCGCGCGAGCCCCGTGGCCCCGTCCATCGTGTGATCGCCCTCGCCTGAAATGCGATTGTAGACTATGCTTGCGCGACGCTCGCCTTGCGGCAGCACCATCGGGTAAACGCGGGCAGCAACGATCGCCTGAATGCCCGTGTCGGCCATCAAGAACGCCCGCAGCGCCGGCCGCAGATCCTTCACGCTCACGATGCCGGCCTTTCCGCGCGCCGCGCCGCGACCAACCGCAGCCCTTCACGGCGTCCGATCTCCTGCACCGCCATGATGTCGAAGATCGTGTTGTCCGCCGGCGTCGGCGTGTCGACATCTGGCGCCGGATAAATCACGCGGTCGAGCGGTGAAAGGTCGGCGACGTCGCTCGAATATCGAATCGAGAATTCTACCTGCTCGCTCGCGGCCCATTGCTCGCCGCCGAACCGCTCGTCGCCGCGAACGGGCCGATACGATGCCCAGCGTCGATGCGAGATCGCCGCCCACGTCTCGATCGGCGCGCCCGACGATGATTGCGTCACCGTCTTGCGCTGGATCGTAATCTTGCGGTCAAGCCGTCCGGCGCGCATCCGACCGCCTCCCGACCACGTCCCAGCAGTAGCCGGACGCCATCTCGTCGAGTCGCCATTGCTTCCAGGCGAGTGCATGAGCCCAACCCGCGCGGTCAGGCCGTATCAGATGGCCCTCCACATCGTGCGATGTCATGCGCCACGCCATCGATCCGATGTCCGTCGCAATTGTCGGGGCGCCGGCGAGCACGCTCTCGACGCCCGTATTCGAATTGAACGTGACGACAAGGCCGGCGCCGGCAAAGGCTTCCGCAAGCGTGCCAACTATCATCTTTGCTTCTGGCGGCACTACGATCGGCGAGCCGCGCTTGATCGTTCCAGGATGCGTACGGAACCGAACCTCATAGCCTTTTCGACGTAGCGCCTCGCTCGTCTCGCGATACCAAGCATCCAGCCGGCCTCCGACAACGGCCAGCGACATATCGCCTTCGACCTGCCCGATCAAAAGCGCGTAGCCATCATCGTGACGCCATGGGCGCATAAGCTCGGCGAAGTGCCGTTCGAAGCGCTCAGGCGTTGCAATCGCGCCACGGAATTCTGCGCGGCCGTTCAGCTTTCCGCCGAAAGACACCGATGTCCATTCGAAGCGATCGCCGATATAGCCGCGCTCAAGAATGCAGACTTCGCCGTAACGCTTTTGGCTTTCGATCGCCTCGCGCTGGCGCGTTCCCCACATAACGAGCAGATCGCACGGTTCCGCCTCGGTGCGGATATCCGCTCGCCAACCATGACGACGGAGCCCGGTTGCGAAAGCCTCAGCCCACTGCCGCTGATGCGACGCAATGGCGCGCAGAACGGCCCTCATAGGTCAACACGCCATGCCGGGCTGACGCGCGTGCCTTTGAGCCGCGTCACCGAGCCGGGAAACCACTCGCGAAACCGCGCATCCCACTCGTCATAGGGGCGTTTGTTGATGTGCAGATCGTCACCGGCCTTGTTGAAGGATGGATTATTGTTCGCCGTCAGCAGAACGTGACGCCGCGCGACACGGACAAGCTCCCGGCAGGCTGCCTCATCGTCGCCGGAGATGAGATGCTCGATCACGTCGAACATCGTCGCAACGTCGACGCACTTGTCGGGGAAAGGTAGGGCGTGAGCCTCACCGCGCACGACGCGGGAGCCGTCCAACAATTCCGCAACGACCTCCGAACCCATGATTGGACCGAAGCCGAGCTTGCCCGCAGCGACCAGCATCTCGCCTCGACCACAAGACACGTCAAGATATCCGCCCCGCACCGGCAGCGCCGCAAGATCGCGGATCGAATCCTCCAACCGCTGCGCCTTCATCCGATAGTTCGGATTCATGGCGTAGGCGCGCTGATACTTCGCATGCTCGTTCGCGCGGGCCTGTTCAATCTGCAAGAGCCTGCTCCAATGTCATCTTTGGAAAATTTTGCAGCGCCGAGATCGGGCTGGCGTTTATGACCTTCACACCGATCGCCACGAGAAATGCGGCGTTGCGGTCGATCACGCGTCCCCATTGCGCAAGCCCGCCCGGCGTCGGGTTGTTCATCCCGTCGGGATGCCGGCCGTGCCAGTGACACCCATGCACCGCCGTCATGTCGTAGCCGACAAGAACGATCTTGCTGGCGCCGAACTGCACCGCGAGATTGAGCGCCTGAAACCCTGAATTCGCCCCGACGCCACGGTCATCACTACCAGCGCCGATCACACCTTTCGGAGCGCGGACGATCGCGCCCCTGCGCACCAGCCGGACTTCGCGGATGCCGCCATACCGCTTCGCCGCCTCATCGGATTGACTGATCCGCAACCCGCGGAACTCGCTACATCCTTTTTTCAGCGTCCACCACTGGCTGTCGGCGGCATAAAGCGCATCGGCCCATGGCGCCAGGCGATAGCCTTCGTTGACGACGAGACAGCGCGCGCGGCCTTTGGCGAGATCGAGGCCCACATCCTTCGCCGACGGGCCACCGCCGACCACGATGCAAGCCTGCCCCGACCAGTCGGGAAACCAGTCAAGCGACGCGCCCGACACGATACATGTTCATCAGAGCGTCGAAGCCGTGCTGCACTTCGGCTGGAATGACGCCAACGACGACTGCCTCGCGGTTTTCGTCCCAGTGTCCGATCAGCATATGCATCGCCTGCACAAGCGGACCTGGAAGATTGTCGCGGCTCACCGGACTGTCGTTCGTGCCGGGGAAGCCGGCGGTAAACGTGACCGCGACCGCATCGTATTGCCGGCGCACGGTCGGCCACGACAACTGATAAGCGGGCCGAACGCGGGCGGCAAAGGCCTCGGCGCGCCATTGATAGGCCGCTGCGTCAAGCGTCTGCGTATCGCCCGCATCGTCGATGTATGAGATGCTATCGATAGACAGCACCGGCCCCATAGGAATCCAAATCTCGCGCGGCATCGCATCGAATTTGATCGACCATTGCGACGCCATGAGCACAACGCCCGAGCCGTTCGGCCCCTCGACGACCTCCCGCGCCGCCTTGATGCAGCGATTTAGGAATACATCGTCGTCTTCGAAATCATTGCGACGCGATAGCTTCACGTCGGAGAGCGTAACGGCCTCGGCGGCCGGCTGCGTGACGCGGCTAATTCTGTTCCACATTCCCGCGCCCCTTGCGCCTGCGGCGGCGCTTCACCGCATATTCCGCGACAGGTTCCAACATTTGCGTCTCGACAAGATCATGACGGGCAGGCACCGCGCGGCCGTAGCCAATCAACCGTTGAGCAACGCCATCAGGGAGGTCGACATGATCGCCTTCCATCAGCAATCGTCGCCCCTTCGTCGTCGAACTCGTCATCAGCACGCGCATGTCGAATAAGCGGGGCGGCCAGAAGCCGCCCCGCCCCTCATCTCACCGATCAGGGATTGGTCGCCGGATGGACCAGATGCTTGACCGCAGCTGTGTCCATCAGCTCGCCGTCGTACCGGGCGAACCCGATGAAGCCAACCTGATCGTAGTCCGCATAGCGCTCGACCAGGCGCCGGATCGCGAATTCGCGAACGCGGCGAACGATGTACTTGGAGAAGTCGCCGAAGAGGACGGACTTCTGCGAGTCGGCAACGTTCGCCATCGCCTGGTTGACCGAGTACGGATGATCGAGGATCACCGCCGGCGCACCCGTGCGCACGTCAGCCGGCTGCCAGATGTAATTTCCGGTCACCGTATCCTTGATCTTCCGCAGCTTCTTCAGCGTGGAGTCGTTGAACATCCAGCGCACATTCGAGCCGACGCGATAGGCCGGATCGACCGAATGCTCAAGCTCGATCATGTCATCAAACGAGATGCCATCCGCGAGCGGCGCAGTGAAGCCGAGCGTTGACGCCGTGACGATGCCGTTCGGATCGCCGGTGCCGTCGCCGAGCGTAAGGTCGAGATTGACCTTGCGGCCGAGGCGGATCGCCATCGCATCGCGGATCACCTGCTCGATATCGATCGCCGCATCCTGGATAATCTCATCCGAGACCAGAATGACGCCTGACGCATACTTGTATGCGTCGAGGAACTTCTGGCCGAAGGCGAGATCACCATCGGAATGCGTCTCCTGCGTATTCTCGCCGAGACGATAGGCTTGGTTCGCCGTATCGTTGAGCGTCGGCCAGGGGATTTGATTACCCGAAGCCGTCACAAGCTGGCGCGTAATGCCAGGATCGAGCATCGGCCCCCAGGCCTTCATGGATACGACAAGCTCGCCGGAGAAGCCCTGCGGCACAAGATAGCCGCCGGCCGTGGTCGAGGTCGATTGAGCGCGGCCTTCGAAGTCGTTCGTGAAGCGCGAGCGCAGAATCTTGCGCTGCTCTGCCGAAAGGTTCTCCATGCCGTAACGCAGATAAGCCTTGAATACGTCGGCCGCACGCTTCTCGGCCTCCTTCGGATCGTCGGCGTCGCCGGAGGGATCGACAGTGCGCTCCTCGACGCCGGGACGCGGCGTCTCAGGTTCGTCCATGTCGCGCTCGCGCTGCGCAAGTTTTTCCTCGCGCTTCACGCGCTCTTCGAGACGATCATACTCCGCCATCATGGCGTCATATTCGATCTCGATCTCCTTGGCGCGAGCCTCGGGCGTGTCGTCCTTGATCTCGTCGAGCTTGGCGCGGGCGTCGGCCACGATCTTGGCCTGCTTCTCCCGCATTTCTTTCAGATTAGCCATAATAGGCTCCTTCGGTGGGAAGGGCGCGCCGTCACGGCGGGCCGGATCGCCTTGCCCAAGGGCGGTGTAAGGCTATGGCGTCGCGGGAGCCGCGTTCACGCCCTCCGGGCCTTGAGACCCAGGTCCATTTTCAGGCGCACGCGGTGTGCGGCGGCCTGATGATTATTCTTCGCGTTGCGATGATCCTGCAGCGAACGGAGCCCGATCTCGGTCCCCTCGTATGCGGGCGAGGTCACGATGCTGACATCGAGAAGCCGCAACTCAAGCAGCGTGCGAACCGCCGGCTCCTGCGTCTCGTCCCATTCCTGCTTCGTCGCCTGAAACGCGAAACTCATCTTGTCGAGATCGCCGCGCTTCATTTTGGGCACAATGCGCTGCACGTCCGGGTCGGCCGCATCGAGCACGGATTCGATCCGCAGTCCG
>JAFKKS010000452.1:6665-8410 GCA_017304555.1 Hyphomicrobiales bacterium
CGCGTGCGCGCAAGCGGCAACCCTTCGTGCTCAATGAGGAACGGAACATCATCCCGCTCGATCGCTGCCTTGAAGGCGCCAGGCGCGATGACTTCGCGAAAATATCCGCCGATGTCCGCCTCCTGCGAAAACACGGCGGCATAGCCGGACACCTTGACCCCACTCTCATCGGCGCGAATTTCGGCGGGAATGCCGCCGCGCACTTCACGCTGCTTGACTGACATCGCTATTGTCCTCTTCGCTTGCCGGCTGTTCCGGCTGCGGCTGCGGTGCTGGCTTCGCCTCACCGAGTTTCTCTATCGGCGACATAGCGCCCTGCATAAACAGCTTCTTCGCAGCGCCACCGAAGTCCGGCCAATTTTCCATCCGCCGCACCTCATCCGGCGAATTAATGCCGACCTGAATTGCCGTTGAATAACCTTCCATGCGGCTCTTGAAGTCACCGCGCAAAAGACCGTCCTGATTGAATTCGACGAAGTTCTTGCGATTGCGCGCTGCGAAGAGCTTGAGATTAAGCTCTTGCTCCCAGGCTTTCAGCCATTGCGACAACGTATGTTTGACGAAGTGAAGGTCCTGCTGTTCGGTATTGGAGAAGGTGCCGTTGGTCAGGTCTTGCAAGAACGTTGGCGGCAACTGATAAATGCGCGCGATCTGCTCGATCTGCATGCGCCGCGCTTCCGTCATCTGGCCCTTCTGCGGGTCGATGCCAATTGCCTTAAGCTCGTGCATGAGGGGCATCGGAAGAATCGGGCGGCCTTCCTTCTTCGCTTCCTTCAAAGCCTCCATCACATCGGTCGCGGCGCGGCCGACAGCACCCGGAGAGTTCAATGGCCCGACGAGCTGCAGCGGCGGCACGCCGCCATTTTCAAAAAACTTCGCTCCGTACTGTTCGAGCGCAATCGCGAGCCCAATCGCATCGCGCAATGTCGAGACGGGATCGTAATGAGAAAGTCCGTCGAATTTCAGACGCCAGGGAATGTCGATGATGTCGGCCGCGCCGTATGATGTGCGCTTTCCATCAACCTCATGAATGTATGTCGTCTGCCCAACGCCGTTCACGGCCTTCCGTTCAACGCGCACCTTGGTCGGATCGAGCAGCCAAAGGTTACGGACGCGCCCGGCCTTGTTGCGCTCTATGACGGTGAACGACCGGCCACGGAGCAACACATGCTCCATCGCCTGCTTGCGCCAAGCAAAAGACGACATTTCATCGTTCACGGCATCGTGCAGAACCGCATAGAGCGGGTCTTTATCCGCAGTTTGGCGGCCTTCATCCGTGCGCGAGAAGAGGTCCAGCGGCAGCGAGGCGATCGTTGCCGGGATGAAGTTCGTCGCCGCCCACACCGCAGGCACGCCGAGCGCCCGCTCGACCGTAACTTCGACGCCGGCGGCACTCCGCCATGAGCCGAATATTTCCGACCACGCCGCCGGATCGGTCAGCGACACCGATGGGCTTTCAATCGACGATCGAACCTCGGTCGAGCGCTTTGTGAATGGCCACATCAGGCAACCGCCAATCTAAAATTCGGGTCTTCCCATGGCGAAACCGGCGCGGACGCGCTCTCGATCGGAGCAACGCCCATGGCCATGGCGAGCGCCACCATGCCGTCGATGCGGCCGGAACTCTTTGCTTTCGATAGCTTCCGGTTGCCCGCCGGATCGGTCTGCACGACCGCGTTCGCGGCGCACATGCTCATGACGGGGTGATTCCCATGCGCCAGACGGCCGTTCAAAATCTCGCCTTC
>JAFKKS010000453.1 GCA_017304555.1 Hyphomicrobiales bacterium
GTGACCTGGGCATGGATCTCCATGCCGATGACGACCTCCCAATCGCCCGTCGCGCCCTTGATCCGCTTGGTCTGCGCCGTACTCATCAATGACCTGCTTCAATCGCATGGCCGACGGCGACATGCCGTCGCGGGAGCCAAATGAACGCGCGATGCATCAGGAACCGCTCCCAAAGCCGTGCGTTGAGTGAAAATTGGAATGAACCGAGGTGGTAATGGCGGACGACAAGAAGGAATCCATTGGCGGATTGAGCCTTTTGCTGGGCGGAATTGTGCTCATCGCCTTCATCATCTTTCTCTCAACCGGCGGCGAACTCGGCGGCACGAAGAAAGTCGAGAGCGATGCCGATCTGCCGCAGGTCACGTCGCCGACAAGCCCGCCCAGCGGGCCTTTACGGTCTGAAAACACCGGATCACGCTGACGCCTCGCCGCGCAGAAGCGTTTGGGAGATCGACAGCCACTCGTCCTCCAAGCGCTCCGCCGACGGGGGCTTCTTTGCACGCGCGTACCAGTAGCGCGCGTTGTCCAAGTCACCTTCGACGCGGTGCAGATAGGCATGGACCCACGCCGCGAGCGGCGTGTCGTCGGCCTGGACGGTCGCGTGCGCCTTGTCCCAGTCGCCTTTCGCAGCCCACCAGAGGCCTGCGAGCGGCCGCGTGAGCCCCGCGGGCGGCGCTGCGTCCGTTGTCGATCGGTGGAATGCGTCGATGTCCATCGACAACTCCGTCACCACCAGCGCGCCGGTTGGAACGTGCCGGCCGCATCCTCGATCACCGCGCCGAGCGCGAACAGCGTTTCCTCGTCGAACGGACGGCCGATCAGTTGCAGGCCGAGCGGCAACCCTTGCACGTCGAGCCCGGCCGGCACCGACACGCCCGGCAGTCCCGCCATGTTGACGGTCACCGTGAACACGTCGTTGAGGTACATCTCGACCGGATCACTGCCGCCGCGCTCGCCAAGGCCGAACGCGGAGGTCGGCGTCGCCGGCGTCAGCATCGCGTCCACGCCGGCGGCGAAGCAGTCCTCGAAGTCCTTCTTGATCAGGGTGCGCACCTGCTGCGCCCGCAGATAGTAGGCGTCGTAGTAACCGGACGAGAGCACGTACGTTCCGATCATCACACGGCGGCGCACTTCCGCACCGAAACCTTCGGCGCGCGTCTTCGCGTACATCTCGGTGATGTTGGCGCCGGGAACACGCAGGCCGTAGCGCACGCCATCGTAGCGCGCGAGGTTGGAGGAGGCTTCCGCCGGCGCGACAATATAGTACGCGGGCAGCGCGTACTTCGTATGCGGCAGCGAGACCTCGACAAGCTCGGCGCCGGCCGCGCGCAGCCACTCCTGCCCCTTCTCCCACAAGGCTTCGATTTCCGCCGGCATTCCCTCGACGCGGTATTCTTTCGGAATGCCGATCTTCATGCCGCGCACTGCGCGGCCGACCGCGGCTTCATAGTCGGGCACCGGACGATCGACGGACGTGGAATCCTTCGGATCGTGTCCGGCCATCGAGCGCATCAACATCGCCGCATCGCGCACCGTGCGCGCGAACGGGCCGGCCTGATCCAGCGACGAGGCGAACGCGATGGTGCCCCAGCGCGAGCAGCGGCCATAGGTCGGCTTCATGCCGACGATGCCGGCAAACGCCGCCGGCTGTCGGATCGAGCCGCCGGTGTCGGTGCCGATCGCCCCGAGCGCCAGACGACCCGCGACAGCCGCCGCCGAGCCACCGGACGACCCGCCGGGCACGAGCGGCGTGTTCGATCCCTTGCGCCGCCACGGCGACAGCACCGGGCCGAAGAACGACGTCTCGTTCGACGAGCCCATGGCGAACTCGTCGTTGTTGGTCTTGCCGAGGAGCACGCCGCCGTCGCGCCAGAGTTGCGCGGACACGGTGGACTCATAGGTCGGCACGAAATTCTCGAGGATGTGCGAGCATGCGGTGGTGCGCACACCTTCCGTGCAGAACATGTCCTTCACGGCGATCGGAATGCCGTCGAGCGGCTTCGCCTCGCCGCGGGCGATGCGCGCGTCGGCTTCCGCCGCCATGGCGCGCGCGCGCTCCGGCGTCTCGAGCACGAACGCGTTGAGGTCGCGCGCGCTCTCAATTGCCGCGAGATAGGCGTCGACGAGTTCGCGAGCGCTGATCCGCTTTTGCGTCAGCGCCTGGCGCGCTTCGGTGATCGTGAGTTGGGTGGGCTCGCTCACGCGACGCCCCCGCCCGCAACAGCGCTGCGCATGGCTACTCCACCACGCGCGGCACGACGAAGAAGCCGGCGTCCTCTTGCGGCGCGTTCTTGAGCACATCGTCGGCGATGCCGCCGTCGGTCACGACGTCGTCGCGCATCGGCAAAGCCATCGGCGTCACCGAGCGCATCGGCTCGACGCCGGCGACGTCGACGGCGGACAACTGTTCGACGAACGCGATGATGGCATTCAACTCGCCGCGCAGGTGTTCGGCTTCTTCATCGGCCACGTCGATACGCGCCAAATGCGCAATACGCCGGACGGTCGCCGCGTCAACGGACATGATGCTCCTGGACCGGAACGTTGAGAGACGGCCGGGCTATAGCAGAGGCGCGTTCGCTACCGCAACCGGAGCCGCCGAAGCGCGTGGCCAGCGCCCTATCGCGCCAAATTCGTGAACAGGGCCGCGATACCAATGACCATCATCACCAGGAGACCGACCACGCTGCCAAGAATGATGGGCACCGATTCCGCGGTGCGGATCAGCCGCGAGCGAGCGATCTGTGGCGGCGTCGCCGCAACCCGAAGCGGCGCCCTCTCCGCCAGCAGGGTTTCGCGAGCCTGCGTGATCTCGGCAATGTCCTTTACCAGCCGGTCGAGGCGGTCGAACGTCGCCGCCGAGTTGGCCCGGCGCGCTGCGGGATTGACGACGAAGATTTCGGCGAGTTGAGGCGAAGGAGAATAACGACGCGCCGGCGGCTCGTCCTCCTCCGCTGGGGGCTCGTCATCGACCCACCGCAACTCATCGCGGTCTTCCGTTTCGCCCGCCAGTTCGACACCCTCGGGCACCAGGCTGAACGCGGTGCTCTCGTCGACGTCGCTCCCTGGAACCGCCGGCGCGAGCGGAACATCCTCAATTACCGGCTCGAAACCGAGCGCAAACGCCGTTGCCGGTAGCGGAGCGAACGCTCCCGCTTCCGACGCAATAGAATCGTCTTCAATCCGCTCACGCATAACCGTCGCCACTCGATCGGTACGCAGGCACTATTCCGTGCGAGATCGGGAAAGGCGACGGTAATCTTTTATTAACCTTAAAACACCGGCTCAGACGGTGAAGGGCTTGCCGTTCTCCGCCACGACCACCTTCGTGGTGTGGCCCGCCATGGCGGCGACGAAGGCGTCAGCGGTCTTCTCGATGATGGGAAACGAACCGTAGTGGCAGGGTACGGCAACGTCGACCTTGAGGAACCGCTTGACGGCGAGAGCCGCAGTCTTCGGACTCATGGTGAAACGGTCGCCAATCGGCACCAGGGCGACCTTCGGCGCATAGATCTCGGTGATCAGCGCCATATCCGAGAAGATGTCGGTGTCGCCAAGATGATAAACCGTCGGCTCTCCCTTGGCCGTGATGATCACGCCGTTGGGGTTGCCGAGATAGATGGGCTTTCCGTCCACGACATCGCCGGAGGAATGATCCGCCCGCACAAAGGACACCGTGAAGCCACCTTGGTCGGTCGTGCCTCCAGTGTTCATCGGATCAAATCTCTCCAACCCCTTGGTGGCGAGCCACATGCAAAGATCGTAATTGGCGACCACCGGCGCGCCGGTCTGCTTCGAGATGTCGACCGCATCGCCCACGTGGTCGCCATGGCCGTGAGTGAGTACGATATGCGTCGCGCCCTTGATTGCGGCCGTCTTATCGGAAGCGAATGCGGGATTGCCGGTGAAGAACGGATCGATCAGGACAACCTTCCCGGCGAAATCCAACCGAAACGCGGAATGGCCGAACCAAGTGATCTGCATGTATGCCTCCGAACGTGTGAGAATGACGGAGTATAGAATGAGGCTTCGTCTCTTCACCAATCGACGGATGGCCGGCCGAACGAGGGTGCCTTGACGACGTCCGTTCTCTCGCTCGTCGAAGCGTCGCCGCTTTTGCCCGCGCGCGGCGCCCTGCTCGGGCTCGATCTCGGCACCAAGACGATCGGCGTCGCGGCGAGTGATCCCGACCGCCGGTTGGCAACCGGCGTCGAGACGATCAAGCGGAAGACGTTTTCAGTCGATGCGGCCCGCATCATCGCACTGGCGAGCGAGCGCAGCGCCGTCGGCTTCGTGCTTGGCCTGCCACTCAACATGGACGGCAGTGAAGGCCCGCGGGTCCAGTCGACGCGCGCCTTCGCCCGCAATCTGTCACGCATTACCAGCCTTCCCATCGCACTGTGGGACGAGCGGCTTTCGACCGTGCATGCGGAGCGCGAACTCATTGCCGCCGACATGGGAAGACGACGCCGTGCCGAGGTCATCGACCAGCACGCCGCCGTCTTCATCCTACAAGGCGCGCTCGATCGCCTGGCGCGTCTTTCACACGGTTAGCGTCTCAGTTACGGCCACTGCCGCCTCCGCCGCCGGCATCGCAAGGCCGGGTTCGTCCGTAGCCCTCGTCGAAGACGCAGCTCTGATAACGCTGCCCGCTGAAGCGGTTGTAGCCGTAACCGTAGCCGTCCTGACCGACGGACCCGACATTGTCGTGATAGCGGCCACGCCAGCCGCGGTCGAACTCATAATGGCCGCCGCCCGCTCGGTGACGCCGGTGGCGATAATGGCGATGCTTTTTCTGTGCGACTTGAATGGCAGCCGTATCGGACGCTGCGCTCGCGCCGGCCAAGGCTGCTACGGGAGCCGCCGAAGCCGGACTGAGGGCGCCGAGAACGAGGGCCGCACCGAAGCCACAGGCCCAAAGGGCGGAACGAGGCGTGTTCGGCATCGAAAACTCTCCGTTTCTGATTGCAGCGACAGAGATGGGGCGGCCCTATGACGCCTTCCGGCCGGCCCCCCTCTAATCCTCTCGATATAAACCCCCGGTTTGACGCTGACGTTCCTGTTGCCGTTGAACTTTTCGTCATCACCTCCCCGGCTGCCCTTCACCATAGCCATTGGTTTTGTGGACGGCCCCACCGGAGACTTGCCCCGCGGACCTTAGCTGCCTATAGGAACCGCTTTAATGAACATCGCCTCGAAGTCCTCGTTCGTTCTCGGCCGACGCCACTTGCTCGGGATCGAAGGGCTTTCGCATGACGAGATCGTCGGGCTGCTCGATCTCTCGGAAGAATTCGTCGAACTCAACCGGCAGATCGAGAAGAAGCGCACCACGTTGCGCGGGCGCACGCTGATCAACCTCTTCTTCGAAGTCTCGACGCGCACGCAGTCCTCTTTCGAGCTCGCAGGCAAACGCCTCGGCGCCGACGTCATGAACATGTCGGTCGGCGTCTCCTCGATCAAGAAGGGCGAGACGCTCCTCGACACAGCGATCACGCTCAACGCGATGCACCCGGATCTCCTGGTCGTGCGCCATCACGCGTCTGGCGCAGTCGCGTTGCTGGCGCAGAAAGTCGACGGCGCGGTGGTGAACGCGGGCGACGGGGCGCATGAGCATCCGACGCAAGCACTGCTCGACGCGCTCACCATCCGGCGCAACAAAGGGCGCATCGAGGGACTGATCGTCGTCATCTGCGGCGACATCCTGCATTCGCGCGTCGCGCGCTCGAACATCATCCTGCTCAACGCGCTCGGCGCACGTGTCCGCTTGGTGGCGCCGGCGACGTTGCTGCCGGCCGGCGTCGAGCAATTCGGCGTCGAGGTGATGCGCGACATGCGCGAAGGACTCGCCGGCGCCGACATCGTGATGATGCTTCGCCTGCAGCGCGAGCGCATGAACGGCTCGTTCGTGCCTTCGGTGCAGGAATATTTCCGCTTCTACGGTCTCGATCAGGCGAAGCTGCGCTACGCCAAATCGGACGCCTTGGTGATGCATCCCGGCCCGATGAATCGTGGCGTCGAAATCGACTCCGCCGTCGCGGACGGTGCGCAATCCCTCATCCGCCAGCAGGTCGAGATGGGCGTCGCGGTCCGCATGGCCGTGCTCGAAGCGCTTTCGCGCGGCCTGCCGAATGCGTGAACGCTGATGGTGCAAGTCGAAGCCCGCCCTCTCCTGCTCGCGAATGCACGCGTCGTCGATCCGTCGCGCGATCTCGACATGCAAGGCGACGTGCTGATCGCCGACGGCGTCATCCGCGACACGCGGCAAGGTATTCGTGCATCCGGGGTGCCGGACGGGACGCAGACGATCGACTGCTCCGGCCACGTTGTCGCGCCGGGCCTGATCGACATGCGCGCCTTCGTCGGCGAGCCGGGCGCCGAACATCGCGAGACGCTTGCCTCGGCAAGCGAAGCGGCGGCGGCTGGTGGCGTCACCACGATCGTGTGCCAGCCGAACACGTCACCGGCGATCGACGAGCCGGCGATCGTCGACTTCGTCCTGCGCCGGGCCCGTGACACCGCGATCGTCCATGTGCACCCGATGGCAGCGCTGACGAAAGGCCTTGCCGGCAAGGAGATGACTGAAATCGGTCTGC
>JAFKKS010000454.1 GCA_017304555.1 Hyphomicrobiales bacterium
CACCGCCGACGTCACCGGATTTTCCGCCGATCGCTTCATTCACGGGTTGAAGGCCGAGGCCGCGACCCTGAAGGTCACTGCGACTTCGGACCTCTTGCAGATCAAGGGCGACATGAAGATCGCGGGCACGCCCGCCATCGTCGATTTCCGCCGCGCACGCGGCGAGCCGGATGCTGAAGTACGCATTCAAACGACGCTCGACGACGCGGCGCGTGACCGCATGGCGCTTGATGAAAACGACTTCATCGATGGCTCGATGCCGGTGAAGATCGTCGGCCGCGTGAAGATGGCGGAGCGTGAGGGGCGCCTTGCGATCGAAGCCGATTTGACGCACGCGAAAGTCACCGAGCTTTTGCCGGGATGGAGCAAGCCGGCGGGGAAGCCGGCGCGACTCACCTTCACGCTCGTCGATAAGGGCACAACCACCAAGCTCGAAGATTTTGTTCTCGAGGGCTACGGCGCGTCAGTGCGCGGCAGCGTCGAGGTCAACAACAATTTCGACGTCTTGCACGCCAGCTTCCCGAGTTTCGCGCTCTCGGATGGCGACAAGGCGTCGCTGCGGGTCGATCGCACGAACGACGGCGTCTTGAAGGTCGTGATGCGCGGCGACCTCTATGACGGGCGCGGCTTCATCAAGAACACGGTGTCTGGTGAGAAGCCCGATAAGAAGTCCAAGAGCAGCACCGACCTTGATCTCGACGTGAAGGTCGGCGCGATCACCGGCCATCACGGCGAGGCTTTGCGCGGCATCGAACTGCGTCTGACGCGACGGAACGGGCAAATCCGCACGCTGACGATGAACGGCAAGATCGGCAGCACCGCGCGCGTCAGCGCCAGTCTGAGGCCGCGCGGCAATGGGCGGCAGGTCATCGTGCTCGAATCGAGCGACGCGGGTGCGCTGTTCCGCTTCACCGATACTTATGCGCGCGTCTTTGGTGGCAACGTCTCGATCGCGATGGACGCACCGACGTCCGACGGCACGGCGCAGGAAGGGCTGATCAACGTCCACGATTTCGCCGTGCGTGGCGAGCCGGCGCTGGAAAGCGTGGCGTCGAGTGGTTCGGCGCCGCCAAGCTACGACCGCGCCGGCCGGCCGAGGCCGTCGACCAGCGGCGGCGTCTCGTTCTCGCGCATGCGCGTGGAGTTCACGCGCTCGCCGGGCCGCTTCACCGTGCGCGACGGCGTGGTCTGGGGACCTTCCGTCGGCGCCACCATGGACGGCTATCTCGACTATTCGCGTGACGAAGTGCGGTTGCGCGGCACGTTCGTTCCCGCTTACGCGCTCAACAATATGTTCGGTCGTTTGCCGATTGTCGGATTGTTCCTCGGCGGCGGATCGAACGAAGGCTTGCTCGGCATCACCTATCAGGTCGTCGGCTCGCCGCAGCGGCCCGTCCTTCAGGTCAATCCGATGTCGGCGGTTGCGCCGGGATTCCTGCGCAAGCTGTTCGAGTTCCGCGGCGCCAACGAAGAACAGTCGCTGCAGATGCCGGACGTGACGCGCTGAGGCGCGCTCCAGCGCGTGCATAGGTTCCGCTCATTCCCGCGCAGGCGAAAATCCTGGATTGTCTGGCTCTCCGGATCCCCGCTTTCGCGGGGACGAGCGGGAATCGAGGCTCACACAGGCTTGAGCAGGACGTGACGCTTGCGTCCGAGTGAAAGCTTGATCACGCCCTCCGGCGTCACATCGCTTTCAACCAGTTGCTTGCGTTCGTCATCGACGGCCGCGTCGTTGACGCGCAAGCCGCCGCCCTTGACCTGCCGCCGCGCTTCGCTGGTCGACGCAACGAGGCCTGCTTTCACGAATGCGCTAAGCACGCCGAGTCCGGCCGCGAGCTCGCTCCTGGCAAGCGCCACGGTCGGCAACGATTGCGCGAGCGCGCCTTCCTCGAAGGTGCGCCGCGCGGTTTCCGCGGATTCGTCGGCGGCGGCGCGGCCGTGCATCAGCGCGGTCGCTTCGGTCGCGAGCACCTTCTTCGCTTCATTGAGTTCCTGTCCGGCAAGCTTTGCGAGGCGCGCGATCTCATCGAGCGGCAGGATCGTGAACAGCTTGAGGAAGCGCTCGACGTCGCCGTCCTCTGTGTTGCGCCAGAACTGCCAATACGCGTAGGGGCTCATCAAATCGGCGTTGAGCCAGACGGCGCCGGCCGCAGTCTTGCCCATCTTCGCGCCCGACGATGTCGTGATCAGCGGTGCGGTCAGCGCGAACAGTTGTGCGTTGGCCATGCGGCGGCCGAGGTCGATGCCGTTGATGATATTGCCCCACTGGTCGGAGCCGCCCATCTGCAGCACGCAGCCGTGCCGCTTGTGCAGTTCGACGAAGTCGTAGGCCTGCAGGATCATGTAGTTGAATTCGAGGAACGAAAGTTCCTGCTGCCGGTCGAGCCGCAGCTTCACGGAATCGAAGCTCAGCATGCGGTTGACCGAGAAGTGGCGGCCGACGTCACGCAGGAAGTCGATGTAGTTGAGCGTATTCAGCCAGTCGGCGTTATTCGCCATGACGGCGTTGCCGCCATCGCTCTCGAACTTGAGGAACTTCGAGAAGGTCTGGCGGATGCTCTTGAGGTTGTCGTTGATGACTTCCTCGGTCAGCACCTTGCGGCTTTCGTCCTTGCCGGAGGGGTCACCGACGCGGGTCGTGCCGCCGCCCATGAGCGCGATCGGCCGATGGCCGGTCTGCTGCATCCAGTACAGCATCATCGTCGGCAGCAGGTGCCCGATATGCAGCGAGGGCGCCGTGCAGTCGTAGCCGATGTAGGCGGTGATCGGCTGCGACTTGGCGAGGTCGTCGAGCGCGTCCGGCTCGGAGATCTGATGGATGTAGCCGCGGCTCGCGAGCACGTTGAGGAAGTCGGATTTGAAAGTGCTCATGCGAACGCTCTGTCGAAGGGCCGCGGGTTCAGCAACCCGTTAACGGCCGGGGATTTATGATGGCTGGCGCGGTATAACAGCTTCGCGGCAACAATTCACAGGGGTCGATATGCCGGATCTCGTCGCCATCGGGCTGATGAGCGGAACCTCGATGGACGGGGTCGACGCCGCCCTGATCGAGACCGATGGCGAACGCGTCACCCGCTTCGGGCCGACCGGCTATCAGCCGTATCCCGAGGCCGGCCGCCGCCTTCTGCGCCAAGCCGTGGCGGAGGCGGCGACGTTGACGGACCGTGACGCGCGGCCCGGCGTGCTCGCGGAGGCCGAGGCGTTCGTCACTACGGCGCACGCGGAGGCCGTGGAGGCGTTCCTGCGCCAGCATGGCCTCGAAGCGTCGCAAGTCGACGTGGTCGGCTTCCACGGCCAGACGGTGCTGCACCGGCCGCAGGCGCGCCTGACGGTACAGATCGGAGATGGGGAGGCTTTGGCGGCGCGTGCTGGCATCCCGGTCGTGTTCGATTTCCGCGCGCTGGACGTCGCGGCGGGCGGGCAGGGGGCGCCGCTCGTTCCGGTCTATCACCGCGCCCTCTTGCGCGGGCGCGGGCTGCCAGGGCCGATCGCGGTGCTCAATATCGGCGGCGTGGCGAACGTGACCTATGTGGACGGCGAGGACGATCCCGTGGCCTGCGATACGGGACCGGGTAACGCGCTGATCGACGATTTCATGCAGGCGCGGACCGGCACGGCGATGGACCGCGACGGCGCGATGGCTGCCGCCGGAAAGGTGGACCACGACTTTATCGTTCGCGCCCTGAGCGAGCCGTTCTTTCGCCAGCCGTGCCCGAAGTCGCTCGACCGCAATGCGTTCGCGGATCTCTACCGCGCCATGCCGACCCGCTCGCCGCAGGACGGAGCCGCGACGCTGACCGCGCTGACGGCGGCGAGCGGTGCGGCGATCGTGCCGCATCTTCCGAAGGTGCCGCGGAACTGGACCATCGCCGGCGGCGGCGCGCGCAATCCGACCCTCATGCGGATGCTGCGCGATGCGCTCGCGCCTGCGACGGTGCAGGGTGCCGACGCGATCGGATGGTCGGGAGATGCGCTCGAGGCGCAAGCCTTCGCGTTTCTCGCGGCGCGCCGGCTGCGTGGGTTTCCCATCACGTTTCCGACCACGACGGGCACGTCGAAGCCGATGCCGGGCGGCGTCATCGTCATGCCGTCGCGCAGCGCGGCCTAGTGTGGTTCAGAAGTTCGCTTCATTATTTCCGCGTGCTCTTAAGCGAACTTCTGAACCCAAACCACACTAGAGTCATAGATTTGCTAGTGTCCTTTCGAATCCGAAGTTCGCTCCGGAAGCTGCGGCATAGTCAAACGAACTTCCGATTCGGGACACTAGAGTCGTTACTGCATGGCTTCGCGGAAAACGGGGATGATGCCTTGCGTCACGCGCGCAAGGTCTTCGTACTTGATCTTGTCGGGCGTATCGGTCGGCAGCCCGAAATCCGGATAACGCAGCGGGCCGGTGTCGGTGAAGATGACGGCGGGTACGCTGGTCTGCGCGAAGGCCCAGTTGTCCGAGACGTCGAGGGTCGGAATGAGAGGCGGCCCGACGGCGGAGAGAAGGGGAAATTTAGTGTAGGCCGGAAAGAGTTGTGTGGTGTGGCGGGCGATGGTGCGCGCGTTCAATAAGCCGACGACCGAGAGGAAGTCGCCGGTCTTCGGCAGGAGAGTGCCGATCAGCGGCGGATATTTCTGGCTCTTCGGCTCGCGGGAATAATAGCCGAGCGAATCCAGCGAATACATCGCCACGACCTTTTCGCCGTGCGCGGCGAGGTCTTTCGCCATCCGCAGGCTGCCCATGTCATTCGTCTTGAAGTAGGGCGGTGCGCCGTTGACGAAGAAGACCATGCGCAACCGCTTGGTGCCGATCTTGAGCGGCACGGAGAAATCGCGTGCGAACTCGAGCAACGCGGCGACGCCCGTGGCGTTGTCCTCGGCGCCGGGAGAGCCGGGCGCGCTGTCGTAATGCGCGCCGACGACGAGCGTGCCGGTCAGCGCGACACCTGGAGGCTCGTACACAACTTCGATGTTGCGAACGGTCTTTCCACCCACGGTGAATTCATGCCGGATCGGCTTGAGGTTGTAGGTGGTGAGTTGCTGCTCGATGTACTGCGCGGCTTTTTCGAGTTGATCGTAATGCGCGATGTTGCGCTCACCGCTTGCCAGCGCTGCGACATGCGTTTTCAGGCGCGGGATGCGTTCCTGCTCCTGCGCGCTCAGCGGGGCCAGCGGGCCGAGCACATCATATTCAGGCACTTGCGTAAGGTAACGCGACGTCCCGTAGCACGCCACCAACACGACGACGAGCGCCAAGGCTACGTTGAGCAAGGTCCGCATCAGTTAGCGTACGCCGGTTGCGACGCAGGCCGTCAGGCGGCGGTCGGTTTGCGCCCTACCGCGAGACGCTTGTCCAGATAGCCCGTGACAGTTTGCATCAAGACTTCGATCTTGCCGTCGAAGAAATGGTTGGCGCCGGGGATGACCTTCTGCTCGATCACGATCCCCTTTTGCGTCTTCAGCTTCTCGACCAGCGTCGTCACGTCCTTCGGTGGCACGACTGCGTCCTTTTCGCCATGGACAATCAGTCCCGATGACGGACAGGGGGCGAGGAAGGAGAAGTCGTAAAGATTCGCCGGCGGGGCGACCGAGATGAAGCCCTCGATTTCCGGGCGGCGCATGAGAAGCTGCATGCCGATCCAGGAACCGAACGAAAAGCCCGCGATCCAGCAGCTACGTGCCTCCGGATTGATTGTCTGCGCCCAGTCCAGCGCGGAGGCGGCATCCGAGAGTTCGCCCGTCCCGTGGTCGAATGACCCCTGGCTGCGTCCCACACCGCGGAAATTGAAACGGAGGACGGCGAAGTTGCGGTGCGCAAAGGCGTAGTAGAGCTGATAGACGATCTGGTGGTTCATCGTCCCGCCGAACTGCGGATGCGGGTGCAGGATGATGGCCAGTGGGCTATTTTTCGCGCGGGCAGGGTGGTATCGGCCTTCAATCCGGCCGCTCGGACCGGTAAAGATAACCTCGGGCATGCGTTCTGGCCTCAAAACCCTCGGGCGGCTTGTCGAACCGCCATTGCGCGCTTGACGTAAGTGGTGGGCGCCGCTAATTTAGAACAATTCTAAATTACCCCTGTTCGGCCGAAACCGTTGGATGGGACACACTGCGGCGGGTGAGAAGCCTTTATCATGATCGCTGCCCCACATTGCAAGTGTCTTGAAGGAATTCGTCTTTAATGCGTCGGCGCATCTACCTCGATTGGAATGCGACCGCGCCGCTGCGGGCGGAAGCGCGGGCGGCGATGCTTGCGGCGCTCGACGTTGGCGGTAACGCTTCGTCGGTGCATGCGGAAGGGCGTGCGGCGCGTGCGCTCATCGAGACGGCGCGGGGACAGGTCGCGACGCTCGCCGGGGCGAAGCCGTCGCAAGTGGTATTTACGTCCGGCGCGACGGAAGCCAATGTTCTGGCGCTCAGCCCGAATCTGCGCCCCGCGGGGCGATCGGTGGAAAAGCGGCCGGTGCGGCTGTTTGTCTCGGCCATCGAGCATCCCTCCGTTCTCGAAGGAAACCGCTTCGCGGCGGCGGAGGTCGGGATCTTGCCGGTAACGGCGGACGGCATTGTCGATACCGCGCAT
>JAFKKS010000455.1 GCA_017304555.1 Hyphomicrobiales bacterium
TGCGTGCCGATCGCATCGACGATGCGCGGCAGCGCCGAGATCGAGGAGGGCGCGCCGTCAAGCTGGCGGCCGCCGTGGTTCGACACGATGATGGCGTCGGCGCCGGTCTTAGTCGCGGTCTTCGCGTCCTCGAGATCGAGGATGCCTTTGATGATCAGCTTGCCCGGCCACATGTCGCGGACCCACTCCACATCCTTCCAGCTCAAGGTCGGATCGAACTGGCTGGCGGTCCATTGCGCGAGCGATTTGACGCCCGTCATGCCGGAAACGCGGCCTTCGAGATTGCCGAAGGTGCGGTGCTTGCTGTTGAGCACGCTCATCACCCACGACGGCTTGGTCGCGATGTCGATGATGTTCGCGAGCTTGATCTGCGGCGGAACGGTAAGGCCGTTCTTGATGTCGCGATGACGTTGCCCCTGGATCTGCAAGTCGGCGGTGAGCATCAGCGCCGAGCATTTCGCCGCCACCGCGCGCTCGATCAGCGAACGCGCGAAGCCGCGGTCGCGCATGACGTAGAGCTGGAACCAGAACGGTTTCGGATTGGCTGCCGCCACATCCTCGATCGAGCAGATCGACATCGTCGAGAGCGTGAACTGAATGCCCGCGGCATGCGCGGCGCGGCAGGCGAGGATCTCGCCGTCGCCGTGCTGCATGCCGGTGAGGCCGGTCGGCGCCAGCACGACAGGCAGGGCGTGCGGCTCGCCGCAGATGGTGGTCGCGGTGCTGCGCTTGTCAACGTCGACGAAGACGCGCTGGCGCAGCTTGATCTTCTCGAGATCGGTGCGGTTGGCGTGCAGGGTTTCTTCGGCGTAGGAGCCCCGATCGGCATATTCGAAAAACGCGCGCGGCACGCGGCGCTTCGCCATCAATCGCAAGTCTTCGATCGACGTGACGTTCTTCATGACTTCGGTCATCGGCTGCATCCTCCCGTCAGACCGTCCGATACCATGTCTGCGGCGGCTGCAACATGCATACGATGGCTCTATGCCGGCCGCCCGCTTGGGGCCTTGGGAACGATTGGCGCGGGAACGATTGACGCTCCCTGACCGTTAAACCACGGATATTCGTGATCATATTTCGGGAGCCTTGCATGACCGCCCCGCGCCGAACCCAGGATTTCAAGCACGACGCGTCGGCCAGACCTAAGAAAGACCACGCGGAACTCGACAAGGAATTGGACGAGGCCTTGGAGGAATCGTTCCCCGCATCCGACCCGCCGGCGCCAGCGCAACCGACCGGGACCGAGCCTGCGGGGGATCCGCGCACGAAGGCGCGGGGGAAATCGGAAAAAAGCAAAAAGGCTGAATGAAAGCCTTGCTTTGTGCGGCTCGTCCAACGACGCCGGCTATGGTCCGTTCTTCGCCAACCCATCCAAAAGCGTCAAATCGACATTGGCGCCGCAGAGAAGGACGCCGACGCGCTCATCCTTCGCGGGCTTATAGGCGCCGCTGAAGAGTGCGGCCGCCGCCGCCGCGCCGCCCGGCTCCGCTGCCGCGCGCAGCCGCTGCCACAACATTCTCTGGGCGTTGCGGATGGCCCCGTCATCGACGAGCACGACGTGGTCGATATTTTCCTTTGCGATGGCGAAGACGAGATCGCCAGTGCGCTTGGCGCCGAGCGAATCCGCCGCGACGCTTTCAACGGGAACATCCACCGGCTTGCCGGCTTCCAGCGCCGCGTGCAGACAGCGCGAACCTTCCGGCTCGACGCCGACCACTTTGATGCGGCGGCCGTACCAGCCCGCTATTCCGGCGATCAATCCGCCGCCGCCGACGGCGACCAGAACCGTATCGATCTCCGGGCACGCTTCCTCCCACTCCTTCCCGACCGTGCCTTGGCCCGCGATCGTCTCCTGCGTGTCGTAGGCGTGAACAGGCAGCGCGCCGCTCGCGCGCACGAACGCGTCGCAGGCTTCGAGCGCATCGGCGTAGCGCGCGCCACCGACTTTGAGATCGGCGCCGTAGCTACGAATCTGCGCGATCTTCACCGGCGACGACGTTTCCGGCACGAAGATCGTCGCCTTGTGCCCAAGCCGGGCAGCGGCGTAGGCGACGGCAGCGCCGTGATTGCCGCCGGATGCAGCCGCGACCCCGGCGCTTCCGGGATTCGACGAGAGCAAGGTGTTGAAGGCGCCGCGCGGTTTGAACGAACCGGTGTGCTGCAGATACTCGAATTTGAACGTCACCGGGACGCCGGCCGCGAGACCGAAGCTTGCGCGGTCATCGCGCAGCACCGGCGTGCGCCGCGTCCAGCCGGCAATCCTTTTTGCCGCGGCGGCAATGTCGTCACGCGAAACGGGGAGGGTGATCTCAGATGACATACAAGTTCATCGACGCGCGGTCACAGCGGCGCGCGGGTCCAGTGGCAGTCCTGGCCGGCATAGAGGACGCGGCCGCCCCATTGCGGAATCCAGCGCTCCTGGAACACGGCGGTGCAATCGCGGCGTAATGGCCCGCGCAACGGGCGGACTTCGATCCGGGTGCGCGCGCGCCGCGCCTGGTGGCGCGTTTGCGCGGAGACGTCACTGGCGGCCTCGCGGCGCGTTTGCGCATTCGCCTGCGTCGCCGTCGCCGTGATGGTTACGGACGCCGCAAATGCCACACTCGCCGCCAAAATCGTCAGTCTATCCATACCGCCCTCTCGATCCCCATAGGCCTATCCTAAGGGATTCCCCGCCAATGTGGAGTCGCAGTCGCCGAAAGGGGCAGGCTGCGTGCTTGGCGCTTGACCGGCGTTTTCCTAAACTGCCGCATGGCTGACGGGACGCCCCAGCGCGATACCGACGCGGAGCGAACGCGCGATGCGCATGCCGCGCTTGAGGCTGCGCGGCGAGGCGGCGGCATGTTTGGCGGTTCGTCGCTTGCCGACGCCGCGCGCCAGGCGACGGATCATTTCGCCGGAAAGGATGCTGTCGGGAAGGGGGAGGGCGACGGTACAGACCACGTCGAACTCTGGGGGCGACGCATCGGGCGCAGCCTCAGTCTCGTCGGTTTCATCGCGCTCGCGGTCTATCTGTACGTGACGTATCTGCGTTAGGGGGCGACGGGTAACCAGAAATGCGTGACATTACGGCGACGCTTCGTTTGCCTTCGCATGCCCGTACTGCGCCCTCACTCTGGACATCGCGAAAACCTTCGCTCATCCTTTACCTATGATTGACCGTCGTACTTTCGCTCTCGGTGTGCTGGCTGCGCCTTTTTTCGCCAGCCTGACGCCCGCCCACGCGCAATTCTTTCGTCCGCTTCAGAGCATTCCTGAGCCGACCATCCAGGACGTCGATCCGGGTGTCGACCATGGATCGTCGGACTCCGCGCTGCCGAGCCAATTCCGCCGTCAGCCGGTTTTCTACCGCACGACGGAAGCGCCGGGCACAATCATCATCGATACGTCGGAGCGCTTCCTGTATCTGATTCAGCCGAACAATGTGGCGCTGCGCTACGGCATTGGCGTCGGC
This sequence comes from Hyphomicrobiales bacterium, assembly GCA_017304555.1. Lineage (GTDB taxonomy): Bacteria > Pseudomonadota > Alphaproteobacteria > Rhizobiales > Xanthobacteraceae > JAFKKS01. The sequence goes on from JAFKKS010000455.1 coordinate 3,455, forward strand.
CGCGACGGGTTCACCTGGGCAGGCATTCTCAAAATCTCGCGCAAGGCGGAATGGCCGGACTGGACGCCGCCGCCCGAGATGATCAAGCGCCAGCCTTATCTGCCGCGCTTCATGGCCGGTGGGCCGGGTAATCCGATGGGCGCGCGCGCGCTTTATCTCGGCGGCACAGTGTACCGCATTCACGGGAACAACGCCCCGGAAACGATCGGCCATGCCGTATCGTCCGGCTGCTTCCGGCTGGTCAACGATGAGATCTCGGATCTCTATGCGCGCGTTCCCGTCGGAACAAAGGTGATCGTCCGGCACTGATCCGCGTCTTGATTCAGCGCCCTTGGTGCTTGCCGCTTCCCGCTAAGTGTCGAAGAGCTGCGCCGGCGTCTCGACCAAGATGCGTTGGCGCATCTGCGCGTCCGACGTCCAGTCCATGAACAGATCGACGAGGTGTCCGTCGTCAGGCATGACGGCGGCGTCGATCGACGGGTGCGGCCAGTCCGTGCCCCAGACGAGCCGTTCCGGGTTGGCGCGCAGCAGTGCATCGTGGAACGGCCGTGCGTCCGGATAGTCCGGAAACTGACCCGACAGCCGATAAGCGCCCGACAGTTTGACATACGCATGGCCGTCGCCGACGAGCCGCAGCAGCGTCTGGAACGCAGCATCGTTGACGCCGCGTTCTGCCGGGATGTTGAGCATGTGGTCGATGATCACCGGCATCTCGACCGACACCGCTTGCAGGCGCGGCGCCACATCCGGCAGCAGGCGCCAATCGCAGAACACCTGCATCACCCAACCGAGATCGCGCATCGTCGTGCGAAATGTCTCGAAAACATCGAGGCCGACGCCGCGGATGTATCCGGGCTTGCCGGCGGTGGAGAACAGGTGGAAGCGCAGGCCGCGCATCCCGAGGCGGTGCCAGTCGCGCAAGGTCTCCGGCGGGATGCGCGTATCGGTGATGCCGACGCCGCGGAAGCGGTGCGGATGGCGCTCCAGTGCGTCGAGCACGACGCGATTGTCGTAGCCGTGCGCGTTGCCCTGCACGATCAGCCCACGCGCGAAGCCGAGCTGATCGAGAAGCGCGATGTAGTTTTCGACCGGCGCGGACGGCGGCGTGTAGCCGCGTCCAGCAGTGAAGGGGAAACGATCGGGCGGCCCGAAGATGTGTGCGTGCGAATCCCAGGCGCCGGCCGGCAGAGGCGTCGCCGGGCGCTTCGGTTGCGCCACCGGACCGGCGATCAGCGGCGGCTCACTGGATGGAGCATTCATCGCGCCGCCGCCCCGTTGCTATCGAAAGGAAGCATGGTCATCCAAGCTTGATGTTCGCTTCGTGGATCACCTTGCCCCACTTCTCGATTTCCGATGCGACGAAGGTGCGGAACTCGTCCGGTGTATTCTCGCGCGCCTCGACGTTGAGTTCCTTCAGCCGCTTGGCGACTTGAGGATCGCGCAGCGTGGCATTGAGCCCGGCATTGAGCTTCTGCACGATCTCGGGCGCACAGCCGCTTGGAACGAACACGCCGTTCCATTCGTAAGCCACGAAGCCGGGAAGCGTCTCCGCAACGATCGGCAGGTCTGGCATGCTGGCAAGCCGCTCCTTTCCGGTATGGGCAATGGCGCGCAGCGTGCCGGACTGTACGTGTCCGAGAGAGGAGGCTGCGTTGGAGAAAAAGTACTTTACCTGGCCGGCGATCAAGTCGTTCAGCGCCGGTCCGCCGCCGCGATAAGGAACGTGATTGAGTTTCACGTTGGCCATGTGCTTGAACATTTCCAGGCACAGATGCTGCACCGAGCCGTTGCCGGACGAAGCCCAGTTCAGGCCATTCGGATCGGCCTTCGCGATCGCGATGACGTCGGCCACGGTCTTCGCCGGCACGCTGTTGTTTACCAGCAGGAAATTCGTCACCAGCGAGGCGAGGAACACCGGCTGGAAATCCTTCACCGTGTCGTACGGCAACTTCGCGTAGAGCGACGGATTGGTGGAGAAGGTGGTCGCGTCGTAAAGGATCGTGTAGCCGTCGCGTTCTGCCTTGGAAACGACGGTCGCGCCGATGGTGCCGCCGCCACCGCCGCGGTTCTCGATCACGAACTGCTGCCCCATGATCTGCGACAGCTTCGCGAACAGGATGCGGCCCACGGTGTCGGCGCCGCCGCCGGCGGAATAGGGGATCAGCACCTTCACGCTGCGCGAGGGATATTCGTTTGCCGCCATAGCGCGACTGCGTGACAAGCCGACAAGGGCCGGGCTCGCGGCCGCGGCAAGCAGAAGGCGGCGGCGCGAAAGCAATGATCGCTGTGACATCGTACGTCCTCGACATGAATGTTAGTGCTGTGGCGAATTCGAACGGAAGGAAACGGAATCGTCGCGGCGAATGCGTTCGAGCAAGTCGACCTCCCATGTGAGGTACTCGTTCATCGCATCCTGGACGCCGCTCGCACGCTCATACGGTTTGAGCCAGACGTCGACGGCCTCATCCGCCATGCGGGGATCGTTGGCTGAGAGCGCATGTCCCGCCGCTTTCCATGCCGCGTTTCCGCCCGCGAGATAGCGAACGGTGCCGTGGCTGACCGCCTGCGCCTCCGGCGCCGCGAGGGCGGCGAGAGTGCCATCCTCGGACGTCAGGACGATATTTTCCGCGACAGGGATTTTGGCGAGCGCCTGCGCCAGACGCGCGCGGATCGCGAACCACGCACCCGGAATATGGCCCCGGCGATAGTCGCGGCTGAACGAGAGATCGATGATCGTCACGGCATCACGCGCGATCAACGCCGCAAGCTCCGTGGCATCGAGCGCGTGATCGCGCGACGGCCCGCCGCCAAGGACCGGCGCCGCCGGGAAGCCGGTCTTGGTTCCCGTCGCGACAAGAACGGCCACATCCTTCCAGCCCATCTGCAGGAGCCAGGACGCCGTCATCACGGCGCGCACTTCCGCGTCGTCGATCAGCACGATCCTCGCGCCGAGGGTCCCGACATACTGGTCGGTCGCCTGCACGAGTTGCCCGCCTGGCGCCGAGATCGCGCCTGTGACGTGACCAGCTTCATACTCGGCCGG
>JAFKKS010000456.1 GCA_017304555.1 Hyphomicrobiales bacterium
GTTCGGATGCTTGAGCGCCTGTTCGCGCGTCGCGACCTCGATATCCTCGCGCTTCCAGGTACGGAAAGGCCCACCCGATGCCGTGACGATGATGCGCGCCACATCGCCGGCATGGCCCGATCCCATCGCCTGAAAGATGGCGTTGTGCTCGGAATCGACGGGCAACACCGTCGCGCCGCGCGTCTTCGCCTCGCGCATGAAAAGATCGCCGGCGCAAACGAGGCATTCCTTGTTGGCAAGCGCGACCGTGCGGCCGCGCTCGACCGCCGCAAGCGTCGGGTCGAGACCGCTCGACCCCATGATCGCGGCCATGACCCAGTCGGCGGGGCGCGCGGCGGCTTCAACGAGGCTCGCGGCGCCCGACGCCGCCTCGATGTCAGTACCGCTCAGTGCATCCTTGAGCTCGGCATAACCCGCCGGGTTGGCGATCACCGCAAAGCGGGCGCCAAGCTCGCGCGCGACCTTCGCCAGCGGACCAGCGTTGGTGTTCGCGGTTACCGCCTCGACCCGGTACTTGTCCGGATTGCGTTGCAGCAGGTCGATCGTGCTTTTGCCGATGGATCCGGTCGCCCCCAAGACGGTGACGCTTAGCGGTTCCCGGTCCTTTCGGACGGGCGGTAATGGGATGGCGGCTTGCATAAGGGTACCCTTACCAGATCAATAGCCCACGGGAAGGCGCTTCAAGGCCGCCGCGCACAATCCCGATCAAGGCCGCGAGCAGCGCCGCCGCGACGAACCCGTCCAGCCTGTCCATGAGGCCGCCGTGCCCCGGGATCAGGGCGCCGGAATCCTTGGCGCCGAAGCGGCGTTTGATCGCCGATTCCAGGAAATCGCCGGCTTGCGAGGCGATGGACAAGGCGACGGCGAGCGCACCGATGGCGCCGAGACTCGGCAGGCCCGCCACGCGCGCAACGGCCATGGCGCAGACGACGGCCGCGACCGTGCCGCCGATCGCGCCCGACCAGGTCTTTTTCGGGCTGACGGCCGGCCAGAGCTTCGGCCCGCCGAGCGCCCGGCCCGTGAAATAAGCAGCGATGTCGGTCGCCCAGACGATGGCGAAGAGCAACACCACGGCGGTCAGGCCGAGCGTATCGTCCCCGCGCAGCAGGATCGGCGCCGCGACAATCGTTCCGGCATAAAGCAGCCCGGCAAAAGCCCATCCCGGCGCCACCGTCCGGCACACGAGAGCCGCCGCGAGCGCGCCGACTGCCAACAGCCCCAGTGCGGTGCCCGGATAGCCGAATCCGAGGAATATGCCGGCTGCGGCAAATGTCGCGAAACCGACCGCTACGGCTCTTGTCCGCGCGGAGTTAAGCGAGAGTGTCGACCACTCCCAGAGCGTCCCTGCCCCGGCCAAAATCCACATGATCGCGAATGGCCAATCGCCGAGATAGGCGACACCGGCGGCGAGCGGAGCGAGGACAAGAGCGGAGACGATGCGCAGCGCCAGTTCGCCCGCGCTCCGACGCGCGGCCGGGCGTTCGGCGTCGCCATCAGGCGGCGCAACGGTCAAGCTCAGCCCCCCGCCTGTGCCGCCAGTCCTCCGAAACGCCGCTCGCGCCGGTAGAACTCACTCAGCGCGCTTTCCAGCGCGGCGCGATCGAAGTCGGGCCAGTGGACCGGCAGGAAGACGAACTCGGTGTAAGCCGACTGCCACAGGAGGAAATTGGACAGGCGCTGTTCGCCGCTGGTGCGGATGATGAGATCGGGGTCGGGCAGTTCCGGCAGATCGAGCGCGCCGCCGATGGCGTCCGCCGTCACCTGATCCGGCGTCATGCGCCCTTCACTCACCTCAATGGCGAGACGGCGCGCGGCGCGCGCGATCTCCTGGCGGCCACCGTAATTGAAGGCGACAACTAGCGTGAGATTCTGGTTGGCGCGCGTCAACTCTTCGGCTTCCTGTAGCAGGCCGAGGATGTCGGGCGAGAGGCCCTCGCGTTCGCCGATGATGCGCACGCGAACGCCGTTGGAATGCAGCTCCGCAAGATCGTTGCGGATGAAGCGCTTGAGCAGCCCCATCAGATCACGGATTTCCGACGCCGGACGCGTCCAGTTCTCGGCGCTGAAAGAGAAGATCGTCAGGTATTTGACGCCGAGGTCGCCAGCCGCGCGCACCGCGCGCCGCAAGGCTTCGACGCCGCGACGATGCCCTTCGCTGCGCGGCAAACCGCGCGAGGCCGCCCACCGCCCGTTGCCGTCCATGATGATCGCGACATGGCGCGGCACATCGAAACCGGAGACGGAGGGAGTTGCGCTTGCCGCGACGTTGGACATCGAATTTGCGGGCGTGGCTGCCCCCTTCTTAGAGCCCACTCTCGACAGACGAGAACCGGCATTCGGTCGACATCGTGCCCATGGAAATGAGCAGATCTGAATCTATCGGTGCGGCGCTTAGACCGTCAGAATCTCTTTTTCCTTCGCCGTAAGCAACTGATCAATATCGGCGATATTCGCATCGGTGGCTTTCTGCACCTGCTCGCCCATGCGTTCGTGATCGTCCTTGCCGAGGTTCTCGTCCTTCTCCATCTTCTTGAGAAGGTCCATGCCGTCGCGGCGCACATGCCGTACCGACACGCGCGCGGCTTCCGCATATTTATGCGCAACCTTGACCAGTTCCTTGCGGCGATCCTGCGTCAATTCGGGGACACGCAGGCGGATCACTTGGCCCTCGGTCGCCGGTGTCAGGCCCAGATTGGCGCTCATGATCGCCTTCTCCACCGCCGCAACCGACGCCTTGTCCCAGACCTGTACCGCGAGGAGGCGCGGCTCCGGCACGCTCACGCTCGCCAGTTGGTTGAGCGGCATATGGGTGCCGTAGGCCTCGACCTGGATCGGCTCGACGAGGTTTGCCGATGCGCGGCCAGTGCGCAGGCCGCCCAGTTCCTGCTTGAGGACGCTAATCGCGCCCGCCATACGGCGTTTCAGATCCTCGATATCGAACTTCGTGGCTGCCATAGAACCCTCAAACAATACGGCCTGCGGTCCGCACGTCGCTTAAGCGACCGGCCCGCTTAGCCAGCAACGATCGTGGCCCGGCCTTGGCCCTTCAATGTGGACGCGATCGCCCCCGGCTCGCGGATTGAGAAAACGATGATAGGCATCTGATTTTCCCGGGCAAGCGCGAACGCCGTCGCATCCATGACCTTGAGGTCGCGCGCCAGCGCCTCCCCATGGGTCAGGCGGTCATAACGCTTCGCGGATTTGTCCTTTTTCGGGTCGGCGCTATAGACCCCATCGACATTCGTCGCCTTGAGCACGGCGCCGCAGCCAAGTTCGGCGGCGCGCAGCACGGCGGTGGTATCGGTGGTGAAGAACGGATTGGCGGTGCCGCCCGCCAGCATCACGACCTTACCGTCGTCGAGGTGGCGCAGCGCCCTGCCCCGCTCGTAGGTCTCGCAGATCTGCGGCATGGCGATCGCCGACATGGTGCGCGCCGGCGCACCGGCCCGCACCACCGCGCCTTCCAGCGCGAGCGCGTTCATCACGGTCGCCAGCATCCCCATGGAATCGCCGGTCGGGCGCGCGATCCCCTGACCGGACACGGTGACGCCGCGGACGAAATTGCCGCCGCCGATCACCACACCGAGGGAAACACCGAGCGCGCGCGCTGCAACGAGGTCGGCCGCCACCGCATCGAGCGTCGCCTGGTCAATGCCGGAATGGCCGCTGCCCAGCAAAGCCTCGCCGGAGATCTTCACGACCACGCGACGATATGCAGGCTCCGCCATCTGTCGTGCTCCTGACCGGACCGCAAATTCCGTCCGGGCGTGAGCCCGGGCCGCCAGTGCGACCTTACTCTTCGCCCTTCTCGACGCCCTCACCGAGAGCGAAGCGGACGTAGCCGGTGATCGTCACCGGGGCGCCAACCTCACGCTCGGCTTCCTTAAGCGCCTGCGACACGCTCTTCGCAGGGTCGTGGATGTAAGCCTGCTCAAGGAAACAGACTTCCTTGTAGTAGCTCTTCAATCCCGATTCGACGATCTTGTCGATCACGTTGGCGGGCTTGCCCTGCTGGCGGAACTTGTCGGCCAGGACTTCCTTCTCGCGCGCGACCACGGCGGGATCGAGCCCGGCGGCGTCAAGCGCCTGCGGATTGGCGGCCGCGACATGCATCGCCAAGCGGCGCCCGAGCGCGGCAAGCGCCTCGGCATCGCCTTCCGACTTGAGCGCAACAAGCACGCCCATGCGGCCGAGGCCTTCCGAAATCTGGCTGTGAACGTAGGCGCTGACGACACCCGGATTGACTTCGAGCATTGCCGCGCGGCGCAGGTTCATGTTCTCGCCGATCGTCGCGATTGCGGACGTGATGGCGTCAGCAATGGTCATCGACCCGGTATGCGCCGCCATGATGGCGTCGACATCCGCGCCGGTCTTGAGGGCGACCTGCGCGATCATCTTGACCAGGCCCTGGAAGTGATCGTTGCGGGCGACGAAATCGGTCTCGGAGTTGACCTCGACGAGAACGCCCTTGCCCTTGGCCGTCTCGGCCGCGATCAAGCCTTCGGCGGCGACCCGGCCGGACTTCTTGGCGGCCTTCGACAGACCCTTCTTGCGCAGCCAATCAACCGCTGCTTCGATATTGCCGTCCGTCTCGGTCAGTGCGGCCTTGCAATCCATCATGCCCGCGCCCGTCAGTTCGCGGAGTTCCTTCACCAACTGCGCGGTGATGTTCGCCATCGGTCAAAATCCCATTTGAGTAGCCGAGGCCTGAACGGCCTCTGTGGCGGGCAAGCCCCGCACCAATCGAATCCGTTGCCGGCACGCGACGCGCCGGCAGCCCGTTACGCGGCCGCCGATGCGCGGATCATTCGGCCGCGGCGTCTTCCGCGGTGAACTGCTTCGCCTGGGCGATCCAGCTTTCGACGCGGCCCGGCAGACCAACTTCGTCGCCGATGCGCTCGGCATCTTGCGGGCTGAACGCGGCGATCTGCCAGTAGTGGAAGATGCCGAGATCGTTGAGCTGCTTCTCGATCGCGGGCGAAACGCCCGGAAGCTTCTTGAGGTCGTCGGCGACGCCGCGCGGGCCCGACAGCGCCTCGAATCCAGCCGCCGGAGCTTCCGGCAGGGTTTCCTCGACCGGCGGAGCCGCTGAGGCACCGACGTCAATGCCCATCGAACCTTGCGAGCGCGAGATACCGTCGATCGCCGCCTTCGCGATCAGATCGCAGTAGAGGCTGATGGCGCGCGCCGCGTCGTCGTTTCCAGGGAACGGATAGGCGATGCCGGCGGGATCGCAATTCGTGTCGACGACAGCGGCGACCGGAATGCCGAGACGCTGCGCTTCCTTGATCGCGATGTCTTCCTTGTTCGTATCGACGACGAAGAGGAGGTCCGGCAGACCGCCCATGTCCTTGATGCCGCCAAGCGCGCGCTCGAGCTTGTCGCGCTCGCGCGTCAACGTCAGCCGCTCTTTCTTGGTGTAGGCCTGTGCACTGCCCGAACCGAGCATTTCGTCGAGCGCGCGCAGGCGCTTGATCGAATTCGAAACCGTCTTCCAGTTCGTCAGCGTGCCGCCGAGCCAGCGCGAGTTCACGAAATACTGCGCCGAGCGCTTCGCGGAATCCGAGATCTGATCCTGCGCCTGACGCTTGGTGCCGACGAAAAGGATGCGGCCGCCCTTCGCGACCGTATCGCTTACCGCCTGCAGCGCGCGATGCAGCATCGGCACGGTCTGCGCGAGATCGATGATGTGGATGTTCGAGCGGACACCGAAAATGTACTCAGCCATTTTCGGATTCCAGCGGTGCGACTGATGGCCGAAATGGGCGCCAGCTTCCAAGAGCTGACGCATCGAGAAGTCAGGAAGCGCCATATCAATTCTCCGGTTATGCCTCCGCGGACGCGGGAGCTTCTGTCACGACGGAAATGTCGAGGAGAAACCCCCACCGGACGGCCGTTCGGCCAAAGTCCGCGTGCGAGATGGCGCGGCTTATAACGGTCCGTTGCGACGGTTGCAAGACGGACGGCACGGCGGCCGCGATCGGGCGGAATGGCAACACTCCAGTTGCTTAATTGCAACATAACGTCTTTTTCGCCGATTTCATGGGGTTTTTCCCAAACGCCCACTGTGGCGAAAAGGGCAATCCGGGTATTGTGATTCTTGGCTTACGCCTTTGGGGGGCGTTGCATAAGGGGCTTGGGGCTGGTTTGTGGCGCCTACCGTGAAGCGGTGGGCGCCACTTTCCTTTCAGCCCCACGTGCCTTTCAGCCCCACATGATCGGGCGTGACGGCGCCCCGACCCGTGCGGCCACAAAATGTCCAACAGCAACCGGCCCGCTTCGACGAACTGTTCTTATCCTGTGATGTCGCGGCGTTGAGCCGCTTGATCCGAAGGCGCGGACGCGGAACACTTCGCGCATGAAACAGGACATCGCCTTCTGGCCCGCCAAAAAGCTCGCCGCGCATCTACGCAGCCGCAAGATCGGCTGCCTTGAACTGCTCGACCACTATCTCGACCGCGTCGAACGCTACAATCCAGCGCTCAACGCCGTCATCGTCAAGCGCGCCAAGGCGGCCGACCGCGCACTCGCCAAGGGCGATGTGTGGGGGCCGCTGCACGGCGTGCCAATGACGATCAAGGAGTCCTACGACGTCGTCGGACTGCCGACCACGTGGGGCGATCCCAAGCTCAGAAACAATGTCGCGGAGAAAAACGCGCTCGCCGTGCAACGCATGATGGACGCCGGCGTCGTCCTTTTCGGCAAGACCAATGTGCCGCTGATGCTCGCCGACTGGCAAAGCTACAACGCGATCTACGGCACGACGAACAATCCGTGGGACACCTCACGCTCGCCCGGCGGATCGTCCGGCGGCTCGGGCGCGGCGCTCGCTGCAGGCCTCACCGGCATCGAGTCCGGCAGCGACATCGGCGCATCGATCCGCAATCCGGCGCATTACTGCGGTGTCTACGGTCACAAGCCGACCTACGGCCTCTGCCCGCCGCGCGGACACGCCCTCCCCGGCCGCGTCGCGCAGGGCGACATCTCGGTCATCGGGCCGCTCGCGCGCAGCGCCGCCGACCTCGATCTCGCGCTCGCGGCCATGGCGGGACCGGATGCCATCGACGGCGCCGGCTATCGCGTGGCGCTTTCGCCATCGCGCAAGACAAAGCTGCGCGAGTTCAAGGTCGCCGTGATGCGCAACGACCGCAACGCCGAAGTCGATGCGAAAGTGCAGGAGCGCATCGACGCGCTGGTGACCTTCCTGAAAAAGCAACGCGTGAAGGTGAGCGAAGAAGCGCGCCCCGACATCGACACCGATCACGCGCAACGCGTCTATATCGCGCTTTTGCGCGCAGCGACGTCGGGCCGGCAGAGCGACGAAGAGTTCGCACGCAATATGACGCTGGCGCGCGAACTGCCGCAAACGGACGAGAGCTATCGCGCCCGCATGGCGCGCGCCAACGTGATGAGCCACCGGGAGTGGCTTGGCTACAACGAAATGCGCCACCAGATGCGACTCAAATGGGCGGCGTTCTTCGAGGACTACGATTTGCTGCTGTGCCCGGCCGCATCGACGACGGCGTTGCCGCACGATCACGAGGGTGAACGCTGGCAGCGCACGATTCCTGTCAACGGCAAGCAGGTGCCGACGACGGACCAGTTGTTCTGGGCCGGTTATTCCGGCGTCGCCTACTTGCCTTCAACGATCGCGCCGCTCGGGCTTGCGTCGGACGGGCTGCCGACCGGGATCCAGATTGTCGGGCCGCAATATGGCGACCGCACCTGCATCGCCTTCGCGCACTTGCTGGAGCGCGAATTCCAGGCTTTCACACCCCCGCCCGGGTATGAATAATCGGCCGACGCGCAAATTGTGTGCAGGCTGCTGGCGAAATTCATCTGCAGCAATCACATAATGGCTTCGCGCCGTCCTGCGGGCGCGTGCATGCCAGGCAAGGAGGCTCCATGAAGTTCGGCGTCGGTCAACCGGTCAAGCGCTTCGAAGATGCAACCCTGATTACTGGCAAGGGCAGTTACACCGACGATATCGCGCTGCCGCGCATGACGCAGGCCTATATTCTGCGCTCGCCCGTCGCGCACGCGAACCTCACCAAGGTCGACGCGAGCGAAGCGCGCAAGATGCCGGGCGTCATCCTCGTCCTGACCGGCGACGACGTGAAGGTCGACGGGCTCGGTGATATTCCCTGCGTCGCGCCGCTCAACAATCGTGACGGCAGTCCGCGCAAGGACACGCCGCGCCCGGCGCTCGCCATCGGCAAGGTGCGCCATGTCGGCCAGCCGGTCGCGCTCGTCGTCGCTGAAACACTCAATCAGGCGAAGGACGCAGCGGAAGCGATCGTTGTCGACTATGACGAACTTCCCGCCGTCGTCGACACCAAGAGCGCAATCCAATCGCAGGCGCAGCTCTTCGATCACATTCCCGGCAATGTCGTGTTCGATTGGGACAACGACCTGTGCGACTTCAAGGCGACCGAAGAGGCCTTCAAGAAGGCCGCGCACGTCACCGCGATCGAGATCGTCAACAACCGCGTCGTCGCAAATTCGATGGAACCGCGCAACGCCATCGGCGACTACGATCCCGATGGCGATCGCAGCGTGCTCTACACTGCGACGCAGGGCTCGCATTTCGTGCGCGACCCGCTCGCCGACATGATCTTGAAAATTCCGAAAGAGAAGATGCGCGTCATCACGCCGACCAATGTCGGCGGCGGTTTCGGCATGAAGGCCTTCGTCTATCCCGAGCAGGTGCTGGTCACCTGGGCATCGCGCAAGCTGAAGCGTCCGGTGAAGTGGCAGTCCGACCGCTCGGAAGGTTTCGTCTCCGACAACCAGGGGCGCGATCACGTCACGCGCGCCGAACTGGCGATGGACGAGAACGGCAAGTTCCTCGCCATGCGCGCGACGGTCATCGCCAATATCGGCGCGTATCTATCTCCGCTCGGCGCGTTCATCCCGACGCGCTCGTCGGACCTGATGTGCGGCCTCTATCGCATCCCGGCGATCGCCATCAACGTGAAAGGCGTATGTACGAACACCGTGCCGGTTTGCGCCTACCGCGGCGCTGGACGGCCCGAGGCTTCCTACGCGATCGAGCGGCTAGTCGACGCCGCCGCACGCGAGATGAAGATGACGCCGGACGCCATCCGGCGAAAGAACCTCGTGCCGCCGTCACAGATTCCGTACACGTCCGCGACGCATGTCACCTTCGACTCCGGCGACTTCCCTGCCGTGATGAAAGTCGCGATGGAGAAGGCCGACTGGAAGGGCTTCACGCAACGCCGGCGCGAGAGCGAGCGCGCGAAGAAGCTGCGCGGCATCGGCATGGCGACCTATACCGAGCGCTGCGGCGGCGGTATGCCGGAGACGGCGTCGATCGAGTTCAAGGGCGACCATGTCGATCTCGTGATGGGCAACCAGGAATACGGCACCGGCCTCTACACCTCGTACAAACAGCTCGTGTCCGATCGCCTCGGCATAGACGCCGACAAGATCAACGTGGTGATGGGCGACACCGACCGCTCGCCACGCGGATTGACCGGCGGGTCACGCGCCCTCCCCGTCGCCGGCACGGCGTTGCACATCGCCTCGCTCGAGATCATCGACAAGGGCAAGCAGGTGGCCGCACATATGCTGGAGGCTGCAGCGTCCGACATCGAATTCGGCGACGGTGAATTCCGCATCGTCGGCACCGACCGGCACGTCGATCTGTTCGACGTCGCTGCTGCCGCCGCTGATCCAGCGAAGCGCCCGCCCGGCATGGAGAGCGGGCTCGACACAACGCACGAGCGCATGGCCGAAGCCAACACCTATCCGAACGGCTGTCACATCATCGAAGTGGAGATCGAACCGGACAGCGGTGTCGTGCACGTCGATCGCTACACGATCGTCGACGACTTCGGCGCGGTCATCAATCCGATGCTGCTCGAGGGCCAGGTGCATGGCGGCGTCACGCAGGGTCTCGGGCAAGCGCTCTACGAGCACACCGTCTATGACGACGGCAACGGGCAACTGCTCACCGGCTCGTTCAGCGACTATACGATGCCGCGCGCGCACAATCTGCCGTTCTTT
>JAFKKS010000457.1 GCA_017304555.1 Hyphomicrobiales bacterium
GGATGTCGCGTTCGTGTCGGTGCGCTTCAGCCCGCTGTCGCGCGTCAAGCGCGATTCGCGCAGCTTTCTCTGGCAGCGGGCGAATGTGCTCGAACCGCATAATGGCGTCGGCTGTTATCTCTGGAAGACGCCGTTCCACCCGGTGCACACGCGCATCGCCGCGATCGATCGTCGCTCGGCGTTTCTGTATCGGCTTTATGCCCGCCTTCCGAGCCGCGAACTCGACGATATCCTGCGCGGCGCGACGGCGGTGATTGTCGAATCCGGCCTCGGCGCGATGCTGATCGACCGCATCCGCGCGCAGAGCCCCGATGCGATCGTCTCCTATCTCGCGTCCGACGAGTTGGCGACCGTCGGCGTGCATCCTTACGTGCAGCAGGCGCTGGAGGGTGTGGTCGAGAAGATCGATCACGTTTGCCTGCCGTCGCCGCGCATGGCGGAGAGCTTCGCCTGGGCGGCGGATCGGCTGTTCCACGTGCCGCACGGGCTCAACGTCGCCGATTACGCACATGAGGGCGAGGACGAAAGCCCTTACGTCGCGCTGCTCAACGCCGTGTCGGTCGGCTCGATGCTGTTCGACCCGCAGGTCATCCTGCACGCCGCGCAAGCCCATCCCGACATGCAGTTCCATGTCATCGGTTGCGGTACGCGGTTCGATACCCCGGCCAATGTCCGCATCTATGACGAGATGCCGTTCAAGCAGACGATCACTTACCTTCGTCACGCGACGGTGGGTATCGCGCCGTATCGCCGGGCGCCTGGCTGCGACTATCTCTGCGACACCAGCATGAAGCTGATGCAGTACGAGTATCTCGGTCTTCCGGCGGTGTGCCCGGAATTCGCTGTCGGCGGCAGGTCCAGCCGGTTCGGCTATACGCCGGGCGACTACGGGTCGATCGCGCAGGCTTTCGCCGATGCCAAGACGGCGGGCCGCACGCAGGCACAACGCTTCCTCGGTTGGGAAGATGTCGCGCAGCGCCTCGTCAATCCGCGCGCTTTCGCCGATACGGCGCTTTGAGCCGCCGCCGCGACCGCATGCTCGTCATCTACTATCGCGACCCCGCCGGGAATTTCGGCGACGACCTCAACGAGCAACTCTGGCGCGACCTGTTGCCGGCGTCGTGCTTCGAGGCGGACGACGTCGTCCTTCTTGGGGTCGGCTCGATTCTGCGCGAGGAGTTCCTGTCGGCCGAGACGACGCGGGACAAGCGCGTCTTCATTCTCGGCAGCGGCGCCGGCACCGGACCGCTGCCGCGCGCCTGGCCGAATCCGGATTGGTCGGTGCTCGCCGTGCGCGGCCCGCTGACTGCTCGGCTGCTCGGGATGCCGGACGCGGCGGTGACGGACAGCGCCGCGCTGCTCGCAGTGACGCATCGGCGCGCGCCGGATGCCGAGCGCAAGGACGTGCTTTTCGTCCCGCACCACAACTCGGTGGAGTACAGCCTGTGGCCGCAGGCGTGCCGTCGTGCCGGCCTCGTCTTCGTCGATCCGCGCCGGCCGGTGCAGGACATCCTCGCGCTGTTCGACCGAGCGCGGCTCGTTGTCACGGAAGCGATGCACGGCGCTATTGTCGCCGACACGCTGCGCATCCCCTGGGTGCCGGTGGTGTGCTCGCCGGCGATCCCGCCGTTCAAATGGGTGGATTGGGCACGCTCGTTGGATCTCGATTATCGGCCGCTCTCTTTGCCGCCGAGTTCAGGCTGGGAAGCGATCAAGCATCGCAAGATCCGCCTCGCCAACCCGCAGGATTTTCATCGCAGCTTTGCCGGCGACGATGTCGATGCCTTGGTTGCGGATTTTCATCAGCGCTACGCTGAAACGGCAAACGGGGCAGGATCGAGCGGCAAGATCGACGGTCGCGCGCGCGCCGCGATCCGTGCGGTGTCTCGCGCGATCGACCCTATGATGCTGCCGCGTGCGGCGGCGGGGTTGCGTCAGGCGAGCGAGAGCCACGCGTATGTGAGCGAGCAGTGGGTGTTCGACGCACGCCTCGCGCGGCTGCAGGATGCGGTTGGCACTCTGCAGCGGGCGCTCGGCGCATAGAGCGGGATGAGGAAAAGTGTGTAGCGGTTTTCCGCCCGCATCCCGCTGTAAAATATGAGAATCGATCACGTTCATGATTTTGGATCGATTCGATCCAAAATCATCGTGATCTAGGCGCGCCGAGCAAGCTTCGCACGGTTCAGCGATACAGCAATCCCATGCCGTAGCGATATTTCTCCTCGATGCCGTTTTCCTCGCAGAAGCGAGCGTAGCCCAGCCGCGCCTTCCAACTGCAGGATTCCTGGCAGTCGTCGACCAGGATCACGCCGCCCGGCGTTAGTCGCGGCCAGAAGCGGTTGAGCGCAACGTAGCTCGGCTCGGTGAGGTCGACGTCGAGCAGCACGGCCGAGCATTCTTCCGGCAGCAGCCGGTCGGGAATCTGCATCACGTCGCCCTGCAGCAGTTCGACTTCGCCGCAGCGGTGCCGCTTCATGATCTTGGCGACAAGCTCCTTGGAATTGCCGGAGAACATCGTCTGGTCGTTCGCCGGCGTTCCGAGCGCCACGTCGGTTGCGAACTGCTCCTCGACGAATCCATCGAATGTGTCGATGCAGATGTAGGGCTTGTCGATGCCGAGGCGGGCCATCATCTGCCGCGCGATGACGGCGGTGCCGCCGAGATTGCAGCCGATCTCGACGATCGCGCCGGGCACGTCCTTCGTCTCGATGAGATGATGCAGGAAAAGATAAAGCCGCTCCGGCGTCAGCGCGAACGGCGGGTAGCGATAGAGCAGGGGGACGAGCGCGTGGCGCGCGAGCCGTTTCAATTGATACTTCACGTTCATAGCTGTTCACCTCGGTTGATGGTTATGCGTTTATTTTCTGTGCGAGCAGAGGGTCCGTGTTTGCGGATCGCATGTCGCGCACGGGGACATCGGATGCCCGAATGCGAGTGGCTTCGATCATCAGGATCCCGGCGCCGAGCGTGTGCGCAACAACGTTGGCCCAGAGGATTCCCTCCGCGCCCAGCAAGCGGCCAAGCAGGAGCGCGCTGATCAGGAACGCCGAGATGGCGACGACGCGCGACCAGAAGAACATCTGCGTGCGGCTGATCGCGAGTAGGACGATCGATGACCCTTGGCGTGATGATTCCAGGATCATGGCAAGGCCGAGCGGCCAGAGGAGGTGGGACGCGTTCACGATCTCCGGCTTGTGATAGATCAGCGACAGCAGCGTTTTCGATTCGATCATCACCAATGCGCCGTAGACCACGACGCTCGCCGTGAATGCGACGGTCGCATAGAGCGCAAAAGTGCGCGCATAGGCGTGGCCAGCGACTACGATCTTGTCGGCGACACGGGGCAGGATCGCGAGATTGAGCGCTGCGTTGAACTGAACGATCGGCGTGAACAGATTTTGCAAGGCACGCACGATGCCCGCCGTTTCCGTCCCCGCCATCGCGGCGATGATCGGGAAAAGCCCCCAGGTGCTGATCCAGAAGCCGATCGCGGCGCCGCCGAGCCAGCGGCCCGCCGTCCACAGCCGGCGCGCGAGCCACACGATCGTGGCGCGCCGCGTGCGCGCGAAGCAGACGATGCCCATCAGGCGGATCGTCACCACAGCAACCGCGTTGGCGACGGCCCAGAGCAGGATCGCGGCCTCGACCGACAGCAGGCCGAGCTTGAGGAGCGCGAACGCGCCGCCGAGCAGCGTCACGGCGTAGAAGAACGAGCCGGTCGCGGCGACATCCTGTCGGTCGCGGATGTAGCAGAGCCGGCGTAGAAAGATGTAGAGCCGCTGGAACGGATTGGCGACGGCAAGACAGACGAGCGGCAGGACAAAGTCGGGCGCCCAAAGCGCGACGAGCGGCAGCGAGCAAAGAATGAGCAGGCTCGCCAGCGCGGCATAGATCGTCACGATCCAGCCGCCGGCGCTATCCAGGCGCTGCCGGTTGTGCCGGCCGTAGCGGCTGACCACCGCCGGCATCGGATCCATGATCAGCGAGACTTGCGCATTCTCGATGAGCAGCGACACCGACCAGACGATGACGTAGCGGCCGAAATCGTCGAGCGGCAGCCAGATCGCGTAGAGGATGGTCTGCAGGAAGTTGGCCGTGCTCGCCGCGCCCTGGTCGCATATGGCGAACAGCAGCCGCGCGCGCCATCGCCGCGCGAGATCCATGGCTTTGCCCAGCGTCAAACGGCGGCTGTGCTTGGCGCCGTGACGCATGAGACTCGAATCGAGCGGAGTCACGATTGCTCCACCGCGTTCGAGACCCGCGCGCCGGTGAGCCATTGCCGTCCGACGCGGAAAAGGAAGATCGGCATGCCGACGAAGTAGCGGCGCCAGAGCCGGCCCGGCTCCTGCACGATGCGAAAGGCCCATTCGAGACGCGCGTTGCGCACCCAGTCCGGTGCACGCGGCACGGCTTCCGCCATGAAATCGAACAGCGCGCCGACGCCGACGCCGAGCCGGCAGCCGGTCTCCGCCAGGTGTTCCGTGAGCCACAGTTCCTGCTTCGGGTCGCCGAGGCCGATCAGCAGGATGTCGGCGCGCGACTCGCGGATGCGATGGATGGCGCCGGCGGTTTCAGGCGGCGACAAATAGCCGTGGCAGGTGCCGGCGATGGTGTGGTGCGGCGCGATCTTTGCGATATGCGCGGCTGCACGTTCGGCGATTCCGGGGCGTCCGCCGAGAAGGAAGATGCGGTATTTGTTGCGCGTGCGCGTAAGATAAGCGGGGACGAAGTCCGTTCCGTTCAGGTTCTCGGGAAACCCCTTCCCGAACAGCAGGCGGCTGGCGATGTCGACGCCGACGCCGTCATTGAGCACGATCGACTTCTTCAGCGCCTCGCGCGTGCGCGCGTCCTCGCTCGCGTGGTTGAGCGTATGGGCGTTGGCGAAGATCACCATGTCGGGCTTTTCCAGGCGTGCGCGCTTGTCGAGCAGCGTCGTCGCCTCCGAGAACGTGGTGACATCGACTGGCACGTCGAGAATCGCGCGCACCTTGGTGCCGCGCACCGATTCGTAGAGCGTTTCGTATTGCGCCCCGACGCCGGGCCAGCCATAGGCCGCGCTGGCGTTGATCGCGGCGCGGCGCTGGGCGGCGTAGTCCTTGGAAAACTCCTGCCATCGCGGGAGGAACTGCGCCGCCGCTTCCTCGCAATCGGCAAAGTCGACGGACAGGCCGACGCCGGTCGTCTCGATCAGCCGCCGGAACGGCGCGATCGGGCTGAGAACCGGAAGGAGACCCGCCGACATTCCCTCGACGGCGGCGAGGCCGAAGCCTTCATAGTCGGATGCGCTCACGAAGACCGAGCAACCGCTGATATGCGCGCGGATATCCTCGGTCGTCGGAGAACTGACCACCGTGACGCAATCCGCGACGCCGGCCTCGGCCGCCATGCGCCGCAGGTCTTCCGGCGAAAGGTCGGAAGCGCGCCCGGCGACGATCAGCCGCCATTCCGGATCGGCGCGATGCACGGCCGCGAAGAATGCGATGACGCGGTCGAGCCGCTTGTTGCTGGAGAAGCGGCCGAGCGCGATCATGGCTTTGCGCGGCGCCGTCGCTGAGGCGCTATCGAACTTCACGATATTGACGCCGTTCTCGATGAGCGCGATGCCGCGCCGGCGGACGGTTTGAAACAGCGTCTCGTCTGCAGCGCTGACCGCGGCGACGCCGGCATAGCCGCTGAGTGAGAAACGTGTGACCGTCCGGAAGTAAATCTGTTTCAGCGCGGCCGCATAGGGCGTGTGGAAGAAAGCGCCGTGCGTTGACACGACGAGCTTTCGCCGGTGCAGCGGCGCCGTCCACGCGAGATAGTCGAAAAGGAAATCGATGCCGTGGACGTGGACGACGTCAGCATCCCGGATATGTCGGATCACACGCCACGCTATCGGATAGCGCGTCGATCCGATGAACGGCACGCGCACGATCTCGATATCGTCGAGCTGCTCGCGCGCCGCGAGCGTTCCCTGCTCATTGAAGATGCGATTGAGCGTGACGACGCGAACGGCATGGCCGGCTCTTGCTTGTGTCGCCGCAAGCTCTCGCACCACTTCTTCCATCCCGCCGACAGCCGGATGGAATTGCCGCACGACGTGAACAATGCGCATGGAGGACGATATTCTCGATTGTTGCGTTGAAGAGCTCTTCCGCATCGCGCCGCGGCATTTGATGAGCGTGAGGCGGACGCTCTCGCATAAATGCGAAGAAAAGATGATGCGCGCGTGATGATGTGATGCGGCGCACACTGCGCAAATTTTAATCGTCGCATGTGCAACACGTTGTCACTTCAGCGCAACGTTACATCATGGCAACGCGTGCTGCGCATGCGCCACACCTTCGTCGTCATCGAGATGACGTCACGATGACGCCGTTGTTGAGTCACGCTGAGGTCGCATCACGCGCCTAGAGAATTGCAAATGATGCTG
>JAFKKS010000458.1 GCA_017304555.1 Hyphomicrobiales bacterium
GACGACGGAGCGGTAGGCGTCGGCGGCGGCGATTTGATCGTTGGCGCCAATGGTGTAGGACTGCTGCGAGCCGTCCAACGACCCCTTCGGCCCGGCGAAGTTGGCGCCCGTGATAACGGTGCGCAGATCTTCGAGCGAAACACCGTACGACGCGAGGCGAGCAAGGTCCGCCTGAATGCGCACTGCCGGGCGAATTCCGCCCTGAACGGAGACGCGGCCGACACCGGTGATCTGGCTGAGCCGCGGCGCGAGCAACGTATCGGCGAGATCGCTGATCTGCCGCAGCGAGACCGTGTCCGAGGTCAGCGCCAATGTGACGATCGGAACGTCGGCCGGATTCACTTTGGAGTAAGTTGGCGGATACGGCAGGTTGCGTGGCAGGGTCGACGCGGCCGCGTTGATCGCCGCCTGTACATCCTGCGCCGCGCCGTCGATGTCGCGATTGAGATCGAACTGCAGCGTGATCTGACTGACGCCGAACGAACTCGACGACGTCATCGACGACAATGCCGGCACTTGGCCGAACTGACGCTCGAGCGGCGCGGTGACGAGCGACGCGATGGTGTCGGGGCTGGCGCCGGGAAGCTGCGTCGTCACCTGGATGGTCGGGAAGTCGACCTGCGGCAGCGCCGAGACCGGCAGCCACCAATAGCCAAGTAGCCCACCGAGCAGCAGCGCGACGCCGAGCAGCGAGGTCGCTACGGGCCGTTGGATGAACGGCGCGGAGACACTCATTGCGATGTGCCCGACCCAGCCCCCGAACGCTGACGCCGGCGTTCGCCATTCTTCGCCGGAGCCCCTTCGGTGGGCTTCGTCGCCGCGGGCGTCTGCGCGCTCTCACCCGTCGAGACCGTCACCTTCGAGCCGTCGGTGAGCCGGACGAAGCCGCTGGTGACGATATTCTCGCCCTGCTTCACGCCATCGGTCACGACCGCGCGGACGTCATCCTGCTGCGTCACCGTCACGTTCCGCACCGCGACCGTGCCGTCGTCCTTCACGACATAGACGAACGTTCCGTTCGGCCCGCGCTGCACCGCAGCGGTCGGCACGGTCACGACCTGCTTCAAGGTCTCGACCAGAAGCCGCACGTTGATGAACTGGCCCGGCCAGAGTTGCAGACCGGGATTGGGGAACTCGGCACGCACCTTCACGGTGCCGGTCGTTTGGTCGATCTGATTGTCGATGACCTTCAGCGTCCCGCGATCGACCACCGTCTTGTTGTCGGCGCCGAGCGCCTCGACCGCCAGCGCCCCTTCGCCGAACGCCTTGTTGACGCGGTTCAACTGCTGTTGCGGTATGCTGAAGAAGATCGAGATCGGCTTGAGCTGCGTGATGACGACGATGCCGGTCGTGTCCGATGCGTGCACGATGTTGCCTTCATCGACCTGCCGCAGGCCGGTGCGGCCGGCAATCGGCGCGACGATCTTGGTATAGCTCAGAATAGCCTGCGCGTTTTCGATGGCCGCCTGATCGAGCTTCACCTGCGCTTCGAGCTGCGCGACCTGCGCACGCTGCGTGTCCATCTGTTGCTTGCTGCCGGCGTTGGAAGAAGCAAGGCGCGCGTAGCGGTCGAGGTCGATCTTGGCGTTGGCGAGCAGCGCCTCGTCCTGCGCTTTCTTCGCCACCGCCTGATCGAGCTGTGCCTGATAGGTCGTCGGATCGATCTCGGCGAGCACATAGCCGCGTTCGACGTCCTGGCCTTCGTTGAACAGCACCTTGATCAACTTGCCGTCCACCTGCGGGCGCACGGTCACGGTATTGAGCGCCTTCGTCGTGCCGACGCCATCGAGATAAACCGGCACATCGGCCACAGCCGCGGTCTTCGCCAGAACCGGCACCGGCCCATCGCCGCCGCGGAAGCGGCCGGAGCCCTGGCGATGCTGTTGCTGCCACGGCCCTTCCACCCACAGAACGACCGCGCCGATGACGACCAAGCCGATCAGGATCGAGAACAGGCGGCTGCGCCAGGAGCGACCGGGGCGCGTCGGCGCGCGGCGCTCCTCTTCGGCCGCGACGGAGGGTTGTTCGGACTTATCGAGCATGGCGACGCGACTCTATATGAGGTTCCCAGCCGCCGCCGAGCGCCTGATACAGGCTGACGATCGCCTGCAGCCGCAGCAGCCGCGCTTGCGAGAGCGCGTCCTGGTTCTGGAACAGTGTCTGTTGCGCATTGAGCAGGGTGACGAGATCGATCGTGCCCTCGCGCAACCGCGTTTCGGAGAGATCGAAGGCGCGGCGGGAGCTTGCGACCGCGTCGCGCAGCAGCCGTTCGCGCTCCGCCGTCTGGCGCACCGCGATCAAGGCGCTCTCGACATCGGAGAAGGCCGAGACCACCGACTTGCGGTAGGTCTCCAGCAGTTCATGCTCCAATCCGCGCTGCAGCTTCAATTGCCCCTGCAGGCGGTAACCGTCGAAGATCGGCTGCGTCAGCCCCGCCGCGACGCTGTAGAAAGCCGCCTGCGGCGTGAACAGGGTCTTCAGCGCGGCGCTCTGGTAGCCGCCTTCCGCCGTCAACTGGATGCTCGGAAAGAAGGCGGCCCGCGCGGCATAGACGTTGGCGGACGCGGAGGCGAGATTGGCTTCCGCCAGCTGGATGTCGGGGCGCTGGATGAGAAGCTCCGAGGGCAATCCCGGCGTCACGCGCGGGATCGCGACCCGCCCCATGCTGCCGCCGCGGATGTCGACGGATTCCGGCGGCCGGCCGATCAGCACGGCAAGAACCGTGATCGTCTGCTGCCGCGTCTGCTCAAGCTGCGGGATCGATGCCTTCTGCGTCGCCAGCAGGCTCTCCTGCTGCGCGATGTCGAGATCGGAAACCGTGCCGACCTTCAGCCGCTCACGGATGACGCCGAGGATGCGCGTTGCGCTCGCCACGTTCTCACGCGCGATGCGCAGCCGGTCCTGCGCCGCGAGCACCTGCAAATAGGCATTGGCGACACTCGCCAGCGTGCTGAGGCGCACGACGTCGCGATTGAAGCGCGCGGCGACCGCCGTCCCCTGCGCGGCCGCGAGCGCCGCGCGATTCTTGCCCCAGAAGTCGATCTCGTAACTCGCCGTCAGCGATGCCGAGAACAGTTGGCGCTGGCGGCGGCCGCCGACGACATCGCCGGTTCCCGTCGCCAGCGACGACTGCGACCGCGACGCGCTCGCATTGAGATCGACGACGGGCAGAAGCGGCGCGCCGGCGACCTGCGCCTGCGCGTCGGCCTGGATGATCCGCGCCACAGCGACCGCGATATCGAAATTGTCGGCCTCGGCATCCTCCATCAGACGCGTCAGTTCGGACGAACGGAAACTGCGCCACCATCCCGGACGCGGCGGCGCGGCCTGCGCGGCGGCGCCCTTCGGCGCGGCGCGATAGGCCGACGGCAAATCGAACGTCCACAGCGGCTGCGGCTCAACGGTGAGGCAACCCGCAAGCAGAGGCAGCGCCGCCGTGACGAACACGATACGCAGCGCTTGCTTCGCCGCAGCGCGTATAGTGGTCATCGCCCAACGGGCGGATGTCTGCGTCATCGACTCACGCTGCAGAGGTTGAGCACGCCAAGGCGTCTACTGCGTCTTCGGGGGCGTGGACTGCTGCCGGTGCGGTGGCCAGTCCGCAAGCTTGTTGCGGCCCGCCACCGACATCTGCGCCGCAGCCAATGCAAGCAGATTTTGCAGCGATTCGTCGAATTTTTGTCGCGCCGCACGGGTTTGTCCCATGGCGAGGCGCAGCCGCCCGATATCGAAAGGCTCGGCGCGCAACGCCGCACGGACGACATCTTGCGCCTGCCGATAGGCGTGTTGGGCCGCCTCTACGTCGGTGCTGTTGGCGCGAAAATTCGCACGCAGAATCTGCGCATCGCTCTCAGGCAGGGTCGCCGCCAGGCGGTTGACGCGGCCCGCGGCCGTGCGGTCGACGACCGCGGGGCCGGGGATCAGCGCGATATAGTGCTTGATCGCCAGCGCTCCCACGACGCCGACGAAAAACAGGTTCAGGGCGAGCGAAACGAGCAGGAGAAGGCGCCCGCTTCCCGCCTGCCCGCCCAGAGTGGCCGTCGCCAATTTCATGGCCGCGCTCCCGTCATCGGCTCGGGCTCGGAGACCAGTGCACCGAGGTCCGCTTCGATGAAAGAGCCGGCGGTCGCGGTCGACACTGACGAATCGATCGGTGAGATCGTGATTCCGAACAGGCCAATAACCAACCCCAGGCAGCCCGCGAGCACGAGCCCCGCGACGCGCGGCCAGGCCGGCGCAAAATCGTAGTTGAGCAGCGCATCCGGCCACCACCGGGACACGATCGAGCGGCGCTGCGCCGGCAGCGGCCGCGCCTCCAGCCGTGAAACAACGCGCGCTTCGGTGCGCGCGGCGTCGTGCGCCCCTTCCGTGACGCTGGCCCGGAGAGCCGCATCCATGCGGCGCGCCTGTTCGTGTACGGCGCATGCGTGATCATCAGCCGCGATCAGCTGCAGCGCCTTGGCGCGCTCGCGCGCGGGCCAGGCCGCAAGATCCGAACCCAACGCGTCCAGGCGATCGAGGAATTGCGTACGTGTCATCGTCCTAGTCCTCATTCCCTTCGCTCACGTCCGATCCGAGTTTGCTTCGCAGCGTGCGACGGGCGCGAACCAAAAGCGTTTCGACGCCGGACACCGACGTATCGACGATGGCGGCGACTTCGGCATTGCTGAGACCTTCCCGGTAGGTGAGTACGATGGCGGCGCGCTGGCGTTCGGGCAGCGCCGCGATCGCTTCAGCGATGCGACGATCTCTCTCCTCGCGCTCGAAGTGCTCCGCCGGCCCCAGAGCGGTATCGGCCACGTCCTCGGCGGCATCGAGGCTGAGGGGGACAGGTTTGCGCCGCCGGCTGAGGCAAAGGTTGAGAACGATGCGATAGAACCATGTGCGGAAGCTCGCGAGCGGCCGCCAGCGAGGGGCGTTGACCCAAACGCGCAGCAACGCTTCCTGCACGACCTCCTCGGCGTCGGCCTCGCCCCCCACCATCCGGCGCGCGAAACCGGCAGCCGGCGCCGAATGTCGCCGCACGAGAATCCTGAATGCCTCCCGGTCGCCTCCCGCAATGCGATGCATGAGGCTTTCATCGCTCAGCTCCTGCATGCGAGATCGTCGCCCCAGTCCCGTTGGCTATCGCCGCATTCTCCCTGATAACGCCGGCTTCTGGCGAATATTTGGGCCGACAATTGTACCTAGAGCTGCATCGATCAGCGGTATTCCACACCATCCGGCCCTCCACAGCGACACCGCGCTGCAGTCTGTCGAACTCTTAAACGCCGCTGCGCATAGAATCCTGCGGCGACACCGCCAGCACAGACAAGAGCCTCTCTTCTCGCAACGCAGGGCCGGCAGGCAAAAAAACAGTATCAGGCTAGTAGCCTGCCTGGGCGCGATGGCGTATTGCACATTGTATTCCAAGAAATGATTGGGCTGGAGGAGACTGATGACGATTAATCGACGGACTTTCGCCAAAATTGCCGCGGCCGGCGCCATCGGCGGGCTAGCCCTGCCGTATGTTGCGCGCGAGGGGTATGCCGCGGCTGCGCATACGCTCAAGCTCACCTTCGCCGACACGCGCAATCACCCGCTTCTCGCCGTGCTCGAACGCTTCGCCGAGAACGTCAAAAAGAAGACTGACGGCGCGGTCGAAATCCAGGTCTTCAGCACCGGCGAACTGGGTAGCCAGACCAACATCCTCACCGGCATGCAGACCGGCATCATCGATCTCTGCGCCCACACGTCAGGCTTCATCGACACGCTGTTCCCGCAGTTCCAGGTCGTCGACCTGCCGTTCCTGTTCAACGATCTCACCACCGCCGAGAAGATGCTCGACGGCAAGATCGGCAAGCAGCTCCTCGACCTCATGCCGACGAAGGGCATCTATGGCCTCGGCTATGGTCATTGGGGCTGGCGCGTGTGTTCGACCATCGGGCGCAAGATTCCGAAGCCGGCGGACATCAAGGGACTGAAGGTCCGCGTCCAGCCGGGCCCGATCTTCGCGGCGACGTTCCGTGCGCTCGAGGCAAGCCCGATCGCCATCGACTACAGCGAGGTCTATCTCGCTTTGTCGCAGCACACGGTGGAAGCGGTGGAAACCCCGATCATCGCGCTGCCGACGGCCAAGCACTACGAGGTCGTCAACACCGTCAACCTCACCAATCACGTCTATAACGCCGGTGCGCTGATGGCGAGCAAACGCAAGTTCGATGCGCTGCCGCCGAAGGCTCAAGAGGCGATCCGCGCCGCGACGGTCGATCTGACCGCCGACTGGCGCAAAACGATCAAAGAGAAGACGGCCGAAACGACCGAGTTCGTGAAGGGCAAAGGCCTCACCATCAACGAGGTCGACCGCGCCGCGTACCGCAAGGCGACGGACAGCGTCTACAAAGAGTTCAAGCCCATCGTCGGCGCGGATCT
>JAFKKS010000459.1 GCA_017304555.1 Hyphomicrobiales bacterium
AGAGCGCGCGCTCGACCCTGCACCTTGCCGACATCTTCCGTCTCGCTGACGCTGCCGGCCTGCTGCGTAATCCCGACGCGGCATGCGAGCGCATGCGCACGGTGATGGCGACGCGTGGCGTGGACGTCTAATCCGTCATGCCCGGCCTTGTGCCGGGCATCCACGTCTCTCTTTATCATTGCAAGTAAGACCTGGATGGCCGGGACAAGCCCGGCCATGACGAAAAAGTTCATGGCTCGCATTTCCAGTCAGACCGTTAGGATGACGGGACAGGGCGGAAGCTTCTCTCATGCGTGATCTCTCAAACGACCATCGCTGGCTCTCGATCAACACCGCCACCCTGCGCAAGCAGGGCGACCTCTGCGCGATCGTAGATGCTTGCGCGCGGCATGAGATTCGCGCTGTTGCGCCGTGGCGTGATCAGATTGCGGCGGTCGGGCTCGACCGTGCGGCGAAAGCGATCCGCGACGCCGGCCTTGCGCTGTCCGGCTATTGCCGCGGCGGCTTGTTCACGGCGGATGCGGCGCACGTCCAGGCGATGCGTGACGACAACCGCCGCGCGCTCGACGAAGCGCACACGCTCGGCGCGCCTTGCCTTGTCCTGGTTGTCGGGGGCTCGTCGCGCGACCTGCCGGGGGCCCGGCAGATGGTGGCGGATGGCATCGGCGCGATGCTGCCGCATGCCCGTGCATCGGGCGTGCCGCTCGCCATCGAGCCGCTGCATCCGATGTATGCGGCCGACCGCGCTTGCGTGAACACGACGCGGCAGGCGCTCGACATCTGCGATCGTCTCGATCCACACAATGAAGGCGGCCTCGGCGTCGCGCTCGACGTCTTCCACATTTGGTGGGACTTCGAGGTGCATGCGCAGATCGCGCGCGCCGGCCGGCGCATTCTCGCGTTCCATGTCTGCGACTGGCTGGTGCCGATGCGCGACATGCTCAACGATCGCGGCATGATGGGCGACGGCGTTATCGACATCCCGCGCCTGCGCGAAAGCGTCGAAGCGGCCGGCTTCGACGGGTTCATTGAGGTCGAGATTTTTTCCGAGCGCTGGTGGTCCGCGCCGATCGATGACGTGCTGACGACCTGCATCGCGCGCTATCGCAGCGTGGTGTGATGCTTTCTTACCTCATCCTGAGGAGCATCGCGCAGCGATGCGTCTTGAAGGATGGCGTCGAATGCATGGCCATCCTTCAAGACGCGCCCAGAGGGCGCTCCTCAGGATGAGGCGAGAAGGGCTTGACCTGGTAATCCCACATCCTTGAAATACCCCCATGACCCTTCGCACCCAGAATTATTCCATCGACATCCTCGTCCAAGGCTTTCCCGGCAAGACCGTCTGTCACGGCGGGCTCGGCTGGAGCACCGTCGCGCTTCTGCGCGGCTACGATCGCGTCGTCCTGATCGACGCCGGCGGTTTCAATATGCGCGGCGTCATCGTTGAGCAGTTGAAAGAGCGCGGCTTGACGACCGCGGACGTCACCGACGTCATTCTCACGCACGCGCACTACGATCATTCGATCAACTGGATCATGTTTCCGAAGGCGCGCGTCTATATCGGCAGCGCCGAACTGGCCTGGGCGGCGGCGCAGCCGATCGGCCATACGCTGATCCCGGAGCTTTATATCCGCGAGCTGAAAGTCTCGCCGCAGCTCATCGTGCTGAAGGAAGGGCAGGAGGTGGTGCCCGGCATCACCACCTACGACTCGCCCGGCCACACGCCGGGACACATGATGTTCTATCTCGCTGGCGGCGACCGTGACGTCCTTTTCACCGGCGACTGCGCGAAGAACCGCGCCGAAATCCTCTCCCGCAGCGTCGACATGACCATGGACGAGGACGCGAGCCGTCGCACCGTGGAGCGCGTGTGGGAGCTGTGGACCAAGCGGTCGTATACGTTGCTGGTGCCCGGCCACGATATCCCGATGATCCTCAAGGACGGTGTTCCGACCTATATCGAGGGCCGCCGCGCCGGGCTGGCGGCGTGGTTTGGTGAGAAACTCGAAACGACGACCTTGTTCGAGTTGAAGGCCCCGGCCTGATGGCGGAACAATTCCCGCCGCCCGGTTCCTGCGACTGCCATGTGCATGTGATCGGACCGAAGGCGACGTTCCCGCTGGCGAGCGAGCGTACCTATACGCCGATGGACGCACTGCGCGCCGACCTCGAGGCGGTGCTGGCGCGGCTCGGCCTCGATCGCGTCGTGCTGGTGCAGCCGAGCATCTACGGCACCGACAATGCCTGCATGATGGATGCGATCGACGCGCTGTGGCATCGCGCGCGCGGCGTCGCCGTGCTGGCGCCTGAGACGCCCGGGTCGGTTCTCGATGATCTCCACCGTCGCGGCGTGCGCGGTTTGCGCGTCAATATCGCGAGCAGCGCCTCGCGCGGAATCGATGTCATTCGCCGCGATTTTGAGGCCGCCGCGGCGCTTTGCGCGCGCAACGGCTGGCACCTTCAGACCTTCGCCGCGACCGAGACGCTCGTGGCGCTCGCGTCAACGATCGAAACGCTGTCTGTGCCGCTCGTCGTCGATCATTTCGGCCTGGTGAAACCAGGCGAGGAGGACGGCGCGCCGGCGCAGATGCTTTTGCGTTTGCTTGGGCGTGGAAAAATTTGGGTGAAGCTCTCGGGCACGTACCGCATCGCGGACGACCCGGCCGATCCTCGCATCGTGCCGCTGGCGCGTCGTTTCGCCGACGCCAACCTGGAGCAGATCGTGTGGGGTTCGGATTGGCCGCACACGCCGCCGCACACGCACAAGCGGAGCGTCGACGGCAGCGAGATGCCCTTCCAGGACATCGACACGCGCGCGCTGCTCGACTTCACCCGCACATGCTTCGATGCGGCGACGCTGCAGCGCCTGCTCGTCGACAACCCCGCGAAGCTTTACGATTTCGCCTGATCCGCAACCAACTCCGCCACGCGCGCGCCGAAGGCCTTGGTGCCGAGCGGCCCGCCGAGATCGGCCGTGCGCCATTCCGGCGTCGCGATGGCGCGATCGAGAGCAGTTTCAATCGCATTCCCCGCTTCGATGAAATGGGCGGCGTCGCGCCGCTCGCCGAGCCAGGCGAGCAGCATCGCCGCCGAGCCGATGAGCGAAGCCGGGTTGGCGCGATCCTGTCCGGCGATGTCGGGTGCCGAGCCGTGCTGCGCCTGCGCCACGCCATGGGTGGTGCCGGTGTTGACCGACGCCGCGAGCCCCAGACTGCCGGCGATTTCCGATGCCTGGTCGGAGAGGATGTCGCCGAACATGTTGGTCGCGACGATCACGTCGAAGGTGCTGGCGTCGCGCACGAGGAGCGCCGCCATCGCGTCGACGATGCGCTCCTCGTAGTCCACCTGCGGATAGCGCTCGCGCACGGCCCGCACGCATTCGAGGAACAGTCCGTCGGAGACGCGCAGCACATTCGCTTTATGGACGGCCGTGACCTTGCGCCGCCGCTGCATCGCCAGCGCGAATGCGGCCTCGGCGATGCGCGTCGAGCCTTCGCGTGTTATCTTACGCACCGAAAGCGCGACATCCGGCGTCGGCATGAACTCGCCGTTGCCGACGAACATCGAGCGGTCGGCATAGAAGCCCTCCGTGTTCTCGCGCACGATCACGAGATCGACCGGCTTGCCGCAGCGAGGCGGAAAGCCCTCGCGCGAGCGGGCAGGGCGGACATTGGCGTAGAGGTCGAGCCGCTTGCGCAGCGCGCCGGAGGGGTTGATCCCGCCTTGCGTCACCGGCGGATAGTCCTGGTGCGACACCGGCCCGAGGATGACGCCGTCGGCGGCCTTCGCCTGTTCGAACACGGCATCAGGAAAGGTCGTGCCCTGCGCCTTCAGCGCCGGGAAGCCGATCTGCGCGCTCTCGTAAGCGAGCCCGAGGCCGTAGCGGCGGTCGGCGGCGGCAAGCACGGCCAAGGTCGCCGCCATGATTTCGGGGCCGATACCGTCGCCTTCGAGGACGAGGAGGCGTGTCGTGTTCGCGCGCTGCGCTGCCATGGGCGTCTGTCCGGAATGTTGATGGTTCAGGCGACGAGCGCGCGCTGATTGAAGCCGTCCTGCCCGAAGACGCGCAGATAGCGCTTGATCTCCTCCGGGCTGCCGCTCGCCTTCGCCGGATTGTCGGAAAGCTTCACGGCGCTGCGTCCGTTTGCCGCGACGACTTTGCAGACGAGGCTGATCGGGTCGAGCGTGTCGGCACCGCGCGGATGGCAGCCGCGGAAGTCGTTGGTGGCGAGCGTGCCCCAGCCGAAGCTTTCGCGCAGGCGTCCATGG
Organism: Hyphomicrobiales bacterium; assembly: GCA_017304555.1. Taxonomy (GTDB): domain Bacteria; phylum Pseudomonadota; class Alphaproteobacteria; order Rhizobiales; family Xanthobacteraceae; genus JAFKKS01. The sequence continues at coordinate 4,270 of JAFKKS010000459.1, forward strand.
AAGGCGGTGTGGAGTTTGCCGATCAGATCGACATCGAGCGCGTCGCTGAACATGCCGCGCTTCACGCGCGGATCGCGCCCGCGCGACTGGTACCAGGCGATCATCTCCTCGCCGGCCGCGAACGGCTCCTTGCTGTCGAAGCGCATGCCGGTCCAGTCGGCGACCCAGTCCGGCGCGTCGCGCAGGAACTGCGTGGCGCCGAACGTGTCCGGCAGCATGATCAGAAGCTCGCCGTCATAGACCTTCTGCCAATTTTCCAGCACCTTGTATTGCGAGGCTTTCAGCTCCTGATCCGTCTTGGCGAGGCAGGCGCTGACCATCGGCAATTCGTGCGAGTTGGTGCCGATCGCCTCGTAGCCGTGCTTGAAGGCGAGATAGGCGTTCGACGTGCCGACGAAAGCGGGACCGAGCTCGTCGGCAAGCGCCTCCACCACCCATTCCTGCCAGAGGAAGCCATGCCGCCGCCGCGTGCCGAACTCCGCGAGGCGGATGTCGGGCCAGTCCCGCAGGTTCTGGATCTTGCCCCACATCTTGGCTTTCGCTTGCGCATAGAGGACGTCGAGCTCGAACTTGTCGAGGCTCGCCATCGCCGCGCGCGAGCGCAGCTCGCTGCAGATCGCGAGCGCGTAGATCTCCCACATCGTGACGTCGGCCCAGCTTCCCTCGAAGCTCAGGCGATACTGTCCGTCGACGACTTCGAGATGATAGTCCGGCAGCGCGAATTCGCGCAGATACGCCATGTATTCCGGGCGGAAGATGTCGCGCCGGCCGTAGAATTTATTTCCCGAGAGCCAGACGACTTCGTTCTCGCGGAAACGCAGCCCCTTGGCGTAGTCGAGCTGCGCGCGCAGGATGTGCTCGGGGATGTCATCCGCCAGCCGCACGTTCGTCGTACGGTTGATGAGCTGGAATTTCACCGGCACGTCCCGATAGAGCATCCAGATGAACTGGTGCATCAGGAACTTGTAGAAGTCGGTGTCCAGCAGCGAACGGATGATCGGATCCAACCGGTAATTGTGGTTGTGGACCCGTGTCGCGAAATCGACCATGACGCACTCGTTTTGAGGCCCGGTGGCCTCGTGAGCTTGAACAGCCTGCCGGATGGGCTCGGCGGCCCGGAGTGTCGTCTGCCGCGTCCGCGAGTTCAAGCGCGGCGACAGCGGGCGCCCATGCGCCGCACCGGGTTGCGCTCATGGCGCGACTTGAATAGCGTCCGGCACCCGCGATTTGGGGATTTCGATGCCGGCGGCCACGACGTCTGGTGGAATCAAGCTGGATGGCGCGGAAATGAGCGCCGATACGGCGGGAAATGGCCCGGCTGGCGCGTCGAGGCGAGTGATCTTAAATTTTCCGCGACGGGGGCGGCGCGGGTTTTGCGAAAAGGCGATTTGTCCATGACCATCGTTCGTCATCTCTTCTCCGCCGCCTGCGCAGCCGCGCTGACGGCCGCCCTCGCGTCGGCTGCTCACGCGCAGACGATCAAGATCGGCGAGCTCAACAGTTACAAGTCGCAGCCGGCATTCCTCGAGCCTTATAAGAAAGCGATGGAACTCGCGATCGAGGAGATCAACGCCGCGGGCGGCGTCAACGGCAAGAAGCTCGAGATCGTGCATCGCGACGACGGCGCTAACCCCGGCGACGCCGTGCGCGCCGCGGAAGAGTTGATGACGCGCGAGGGCGCCGTGCTGCTCACCGGCACCTTCCTCTCGCATGTCGGCCTCGCGGTCGCTGAGTATGCCGGCAAGAACAAGACGTTCTTCCTCGCGTCCGAGCCGCTGACCGACAAGATCACATGGGCGAACGGCAACAGGTACACTTATCGTTTGCGCGCCTCGACCTACATGCAGACGGCAATGCTAATGCCGGCCGCGATCGCGGCGAAGAAAAAGCGCTGGGCGATCGTCTATCCGAATTACGAATACGGGCAGTCGGCGGCGGCGACGTTCAAGACGTTGCTGAAGAAAGCGCAGCCGGATGTCGAGTTCGTCACCGAGCAGGCGCCGCCGCTCGGCAAGATCGACGCCGGCGCCGTCGTGCAGGCGATCGACGACGCCAAGCCCGACGCGATCTTCAACGTGCTGTTCGCCGCCGACCTCGCGAAGTTCGTGCGCGAGGGCAATACGCGCGGCGTGCTCAAGGATCGCTTCGTCGTCAGCCTTCTCTCCGGCGAGCCGGAATATCTCGATCCGCTGAAAGACGAGACGCCGGTCGGCTGGACGGTGACAGGCTATCCCTGGCAGACGATCGACACGCCGGAGCACAAGGCGTTTCTCGCCGCCTATCAGAAGCGCTGGAACGACTATCCGCGCCTCGGCTCGATCGTCGGCTATACGACGATCAAGTCGCTCGCCGCCGGCATCGCCAAGGCCGGCTCGACCGACCCGGAGAAGCTCGTCGAAGCCTTCCGTGACCTGAAGGTCGACGGTCCGTTCGGGCCGTTCGTCTATCGCGCCAGCGACCACCAGGCGACCATGGGCGCCTTCGTCGGCAAGCTGGCGGTGAAGGACGGCAAGGGTGTGATGGTCGACGCCAAATATGTCGACGGCGCCAGCGTGCTGCCGTCTGACGCCGAAGTCGCGAAGCGCCGACCCGCCGGCACGAATTAGCCGCGTGTGGACGATCTCCTATCTTTCCCTCTCCCCGCTTGCGGGGAGAGGGTGGCGAGCCGCGTGAGCGGCGAGCCGGG
>JAFKKS010000460.1 GCA_017304555.1 Hyphomicrobiales bacterium
GCCTCGGCGTCCTCGCCGGCGATCGCCGTCTTCAGGTCCGCGATCGCCGTCTCGATGGCCGACTTGTCGGCGGCCGAGACCTTGGAGCCGAAATCGGCGAGCGACTTCTCCGTCGAATGGACCAGCGCCTCGCCCTGGTTGCGAGCTTCGACGAGGGCGCGCTTCTCCTTGTCCTCGGCGGCATGGGCTTCCGCGTCCTTCACCATCTTCTCGATGTCGGCGTCGGAAAGGCCACCCGAGGCCTGGATGCGGATCTGCTGCTCCTTGCCGGTGCCCTTGTCCTTGGCCGAGACGTTGACGATGCCGTTGGCGTCGATGTCGAAGGTCACCTCGATCTGCGGCACGCCGCGCGGCGCCGGCGGAATGCCGACGAGGTCGAACTGGCCGAGCATCTTGTTGTCGGCCGCCATTTCGCGCTCGCCCTGGAAGACCCGGATGGTCACGGCGTTCTGGCTGTCCTCGGCGGTGGAGAAGACTTGCGCCTTCTTGGTCGGGATCGTGGTGTTGCGGTCGATCAGCCGCGTGAACACGCCACCCAGCGTCTCGATGCCGAGGGAGAGTGGGGTCACGTCGAGCAGCAGCACGTCCTTGACGTCGCCCTGCAGCACGCCAGCCTGGATCGCCGCGCCGATCGCAACAACCTCATCCGGGTTGACGCCCTTGTGCGGCTCCTTGCCGAAGAACTGCTTCACGACGTCCTGAACCTTCGGCATGCGCGTCATGCCGCCGACCAGAACCACTTCGCTGATCTCGCCCGCCGAAAGCCCGGCGTCCTTCAACGCCTTGCGGCACGGCTCGACCGTCTTCTGGATGAGATCGTCGACCAGCGCCTCGAACTTGGCGCGCGTGAGCTTCAAGGTCAGATGCTTCGGACCCGAAGCGTCGGCCGTGATGAACGGCAGGTTGATCTCGGTCTGCGTGGTCGAGGACAGCTCGATCTTCGCCTTTTCCGCAGCCTCCTTCAGCCGCTGCAAGGCAAGCTTGTCCTTGCGCAGGTCGATGCCCTGTTCCTTCTGGAATTCGTCGGCAAGGTAGCCGACCAAGCGCATGTCGAAGTCTTCACCGCCGAGGAACGTGTCACCGTTCGTCGACTTCACTTCGAAGACGCCGTCGCCGATTTCCAGGATCGAGATATCGAAGGTGCCGCCGCCGAGGTCGTAGACCGCGATGGTGCCCTGTTTTTCCTTGTCGAGACCGTAGGCGAGCGCCGCCGCCGTCGGCTCGTTGATGATGCGCAGCACTTCGAGGCCGGCGATCTTGCCGGCGTCTTTCGTCGCTTGGCGCTGCGCGTCGTTGAAGTAGGCGGGGACGGTGATGACCGCCTGGTCCACCTTCTGCCCGAGATAGCCTTCCGCCGTCTCCTTCATCTTCTGCAGGATGAAGGCGGAGATCTGCGAGGGCGAATACGTCTTGCCGTCCGCCTCGAGCCAGGCGTCGCCGTTGGACGCCTTCACGATCTTGTAGGGGACGAGCTTCTTGTCCTTCTCCACCATTGGGTCGTCATAGCGCCGGCCGACAAGGCGCTTGACCGCGAAGAAGGTCTTTTCCGGATTGGTGACGGCCTGGCGTTTCGCCGGCTGGCCGACGAGGCGCTCGCCATCGTCCGTGAACGCAACGATCGAGGGCGTCGTACGCGTGCCCTCGGCATTTTCGATAACTTTCGGGGTCGTACCTTCCATCACCGCGACACACGAGTTCGTCGTGCCGAGGTCGATGCCGATGACCTTGCCCATTCTCTTTACCTCTCTTTAGCGGCAGACCGCGCCCGGCCTGAAAGCGCCTGGCTCGGAGGTCTCATAGCAGGTCGGCGTTATCCAACCCGTAGGGCCCCCGCGGCCCCCAACTGCAATCCATCGTCGCGCCGCCGCGACGCATGAAGCCCATATAGGAAAGGCGTTTTTCGCCTGCAAGCGGCTTCTTTCGTGATTCCGGTCGCGGCTGTGCGCAACGTCGCGTCCTTCCCCCACATACCATCCCGAGCGTCGCGAAGGACGCCCCTATTTCCGAGCATTTCATCGCGCTATATGGAGGGTGTGGGCAAAAGCCCCGCGACGCAATTCTCGGTGGGACGAAGGCGGCTCCTTGCAAGCGGATTTGGAGCGGCACGACGCCCGGCACAATGCTGCGCCCGACCCCTGCCTGCTGGACGCAGCGCGGGGTGGATGTGGCCAGCCCGGAGAGCCCTTTGCTGTACAAGATCGTTCGGCCCTCGCTGACCCTCGTCGCCGCTTTCGCGGCTCTGCTTGTCGCCGTGGCTGCCCCGGCGCAGGCGGCGGACCCGATTTTCCCGCCCGCCTCCCGCGTGGGGCTGGTGCCGCCCCCGGATTTCGTGGCGAGCCCCCGCTTCGCCGGCTTCGTCCACAACGACAAACAAATCTCCATCGTTCTCAACGAGATGCCCGGCTACGCCTTCGAAACGATCGAAAAGCAGGTCGCCGAGGAGATCGAGAAGCAGCCTCCGGGGGCCGTCACGCGGCAGCCTTTCGAACTCAAGGCTGGCGGCAAGGCGTTCATCGTGTTCGCCAAACCCAACAGCGCCCAAGGGACCGTCCTGAAGTGGACTGTATTCGCCTCGCTCCACGACACCACGGCGGTTGCGACAGTGCTGGTGCCCGAGGCGGTGAAGGACGCCGCCCCTGAGGACGTCATCAAGGCCTCGCTTGCGACCCTGACGGTGCGCGACAAGGTTCCGACCGCGGAACAGCTCGCGGTCCTCCCCTTCTCCATGGACGAACTTGCCGGCTTTCGCATCGTTCGCGTGCAGCCCGGCGTGGCCGCGATGCTGACCGATGGCCCGAAGGACGTCGTCACGGCGGCCGAACAGCCGCTTCTGTTGATTACGATTTTCCCGTCGCCGAATACGCCGCAGATGCAGGAGCGTGAAGGCTTCGCACGACGCCTGCTGGCGGAGATCCCCGGCATCGTCGACGCCAAGATCACCCGCTCCGAACCACAGCGGATCGCGGGCCAGCAGGGTTACGAGACGCAGATCGAGGCGAAGGACCAGAAGTCCGGCAGCGACGTCAACGGCGTGCAGTGGCTCCGCTTCGGCACCGGCACATTGCTGCGCATCGTCGCGCTCGCCAATAAGGACAAGTGGCACGAGACGTTCACGCGGTTTCGCGAGATCCGCGACGGCATCGGCCCGAAACACTAGCAAGCAAGCCGGCAGCGAACCGACGCTGCCAGCCGCCTTCTTAGTTGTCTTTATTGCTTTTCGCAGACGTCTCGGCGCTGGCTGCACCGGATGTTGACGACCCCGGCGCAACCCTCGGCCCGCCCTTCGAGACGCCGACAAGAGCCGGGCGCAGTACGCGGTCGCCGATCGTGTAGCCGGCCTGCACAACCTGCGCGAACATGCAAGCGGGCACTGACGGATCGGGCACCTCGTACATCGCCTGATGCAGATTCGGGTCGAATTTCTGGCCGGCGGGGTCGAGCTTCTTCACACCGTGCTTTTCGAGGACCTTGAGCAGTTCACGCTCGGTCAGCTCGACGCCGTCCAGCAGCGCCTTGACCCCGGAATCGGCGTTTCCGCGAATTTCCGTGTCCAGGGCTTGCAGGGCCCGGTCCATGCTGTCCGCGACGGTGAGGACATCGCGCGCGAAAGCCGCCACGCCATACGTGCGGGCATCATTGATTTCACGCTCGGTGCGCCGGCGCAAATTCTCCATTTCGGCCATGCTGCGCAGCCAACGGTCGCGAAAATCCGCCGCTTCCTTGGCCGGATCCGGCGCGCCGGCGTCAGCCTTCTCGGGCGCCACCGTCGTGGCTTCGGTCGTCTCGTTTTCCGGCATTTCGCTCGCGTCGTCAGGTGCGCGGGCGGTCGGGTCCGTCATCGCCTGTGTTCCCATATCTTGGGGTGAACTGGTTAGGCCGGATATCAGCGTTCAAAGCCGAAAAATCAAGCGTCGTCAGCCCGACAGCAGCTTGCTGACGACCCTGGCGGTGTAGTCGACCATCGGGATGATGCGCGCATAGTTCAGCCGCGTCGGCCCGATCACGCCGACCACGCCGACAATGTTGCCGGTGCCGTCGCGATAAGGGGCGATGATCGTCGACGAACCGGAGAGCGAGAACAGCTTGTTCTCCGACCCGATGAAGATGCGAACCCCCTCGGCCTGCTCCGCACGGCCAAGCAAATCGACGACGCCACGCTGTGTTTCCAAATCGTCGAAAAGCAGACGCACCCGCTCAAGGTCGGCTAAAGCATGCAGGTCTTCGAGCAGATGCGCATGCCCGCGCACGATCAGCTTGCGCTCGTCATTGCCGCCGCCCGACCAGCTTGCGAGCCCGGCTTCGATGATCTTCTGCGTCAGTTGATCGAGTTCCGCGCGGGCCGTCTCCAGGCTGCGCTCGAGTTCCGTCCTCGCTTCCGCAAGCGTGCGGCCGCGAATGCGCGCGTTCAGGAAGTTGGTCGCTTCGACCAATGCGGAGCCCGGCAGACCCGGCGGCAGGTTAAGCACGCGGTTTTCGACCTGCCCGTCCTCGGCCACCATGATGACAAGGGCGCGCTCCGGCTCGAGGCGCACGAATTCGATGTGCTTGAGGCGCACATTCGCTTTCGCGCTCAACACGACTCCGGCCGCACGCGTCAGCCCGGACAACATGCTCGACGCTTCGCTAAGCACCGATTCATAAGATTGTCCGGATGCCGCGACTTGCGCCTCGATCTGGCGCCGCTCCGCATCGGGCAAGTCGCCGACCTGCATCAGCGCGTCGACAAAAAAGCGCAGGCCGATTTCAGTCGGAAGACGGCCGGCTGACGTGTGCGGCGCATAGATCAGCCCGAGGTGTTCGAGGTCCGACATAACGTTGCGCACCGACGCCGGCGACAGCGTCATCGGAATGATGCGCGACAAATTGCGCGACCCGACCGGCTCGCCGGTCGCCAAATAACTCTCGACAATGCGCCGGAATATCTCGCGCGAGCGCTCGTTGAGCTGCGCAAGGCCGGCAGATTGCGGCGCCTCGCTGGACACTTTTTCTCTCCGTTAGCCGCCCAGAATTGTCCATCCGGCCCACCGAGTGCAAGGCGGCCAGAAAGGCGGCGGGCAAGGCAGGCCTTGTGGCGTCGTCGCGCGCCACCTACAAGGCATCGGCAAATCAGCGCCAACCATGGAGAATCAAGCATGCGGCCAAGCCGCCGGCAGCCCGACGAACTGCGACCCGTCACGCTCGATCGCGGCGTGGTCAAATATGCCGAGGGCTCATGCCTCGTGAAGTTTGGCGACACCCACGTCCTGGTGACGGCGACGCTGGAGGAAAGGCTGCCGCCATGGCTCAAGGGCCAGGGGCGCGGCTGGGTGACGGCCGAATACGGGATGCTGCCGCGCGCCACGCTGGAGCGCACCCGACGCGAAGCGGCGGCCGGCAAGCAAGGCGGCCGCACGCAGGAGATTCAGCGCCTGATCGGACGCAGCCTGCGCACCATCGTCAATCTCGAAGCCCTCGGCGAGCGGCAGATCACCATCGATTGCGACGTGATCCAGGCTGACGGCGGCACCCGCACCGCCTCGATCACCGGCGCCTGGGTCGCGCTTTATGACTGTCTCGCCTGGATGAAGGCGCGCTCGATGCTGCGCGGCGAAGTTCTGCGCGGGCATGTCGCGGCCATTTCCTGCGGTATCTACAACGGCACGCCCGTGCTCGACCTCGACTACGCCGAGGATTCGGCGGCCGAGACCGACGCCAATTTCGTCATGACCGGCGATGGGAAGATCATCGAGGTGCAGGGCACCGCCGAAAAGACTCCCTTCTCGGAACAAGGGCTGATGGCGCTGCTCGCGCTGGCGCGTAAAGGCGTGGCAAAGCTCGTCGACCTGCAGAAGCTGGCCGTCTCGTGAGGCGATAACGGGCAGAACGTGTTAGGAACCTCGCGGGATACTATGCACCGAATCATTACAGGTCGGCTGGTGATCGCGACCCACAACGCCGGAAAGCTCAGGGAGATGCGTGAGCTTCTCGCGCCCTATGGCGTCGAGGCCGTCGCCGCCAGCGATCTCGGCCTGCCGGAGCCCGACGAGACCGGGACGACCTTCGCCGCCAATGCCCGCATCAAGGCCGAGGCGGCCGCGGTAGCCTCCAAGCTGCCCGCCTTCGCCGATGATTCCGGACTGGCCGTCGAGGCTCTCGGCGGCGAGCCCGGCATCTATTCGGCACGCTGGGCGGGACCCAACAAGGATTTCGCCGGCGCGATGACCGAGGTCGACCGCAAGCTGCGCGCCACCGGCGGCACGGATCGGCGGGCGCATTTCGTCTCCGCGCTCTGCGTCGCCTGGCCGGACGGACATGTCGAGGAGTTCGAAGGCCGCGTCGACGGCACCTTGGTCTGGCCGCCACGGGGCGACAAAGGCTTCGGCTACGACCCGATGTTCCTGCCCGA
>JAFKKS010000461.1 GCA_017304555.1 Hyphomicrobiales bacterium
GAAACGGCCGGTGCCTCAGCCCGGCGCCGGCGAAATCCTCGTCAAGGTTGCCGCAGCCGGCATCAATCGCCCGGACGTAATGCAGCGCAAAGGCCTCTACCCGCCGCCGCCCGGCGCGCCCGACATTCCCGGCTTGGAAATCGCCGGGACTGTCGTCGCGCGCGGCGCCGGCGTGTCCCGCTGGAAGGACGGCGACGCCGTCATGGCGCTGGTCGCCGGTGGCGGCTACGCGGACTATTGCATCGTCCACGAGAGCAACGCCCTTCCGGTTCCCGCTGGCCTCTCCATGGTCGAAGCGGCTGCGATCCCGGAGACCTTTTTCACCGTCTGGTCGAACGTGTTCGAGCGCGGCGGCCTCAAGAGCGGCGAAACGCTGCTCGTGCATGGCGGCACGTCCGGCATCGGCACGACGGCAATCCAGCTCGCCAAGGCGTTCAGCGCACGCGTCATCACAACCGCCGGCTCGGATGAAAAGTGCGAAGCATGCCGCAAACTCGGCGCCGACGTCGCCATCAACTACAAGACGCAGGACTTTGTCGCCGAAACGAAACAGGCCACCGGTGGCAAAGGCGCCAACGTCATCCTCGACATGGTCGGTGGCGATTACATCGAACGGAACTACGAGGCGGCTGGGGTCGACGGCCGCATCGTGCAGATCGCCTTCCAGGGCAAGTCGAAGGCGACCGTGGATTTCCGCCGCCTGATGCTCAAGCGGCTGACCCATACCGGCTCGACCTTGCGGTCCCGCCCGGTCACGGAGAAGGCCGCTATCGCGCAAGCGCTTGAGAAGAACGTCTGGCCGCATCTTGCCGCCGGCCGGGTAAAACCAGTCGTTTTCAAGGCGTTCCCCCTCGCCGACGCGGCGGCCGCACACGCCTTGATGGAGTCCAGTGCTCACATCGGCAAGATCGTGCTGACGATTTGATCCGCACCCGCAAATCCTTGCTCTTCCGAAGCGGCCTCGCTACTCATGGAGGTCGCGTGGAAATTCGAATTGAATTGCGATTGTCGGGACCCATGAGCCGCGAGGCGCTCGTTTGACGTTCTTGCGCGCGTTTCTCTCAGTCGTCGTCTTGGCCGTGGGCTTGCTCGCGAGCACGAACGCACGCGCCGTCGACGCCATCAATGTGCGCCTCGACGCGGCGGCCATCGACCTCACCGACGCGATCGAGCGACAAAAGACCGACGGCGACCGCATCCAGGTCTCGACCGCCGCGGGCGCCGACGGGATCGTGCGCCGTATCGAGGTGCGCTCGCGCGAGGGCGGCAACAACTGGGCGGTCTTCGCGCTTGCCAACAACGGCGACGAACAGGTCGACCGTCTTCTCGTCGCGCCGCATTACCGCATGGTCGGCTCCGGCCTCCTCTGGCCCGATCTCGGCACCTCCCGCATCGTGACGGTGACACCCAGCACCGGCGACCGTCCCGATCGCCAAGACAGCGCCACCGCCGATATCTTCCGCATCACGCTCGATCCCGGCACGGTCATCACCTTTGTCGTCGAACTGCGCTCCGACAAGCTGCCGCAGGTCTATTTGTGGGAACCGGATTCCTACAAGGACAAGATCAACTCGTTCACGCTCTACTACGGCATCGTCATCGGCATTTCGGGGTTGCTGGCGCTGTTCCTCACCATCCTGTTCGTGGTGAAGGGCAGCATCATGTTCCCGGCCGCGGCGGCGCTCAGCTGGGCCGTGCTCGCCTATATCGGCATCGACTTCGGATTCTGGGGCAAGGTCTTCGATCTCAGTCCCGAGATAGAACGCGTGTGGCGTGCCGGCGGCGAGGCCATTCTTGCGGCGACTTTGCTCGTCTTCCTATTCGCCTATCTCAACCTCAACCGCTGGCACGTGCGCTATGCCCACATCACCGCCGGCTGGCTCTTGTTTCTCGGCGCACTGGTCGCGCTGGCACTCTACGATCCTGCCGCCGCGTCCGGCATCGCCCGCATCTCGCTCGCTGCGGTCGCGGTCGCGGGCTTCGCGCTGATCGTCTTCCTCGCCGCGCATGGTTTCGACCGTGCGGTGCTGCTGATCCCAACCTGGTTCCTGCTGCTCGTTTGGGTGTTCGCGGCGAGCCTTGCCGTGACCGGCGTCGTGACCAACGACATCGTCGGCCCGGCGCTGCTCGGCGGCCTCGTGCTCATCGTGATGCTCATCGGCTTCACCGTCATGCAGCACGCCTTCGCCGGCGGCTCGACCAGCACGATCGTCTCCGACGTCGAGCGCCGCGCGCTGGCGCTGACCGGCGCCGGCGACCTGATCTGGGACTGGGACGTTTCGTCAGACAAGGTCTTCACCAGCGCCGAAACGGAGCACCTGCTCGGCCTGCGCCGCGGTTCGCTCGAAGGCTCCGCCGCGCGCTGGCTCGACGTCTTGCACCCACAGGATCGCGACCGCTTCCGCGCCGCGCTCGACGGCGTCATCGAGCAGCGCCGCGGCCGCCTCACACAAGACTTCCGCCTACGCACCGCCGCCGGACATTACCTCTGGTTCGCTCTCAAGGCGCGGCCAATCGTCGGCTCCGACGGCGAAGTCGTACGCCTTGTCGGTACGCTGACCGACGTGACGGAATTCAAGACCGCGGAAGAGCGTCTGCTGCATGACGCCGTGCACGACAACCTGACCGGCCTGCCCAACCGCGAACTGTTCATGGATCGGCTCGAGTCGGCGCTTGCGCTCGCGCATCCCGATTCCGGCATCCGCCCGACTGCGATGGTCATCGACATCGACCGCTTCAAGCAGGTCAACGATTCCGTCGGCATCGCGGTCGGTGACTCGATCCTGCTCACGTTGGCGCGGCGGCTCGGCCGTCTGCTCAAACCGCAGGACACGCTTGCCCGCATCGGCGGCGATCAGTTCGGCCTGCTGTTGATGTCGGAGCGCGAGCCGGAGCGGATCACCGCCTTCGCCGACAATATTCGTCGCACGCTGCGCGCGCCGATCACCTTCAACGATCGCGAGATCCTGCTCACCGCCTCGATCGGCGTCGCGCTGGTCGACGAGGATCCGCAGCGCAAGGAAGAGTTCCTGAAGGACGCTGAACTCGCGATGTATCACGCCAAGCGCCTCGGCGGCGACCGCATCGAAACCTTCAAGGCGGTGATGCGTGCGCGCAAGAGCGACCGCCTGACGCTTGAATCCGAGTTGCGCCGCGCGCTCGCGCGCGACGAGATCACGCTGCTTTATCAGCCGATCGTCCGCCTCGAGGATCGCACCATCGGCGGCTTCGAGGCGCTGATGCGCTGGGATCATCCGCGCATGGGACGCCTGCCGCCGGCCGAGTTCATCTCCATCGCGGAAGAAACCGGCTTGATCGTCGATCTCGGCCTGTTCGTGATGGAGCGCACCGCGCGGCAGCTTCTCGACTGGCAGCGCATGATGCGCAGCTCCGAGCCGATCTTCGCCAGCGTCAACGTCTCATCACGGCAGCTTCTGCGTCACGATCTCATCCAGGATCTGCGCGGCGTCTTCGCGAAATCCGCACCGGCGCGCGGGACGTTGAAGCTGGAACTCACCGAGTCGCTCGTCATGGAAAACCCCGAGCAGGCGTCGCAGATGCTCGGCAAGATCCGCGATCTCGGCGCCGGCCTCGCGCTCGACGATTTCGGCACCGGGCACTCGTCGCTCGCCTACCTGCAGCGCTTCCCGTTCGACACGATCAAGATCGATCAGTCGTTCGTGCGCGCGAGCGGCAAGGGCAAGCGGCCAGTGATCCTGCGATCGATCATCGGCCTCGCGCACGATCTCGGGATGGAGGTCGTCGCTGAAGGCGCCGAGGCTGAAGCCGACGCGGTCGAGCTCTTCAAGATGGGATGCGAATACGCGCAGGGTTATGTCTTCGGCGAACCGATGACGCCGCGCGAGGCGCAGGAACTGATGACTCGCCACGCTTACGAAGTGGCGCGGTAACAACGACGCTTAGCGGTTACTGCGCCGTCATGGCCGGGCTTGTCCCGGCGATCCACGTCTTGCTTGCTTGCGATAGAAATGAAGAAGACGTGGATGCCCGCGACAAGCGCGGGCATGACGCGGATGTTTGAACAGTGCTTTCAACGAGAGCCGCACTTTCGGCTTTCAGACTTACGCGTGGCCGGCTTCGCTTGAGAGCATCGCCGGATTGATACCGATTTTGCGCAGTGCCTTGTCGTACTTCTTGTCCGTATCGGTGCCGAAAATGAGATCGGGATCGGCTGCGCAATGCAGCCAGCCGTTATCCTGGATCTCGGTTTCGAGCTGTCCGGCGGACCACGCGGCGTAACCCAGCGCCAGGATCGCATTCTCCGGGCCACCGCCCTTGGCGATCTCCGCCAAAATGTCGAGCGTGGCGGTGAGGCACATGCTGTCGTCGATTGGCAGCGTCGAGTCCTTGAGGAAGAAATCCGCTGTGTGCAGCACGAAGCCGCGCCCGGTCTCGACCGGCCCCCCCTTCATGACCCGCACGGATTCCGCCTTCTCCGGCAGCCGGATTGCCTCCTTGGCCGGGATCACGTCAAGCTGCACCAGGAGCTTCGGGAAGTTGATGTTCGCCGCCGGCTGGTTGATGACGATGCCCATCGCGCCTTCGGTCGAATGCGCGCACATGTAGATCACCGAGCGCGCGAAATTCTCGTCCGTCATCGTCGGCATGGCGATCAGCATCTGACCGTCCAAATAGCCGCGCGTCGTCCGCTTCGCCGATTTTTTCTTCGCTGAACCCATGATCCTAAAGATTATCGCGATGCAACGCGAATGCAAGGATAGCGGCCCGATCACGGCCCTGTTCACGGGCATTTCAATGGCCTCCGCCACGCGCGACGCGTATCCACATCGCATGTTTGCGCGCTTTCGGTGGTTTCACCACGCCTTCGCCATAATTCCCGCCAGCGCCGCGCTTCTCTGCGCGGACGCTGCGCTCGCGCAGACGCGCGCTGTATCGGACTGGAGCGACAGCGGATACGCGATGGCGCGGCTCGTCGCCGGCAGCGCCAAGCAGGGCACGGACGCCGCCATGCTGCGCGCCGGCATCGAAATCGCGTTGAAGCCGGGCTGGAAAACCTATTGGCGCTACCCAGGCGATTCCGGCACGCCGCCGCGCGTGAATTTCGCACGCTCCGACAACGTGAAATCCGTGACGATGCTGTGGCCGGCGCCGATGCGTTTCGACGACGGCAGCGGCGGTACGTCGATCGGCTACAGGGTTAACGTCGTTTTCCCGCTTCACGTCACACGCGCTGATCCGACCAGGCCGGCGACACTCCGCGCCGACGTCGATTACGCGATCTGCGAAAAGCTATGCGTCCCCGCGGAAGCGAAACTCGAGATTCCTCTTGCCCCCTCGCCGGTGGGCGAAAGCACGGTCCTGGACGAGAACGAAGCGCGCGTACCGCACCACGCGACGCTCGGCGCCCCCGGCCCGCTAGCGATTACGAAAATCCAACGTCTCAGCGAGCCGAAGCCGCACGTCATCGTCGACGTCGCCGCGCCTGCGGGCGCCAAGGTCGATCTGCTGGCGGAAGGGCCGAACGCCGAATGGGCGCTGCCACTGCCGAAACTGGTCGAGGGCGGCCCGGCCGGCACGCAGCGCTTCGCCTTCGATCTCGACGGCGTTCCGGCGGGCGCAAGCGTCTCCGGCACGATGCTCACCCTCACCGCCGTGTCGGGCTCTCACGCTGTGGAAGTCGCCGCGCCGCTCAATTGATCCTGCGGCGGTATCGGACTCCACATTTTCCTGCCATGCACTAACCTAGCGAGACGCAGCGGCCGCCCGGCGGCTGCTTTCCTAGCCTTTCTGAAACGGAGGACGTTTTCATGCCCATCAAGGTCGGCGATTCCATTCCCGCAGCGAAGCTGCGTGTCATGACGGGCGAAGGGCCGGCGTGGAAGACCACGGACGAGCTTTTCAAGGGCAAGAAGGTCGTTCTCTTCGGTGTTCCCGGCGCCTTCACCGGCACCTGCCACAAAAGCCACCTGCCCGGCTTCATCCAGAACGCCGATGCGATCAAAGGCAAAGGCGTGGACGTGATCGCCGTCACCGGCGTCAACGACCACTTCGTCATGGACGCCTGGAAGGAAGCCTCAAGGGCAGCCGGAAAGGTGGAGTTCCTCTCCGACGGAAACGGCGAATTCGCCAAGGCCCTCGACATGACGTTCGACGGTTCGGCGAACGGCCTCGGCACGCGCTCGAAGCGTTATTCGATGGTAATCGACAATGGCGTCGTCAAAACGCTCAACGTCGAGGAATCGCCGGGCAAGGTCGACGTGACCAGCGCCGAGAATATCCTCAAGGCGTTGTGACGTTCTCTTGT
>JAFKKS010000462.1 GCA_017304555.1 Hyphomicrobiales bacterium
GTCGAACATCCTGCTGATCGGGCCGACCGGCTCGGGCAAGACGCTGCTCGCGCAGACGCTCGCGCGCATCCTCGACGTGCCGTTCACGATGGCCGATGCGACGACGCTGACCGAGGCCGGCTATGTCGGCGAGGATGTCGAGAACATCATCCTGAAGCTGCTGCAGGCTGCCGACTACAATGTCGAGCGTGCCCAGCGCGGCATCGTCTACATCGACGAGATCGACAAGATTTCGCGCAAGTCCGACAACCCGTCGATCACCCGCGATGTATCGGGTGAAGGCGTCCAGCAGGCCTTGCTCAAGATCATGGAAGGCACGGTTGCGAGCGTCCCGCCGCAAGGCGGTCGCAAGCACCCGCAGCAGGAGTTCCTGCAGGTCGACACGACCAACATCCTGTTCGTGTGCGGCGGCGCCTTCTCCGGTCTCGACAAGATCATCTCCGGCCGCGGCAAGTCGACCTCGATCGGCTTCGGCGCCAAGGTGAGTGCGCCGGAAGATCGGCGCACGGGCGAGATCTTCCGCCAGGTCGAGCCTGAGGACTTGTTGAAGTACGGCCTCATTCCGGAATTCGTCGGCCGCCTGCCGGTCGTGGCGACCTTGGAAGATCTCGACGAGGCGGCGCTCAAGAAGATCCTCACCGAGCCGAAGAACGCGCTGGTGAAGCAGTATCAGCGGCTGTTCGAGATGGAGACGATCGACCTCACGCTGACCGACGATGCGCTCGGGGCGATCTCGAAGAAGGCGATCGAGCGCAAGACCGGCGCGCGTGGCCTACGTTCCATCATGGAGAGCATTCTGCTCGAGACGATGTTCGACCTGCCGAGCCTGGAAGGTGTCGAGGAGGTCGTGATCTCGAAGGAAGTCGTCGAAGCGACGGCGCGGCCGCTCTACATCTATGCCGACCGCACCAACGACGCCGGCTCCGCGAGCGCCTAAATCGTGATCGGGGCGTCGAGATTATGCCTTGTAATCTCGACGCTTTCCAAGCGGGACAGCGCCGCCTCGGTTGCTTGACAGCCCTTTGCGGCATCGCCACCTATAGCAGCGAATGAGTGATTCCGGGCACCGTTCGCCCTCACGATGCGCTACCCGTCCAATCAGGACGACGCGCTTCTCCCGGCTTCATGCGCTCCTTCAGGATTGCCTTAGAGGGATCCAGAGGGAGCGGCAAAAGTGAAAGGAAAAGGGCCATGACAAGCCCCAAGCCTCGTCCGCTACCGCCTCCCGGTGAAACGCGCGCCTATCCTGTTCTGCCGCTGCGCGACATCGTTGTTTTCCCGCACATGATCGTGCCGCTGTTCGTGGGGCGCGAGAAGTCGGTGAAGGCGCTCGAAGAGGTCATCAAGAGCGATACGTTCATTCTGCTCGCGACGCAGAAAAACGCGGCGGATGACGACCCGGCTCCGGACTCTATCTACGAGGTCGGAACACTCGCCAGCGTGCTGCAACTGCTGAAGCTGCCCGACGGCACCGTCAAGGTGCTGGTTGAAGGCGCCGAGCGTGCACGCATTTCGAAGTACACCGATCGCGCCGACTATTACGAGGCCGAGGCCACCGTCATCGCCGACAACGCCGGCGAGAAGGTGGAGGCAGAAGCACTCGCGCGCTCGGTCGTCAACGAGTTCGAGAGCTATGTGAAGCTCAACAAGAAGGTGTCGCCGGAAGTCATTGGCGTTGTCCAGCAAATCGAGGACTACGCCAAGCTTGCCGACACCGTCGCTTCGCATCTCGCCGTCAAGATTTCCGACAAGCAGGAAGTGCTTGAGATGCTCACCGTCACCGAGCGCCTGGAGCGGGTGCTGGGGCTGATGGAGAGCGAGATCTCGGTGCTGCAGGTCGAGAAGCGCATCCGCACGCGTGTCAAGCGGCAGATGGAGAAGACGCAGCGCGAGTACTACCTCAACGAGCAGATGAAGGCGATCCAGAAGGAGCTCGGTGACGAGGAAGGTCGCGACGAGCTCCAGGAACTGGAAGACAAGATCAAGAAGACGAAGCTCTCGAAGGAGGCGCGCGAGAAGGCGACGCACGAACTCAAGAAGCTGCGTCAGATGTCGCCGATGTCTGCGGAGGCGACGGTCGTGCGCAACTACCTCGACTGGCTGCTCTCGATTCCGTGGGGCAAGAAGTCGAAGGTCAAGCAGGACCTCGCGAACGCGCAGGGCATTCTCGATGCCGATCACTTCGGCCTGGAGAAGGTCAAGGAGCGCATCGTCGAGTATCTCGCCGTGCAGAGCCGTGCCAACAAGCTGACCGGCCCGATCCTATGTCTCGTCGGCCCGCCCGGCGTCGGCAAGACCTCGCTCGGCAAGTCGATCGCGAAGGCGACCGGCCGCGAATTCGTGCGCGTCTCTCTCGGCGGCGTGCGCGACGAAGCGGAAATCCGTGGTCACCGACGGACCTATATTGGCTCGATGCCCGGCAAGATCATCCAGTCGATGCGCAAGGCAAAGGCGTCGAACCCGCTCTTCTTGCTCGATGAGATCGACAAGATGGGCGCGGACTTCCGCGGCGATCCGTCATCGGCGCTGCTGGAAGTGCTCGACCCTGAGCAGAACCACACCTTCAACGACCACTATCTCGAGGTTGACTACGATCTGTCGAACGTCATGTTCGTGACGACGGCGAATACGCTGAACATCCCTGCGCCCTTGATGGACCGCATGGAGATCATCCGTATCGCCGGCTACACGGAGGACGAGAAGGTCGAGATCGCGCGCAAGCACCTGATCCCGAACTCGATCGCCAAGCATGGCCTCGATCCGAAGGAGTGGTCGATCGACGAGGCCGGCCTTCTGTTCTTGATCCGTCGCTTCACCCGCGAAGCGGGCGTGCGAAATCTGGAACGCGAGATTTCCACCCTGATTCGCAAGGCGGTGAAGGAGCTGGTGCTCGATAAGAAGAAGAAGGCCGTGAAGGTCACCGCCGACAACATCGAGGACTATCTCGGCGTGCCGAAGTATCGCTACGGCGAGGCCGAGGACGAGGATCGGGTCGGCGTTGTCACGGGTCTTGCTTGGACCGAGGTCGGTGGGGAGCTTCTCACCGTCGAAGGCGTGATGATGCCGGGCAAGGGCAAGATGACCGTCACGGGAAATCTCCGCGACGTGATGAAGGAGTCGATTTCGGCGGCGGCGTCGTACGTGCGCTCGCGCGCCGTCGACTTCGGCATCGAGCCGCCCTTGTTCGAGAAGAAGGACATCCACGTGCACGTGCCGGAAGGCGCGACGCCGAAGGATGGGCCTTCTGCAGGCGTCGCCATGGTCACGGCGATCGTCTCGGTGATGACCGGCATTCCGGTGCACCGCGACGTCGCGATGACCGGCGAGATCACGCTGCGCGGCCGCGTGCTGCCGATCGGCGGTCTCAAGGAGAAGCTTCTCGCGGCTCACCGCGGCGGCATCAAGAAGGTCTTGATCCCCGAGGAGAACGCGAAGGATCTCACGGAGATCGGCGACAACATCAAGAGCGGGCTGGAGATCATCCCGGTCTCGCGGATGGGTGAAGTGCTTGTCCACGCGCTCACGCGCAAGCCTGAGCCGATCGCGTGGGACGAAGAGAATGCCAGGCGGGTGGATGTTCCGCCGCCCGATGGCGACACCGACGCGGCCGCGCGCATCGCGCACTGACCGTTCGGCTAACGTTGCGAACGCCGGCGCCTTCGGGTGCCGGCGTTTTTTGTTCGCGGATGCCTGGGGGTGGGAATCGCTATTTTGATGTGCTCGAGCCCAAAACGCGATTGTGGCGCAAGCTGCACACGCTGGAACGGTATTGCGCCTTTAGATTGTCCGCCAAATGCCACTATCGCATATGATGCAGAGATAAAACTGCATAAACACGAACGCGCTAATGATTTCGCGAGTTCGCGATGCGATAATCATCTGGTAGTTTGAGGCGATTCCTCTTTTGCAATCTTTATTTTAACGCAATTGCAGCAGTATCAATTTTGCAAAAGCCTTTCGCCGACGCTATAAAGCGCGTCATATTCAGTGGAGCTTAAAGATGGCCGCCGTCAATTTGAAGAATATGGGCGTTGAGGCGCTCCTGAAACTTCGCGACGAAGTTGACGAATGGATCAATGAAAAGCGTCAGGACCTTGAGACGCAATTGGCGCGGCTCGCGTCGTTTGGGAAATCCGTTGCGGCAAAGCGCGGCGGTGGCCGTCGAGGCCCGCATCCGCTGAAGGGCAAAAAACGCCCGGTGAAATTCCGCGACCCGGCGACAGGAAACACATGGGCCGGCGTCGGCGCGCGTCCGCGATGGATCGCGGAATACGAGGCGCAGGGGCGCAGCCGTGACGAGTTTCTCGTCGCCGGCGCTGCGAATGCGAAGAAAGCTCCGAAAAAGGGCCGTAAGCCCGGCCGCCCGCGCAAGACTTCCGCGAAGGGAAAGAAAGCCTGAGCGGACGCTCTCAGCCGAGCGCTGCACCGCGCGATAGCTTGCTATTGCGCCGGCCGGCGATAGGAAAGGGCGAGGGCGGTTAGCTCAGTTGGTAGAGCATCTCGTTTACACCGAGAGGGTCGGCGGTTCGAGTCCGTCACCGCCCACCAATTTGCAATAGCATTGATCGCCGTCATCGGTGCATCCTGTTCTACGGATAAGATTCACCGGCGGATTGTTCTGTGTCCATCGCCGGCAAAGGGCGATGCGTCGATGCCCGAACAGGTGCCTACGATGACACAGGCGTCGCGCTCTTCTGCGTGGCGCGCCTATTTCCTTCTCTCATTGGCGTCGCTTGCTTGGGCAGGGAATGCCGTCATCAGCCGCGTTGCCATCGGAGAAGTCTCTCCGATGCTGCTCACCTGCGCGCGCTGGCTGATCGTATCGGTCATCTTCGTCGTCATGCGGGGTGGGCGGCTTAGCGAAGACGCACGCCTGCTCCTGCCGCATTGGCGCACCGGCTTATGGATGGGCGCGATCGGTTACACGCTTTTCAGCGCGATCATTTACGTCGCGGCTTACTACACGCAGGCTGTCAATCTTGCGATCCTACAGGGAACGATTCCGGTTTTCGTGCTGCTTGGCGCACTCGTTCTGCATGGCACACGGGTCGGGCCGCTGCAGGTCGTCGGCGTCGCGCTGACGCTGATCGGCGTCATTGTCGTCGCGTCAAAAGGCGACGTGCATATTCTGATGGCGCTCGCGTTCAATGTCGGCGATTTGCTGATGCTGGTTGGCTGTGCCGCTTATGCGCTATATGCGCTTCAGCTTCGTGATCGCCCGCCAATTCCAGCCATCCTGTTTTTCATGCTCATGGCCGCGGGTGCATTCGTTGCGTCGCTGCCGTTGCTCGTCGCGGAGATGTTGCTCGGCCAGACGCATTGGCCGACGACGAACGGGCTCTGGGTGATCGCCTTCGTTGCGTTGGCGCCGTCGTTCATCGCGCAGCTTTCGTTCATGAAGGGTGTCGAATTGATCGGGCCGGGACGCGCCGGCGTCTTCGTGAATTTCGTACCGATCTTTGGCGCGTTCCTCTCGGTCGCCATCTTAAGCGAGCCGTTCGGCGTCTATCATGCGCTTGCGTTGGCATTGGTGCTTGCCGGTATTTTCCTCGCAGAGCGGCGGACAAAATAAAAAGCGCCGCGACAGGAGCCGCGGCGCTTTAAAAGCCGGAATGCGGAAGCGTCAGACGGCTTCTTTCAATTCCTTCGCGGCGCGGAAGGCGACCTTCTTGCTCGCCTTGATCTTGATTTGCTCGCCGGTCGCCGGATTGCGGCCCAAGCGCGCAGCGCGCTTGCGGACCTGCAGGATGCCGAAGCCGCCGATGCGGATGCGCTCGCCCTTCTTGAGGTGCTTGACCATCAAGTCGACCATGTCGCCGAGAATGGCCTCGGTCTGCTTTTTCGACAGTTCGTGTTCCTCCGCCAGCTTCGCGGCGAGGTTGCGCAGCGTGACGGTCGTGGCCGTGGTCGATTTCGGGGACGTTGCCATTGAAACAAACTCCTATTGGTGTTGAGCGCTACCGCCCTGATAAGCTCGCGCGACCCAGATAGCCTTTGTTTTTCGTGATTCGCGAGGGCCGCTATACGGAATCCCCTTATTTCCGGGCACTTTCTTGACATTCCTGCCGATGGGAAGCATCCGAAAGTGTGAATAACCCCTGTTTTCAAGGGTTTTCGCCTTGCGATTTGCGACACAGCAACGCCACGCGAGGCCCAAACAGGGCATGAGGCGGCAAAATCGCTTGCGGGAAGGCCCCAGCCGCGATTAGCGCGACGCCACGGTTGTAGCATGGGAGAGGAGCGATGGAGTGGGAGGACTCTCTGCTAAGCCACTGAAAAG
>JAFKKS010000463.1 GCA_017304555.1 Hyphomicrobiales bacterium
GGGTTGTGGGGCTTGCTATCGACCCCCACCCCGACCCTCCCCCTTTTAGGGGGAGGGAGCCGATCGCCGCGCTGTCGAAGGAAGTCGCCATGTCGTTATTGGTGAATGATGTGCGGCTCAGCATATGCTGGCGACAGCACAGGAGAGTCTCATGAGCTGGCATCCCGACAACGATCCCGTCCTCGGCGATCCGCAATCCTGCAATGCGCTCGATCTCGTCATCGTGCCGCGCGTGCGCGACCTCGGCGGCTTCGAAGTGCGGCGCGCGCTGCCGCACGGCAAGCGGCAGATGGTCGGCCCCTTCATCTTCTTCGATCAGATGGGGCCCGTGCAGTTCGTCGCCGGGCAGGGCATGGACGTGCGGCCGCATCCGCATATCGGGCTCGCGACGGTCACGTATCTCTTCGACGGGAAGATCATGCACCGCGACAGCGAGGGCAACATCCAGGAGATCGAGCCTGGCGCGATGAACCTGATGACGGCCGGGCGCGGCATCGCGCATTCGGAGCGCACGCCCGACATGCAGCGTGCCAACGGGCAGGCGATGCTCGGCATCCAGAGCTGGATAGCGCTGCCGCAGGCAGACGAGGAAATCACGCCGTCGTTCCAGCATTACGACGCGGCGTCGCTGCCGATGGTGCACGACGCCGGCGTGTCGGCGCGGGTGATCGCCGGCGAGGCGTTCGGCGTGAAAGCGCCGGTCGACATGGTCTCCGACTGGTTCTACGTCGAGGTCAATCTCGTGGCCGGCCACAGCGCGCCGCTCGATGCCGATCACGAGGAGCGCGCGATCTATGTCGTCTCGGGCGAGATCGAGATTGCCGGCGATCGATTTGAAGGGCCGCGGCTTCTGATCTTCCGCCCGGGCGACCGCATCACCGTCACGGCGACGCGGCCGGCGCGCATGATGTTCCTTGGCGGCGCGGCGCTCGAAGGCCCGCGCTACATCTGGTGGAACTTCGTCTCCTCGCGGCGCGAGCGCATCGAGCAGGCGAAGGAGGACTGGAAGACCGGCCGTTTCGAGAAGGTGCCCGACGAGACGGAGTTCATCCCGCTGCCGGAGAAGTGAGGTGATCTCCTGCACCTCCCCCTAAAAGGGGGAGGTCGGATCGCGAAGCGATCCGGGTGGGGGTTGCAGGCCGTAGAATCGAAGACGACCCCACCCCAACCCTCCCCCTTTCAGGGGGAGGGAGAAGAGGAGCGCGGCACCCGCACTTGCATCAGCAATGCCGCGCCGATGATGAAGAACACCACCAGCACGGCCATGCCGGCCTTCTGGCTTGCCGCGAACGTCGTCACCAGCGCAACGAGCAGCGGGCCGAAGAACGACGTCACCTTTCCCGACAAGGCGAGCAACCCGAAATGCTGCGTGACGCGCTCGGGAGGCGCGAGGCGCACCAGCAGCGTGCGTGACGCCGCCTGCAACGGCCCCGCGGCGATGCCGAGCAGCAGTCCGACCGCGACATAGGCTTTCTCCGCGGCGGAGCCGTAAAGCCCGGCGTTGGCGGCGCGCGGCGCGACCTGGATGACGAAGAAGATCACGTCGCGGCCGATGGAAAGAACCGCGGTGCCGCCGATGATGAGCAACGCCAATGCGGTGAGGATCACCGGCTTCGGTCCGAAGCGATCATCGAGCCGGCCGCCGACGAAAGCGCCGATCGTGCCGGTGATGGTGAGCAGGATGCCGAAGATACCGATCTCGATCGTTTGCCAGCCGAAGGTGCCGGCGGCGTAGATGCCGCCAAAGGCGAACAGCGCGACGAGCCCGTCGGCGTAGATCATGTTGGCGAGGAGAAAGAGCGCAGTGTCGCGGCGCTGCGGGAGGCGGCGCAGGGTGTCGGCGAGCGTCGCAAGGCCGGTGCGAATTGCCGGAACGACCGCCATGCGGCCGGGATGATCCGGTGTGAACAGAAACAACGGCGTCACGAAAAGCAGGAACCATAGCGCCGAGAGCGGCCCGGATGCGCGGTCGCCCTGATGCGTTGCGGCGTCGAGGCCGAACAGCGGCTTTAGCCCGAGCAATGTCTTGCCGGTCGCCGGGTCGGCCGCGAGCAGACCGAGTGTGATGACGAGGCTGATCATGCCGCCGACATAGCCGATCGCCCAACCGGTGCCGGAGAGGCTGCCGATCTTCTCCGCCGGCACCAGGTTCGGCATCATCGCGTTGTTGAACACGGTCGCGAATTCCACCGCGATGGTGCCGATCGCGAAGGCGACGAGCACGAGCGGCACGGTCGACGGATCGCGCGGCTTGCCGAACCAGAGCAGCGAGGAGGCGACGACGAGGACGGCGCCGAAGCCGGCGATCCATGGCTTGCGTCTCCCCGCCGCATCGGCGATGGCGCCGAGCACCGGCGAGCAGAACGCGATGACGATGCCGGCGCAAGCCGTCGCGTAACCCCACAGCGCCTGCCCCTGCACCGGATCGTTCGCGACTGCGCTGGCGAAGTAAGGAGCAAAAACGAACGTGGTGACGAGCGTGAAATACGGTTGCGCCGCCCAGTCGAACAGGATCCATCCGGCGATGGCGGAGCGAGGGGCGGATTTGCTCTGAGGCATGGGCTTGCTCAGAAAACCCTCTCCCCTTGTGGGAGAGGGTGCCGAGCCGCGAAGCGGCGAGGCGGGTGAGGGGTGCGGTGGTGGTGGGCCAGACCCCTCACCCGACGCGAATCTCGCTGCGCTCGATTCGCGTCACCCTCTCCCACAAGGGGAGAGGGTTCAAGGCTTCACGAGATCGCCCACCAGGCTTGCGGCGACGGAGAGCTTCGAGATGGTGAGCGGCGTCGCGGCGATATCGTCGACGGCATTGCGGATGCGCTCGACGTCGGCGGCGCGGGGCTTTACCCACGTCTCAACAGCCGCGGCGCCGGAAGCGCCGTCCGCCACCATCTGCGCGGTGATGCGCCGTTCGGCCTCGGCGATCGAGTCGAGGGCGCGATCGAGCGCGAGGCGGTCGAAATAGTCGGTGACGTGGATCGCCTGCGCCGGCTCGCGGATGCGATCGAGGCCGAAGAAGGCGCCGGCCGCAAAATAGGTCGCGGCGACGTCCGCAACCGGCTTTTTGGCGCGATCGGCGATGAGCACGATGTCCGGCGCGGCGGCGAGTGCGCCGAGGTCGCCGATCTGCCGAGCGAGGTCGGCCGGCACATCTGCGCCGGTGAGCTCCGCGACGCGCGCATTGCGGCTTGTCTGCGCCGCCTGCGGCAACGCCTTGTCCAGCACGGCGGCAACGTCGGCGATGCCTTTGCCGTAATGATCGACGATGCCTGCGAGGCCCTGCGTCAGGTCCACATGGCGCAGGAACCAGACGAGACGATCGAGCAGCAGGTCCTGCACGGCGGCGTAAAGGTCGAGCTGCAGCTTGCCGGAAATCTTGGTGTCGAGCGCATCGATCTCACCGTTGAGCGCCGTCATGCCGTAGCTGTCGCGCACGGCAGCGAAGCCCGACGCGATGCGGTCCGGCGGCGTGCCGGTCTGATCCGCGATGCGCACGACGAGCGAGGGCCCGCCGCGATTGATGATGGAGTTGGCAAGATGCGTCGCGATGATCTCGCGGCGTAGCCGGTGCTTCTCCAGCGCGTCCGGGAACTCGTCGCCAAGGCGTTTCGGGAAATAGCGACCGAGTTCGCGCGCGAGGTACGGATCGTCCGGCACGGCCGAGTCGAGCAGGTCGCTGTACAATGACAGCTTGGCGTAAGCGAGGAGAACGGCGAGTTCCGGCCGCGTCAGCGGCTGGTTGCGCTTTCTACGCTCGCCGATCTCGATGTCATCCGGCAGGAACTCGATCTTGCGGTCGAGCTCACCGCGCGCTTCGAGCGTTTGCATCAGGCGCTGCTGAAATCCGAGATCCTCGATGCCGCGTCGCTCGGTCAGCGAGAGCGCGAGCGTCTGCAGATAGTTGTTGCGCAGAACGAGTTCGCCGACTTCGTCAGTCATCGCCGCGAGCAGCGCATTGCGGTCGGGACGCGAAAGCTTGCCGTCACGCTCGGGGACCGAGAGTGCGATCTTGATGTTCACCTCCATGTCGGAGGTGTTGACGCCCGCGGAATTGTCGATCGCGTCGGTGTTCAAGCGGATGCCGCGCAGCGCCGCTTCGATGCGGCCGCGCTGCGTCATGCCGAGATTGGCGCCTTCGCCGACGACCTTGCAGTTGAGTTCCGTCGCCGGTGCGCGGATGGCGTCGTTGGCGCGGTCGCCGGCGGCATCGTCGCTTTCGGTCGAGGCGCGGACATAGGTGCCGATGCCGCCGAACCAGAGCAGATCGACGTTCGCGCGCAGGATAGCACGCATCACCTCCTGTGGCGTCGCCTTCGCCTTGGCGAGACCGATCGCCTTCTGTGCGGCGGCGGAAAGCGGAATCTCCTTGTGCGTGCGCGAGAAGACGCCGCCGCCGGCGGAGATCAGGCCCTTGTCGTAGTCTTGCCAGCTCGAACGCGGCAGCGCGTAGAGGCGCGCGCGTTCCGCGAAGCTCAATTCCGGATTCGGGTCCGGGTCGATGAAGATGTCGCGATGATCGAACGCGGCGAGGAGCTTGATCGTCTTCGCGCGCAGCATGCCATTGCCGAAGACGTCGCCGGACATGTCGCCGACACCGACGACGGAGAACGCGTTCTTGGAGATGTCGACATCCATCTCGCGGAAGTGGCGCTGGACGGATTCCCAGGCGCCGCGCGCGGTGATGCCCATGCCCTTGTGGTCGTAGCCGGCGGAGCCGCCGGAGGCGAAGGCGTCGCCGAGCCAGTAGCCGTGCTCCTCGGAGAGGCCGTTGGCGATGTCGGAGAAGGTCGCCGTCCCCTTGTCGGCGGCGACGACGAGATACGGGTCGTCGTTGTCGTGGCGCACCACGTCCGGCGGCGGGATCACGCCGTCAGGCCCGATATTGTCGCTGATGTCGAGCATGCTGGAGACGAGCAGCTTGTAGACCGCGATGCCTTCCGCCTGGAACGCGTCGCGCGCCATGCCGGGCACGATGCGCTTGGGCACGAAGCCGCCTTTGGCGCCGACCGGCACGATGACGGCGTTCTTCACCTGCTGCGCCTTCACGAGGCCGAGGATTTCGGTGCGGAAATCCTGCGGCCGGTCGGACCAGCGGATGCCGCCGCGCGCCACCTTGCCGAAGCGCAGATGGCAGCCCTCCATGCGCGGCGAATAGACGAAGATTTCGTAGAGCGGCCGCGGCGCCGGGAGCTCGTCGACATCGCGGCTCGCGAACTTGATCGCGATCGTCGGTTTGTCGGCGCCCTCCGCCGTCTTCTGGAAGAAGTTGGTGCGCAGCGCCACCTGCACCGCGTTGACGAAGCGGCGCAGGATCGTGTCCTCGTCGAGACTGTCGACTTTCGTGAGCGCGGCCTCGATCTCGGCGGCGATGGCCGCGGTTCTTTCAGTGCGCGCTTCTTTGGAGATGTCGCTGCGCGGATCGAACTTCGTTTGGAACAGCGAAAAGATGCGCGCAGTAATGGCGGCGTGCTTGCGCAGCGTCGTGGAGAGATAGTCCTGCGAATAGGCGATGCGCGCCTGACGCAGAAAGCGTGCGATGGTGCGCAGAACCGCCACGTCGCGCCACGGCAGGTCGGCAGCAAGGACGAGTGTATTGAAGCCGTCATTCTCGGCGTCGCCGCGCATGACCGCGAGCATCGCCGCTTCGAGACGCCCGGCGATGGCGTCGTGTTCAATGGCGCTGCCGTCGTCGCGTTCGAGCAGCATGTCGTGGAACCAGACCTCGGTAATCGCCCCGCCGGCGGGATCGATGCGGAAGGTCCGCTCGTCGACGACTTTGAAGCCCATGTTCTCGAGCACCGGCACGCGCTCGGAAAGGGGGATCGGGCGTCCGGCACTCCAGACCTTCAGGTTGGCGTTGGTCGCCGGGGCGCCATCGCGCCGATAGAAATCGATGTCGACCGGGTTCTCGGCGCTCAAGCCTTCGAGGACGCGGATGTCGGACACGGCGGTGGCGGCGGAATACGCCTCACGATAGCCGCCGGAAAAGGCATCCTTGTAGCGTGAAGAGAGCGCCGCGGCGCGCTCCGCCGGATGCGCGATGGCGAGCGCGTCGTCGAGTGCGTCGCCCCAAGTGCGGACGATGACGCCCACCTCATGTTCGAGCTCGGCGCGATCGGGGCGCGGCGTTTCGCCTTCGGAGCGTCCGATGATGAAATGCACGCGCACCAGCGGACCTTCCGCGAAGAAGGGATAGAACGCGGAGACGCGGCCGTTGAAGACGCGCGCGGGATAGTCGCCGATAGCGCTGCGCACGCCGCGGTCGAAACGGTCGCGCGGA
>JAFKKS010000319.1 GCA_017304555.1 Hyphomicrobiales bacterium
CACGAACTCCGCGAACGTCGTCACCGCTCGAGCCCCATTGCATCCGGTCATGTCCGGTAGTAATTATGACTGACCAGTCAGTCATTATACAGATAAAAGATGCCAAAATTGCCGGCCCGCGAGAGGGCCACCCCGAGGGCCACCAGCGCCCGGCCGCAGCCGGCGGCGGGCTCGCGCGGCAAGCGCGCCGCCGTCCGAACCGCGCCGAAGTCGCGCAACGCCAAGAGCGCCGCCACGCACGCCGCCATCATCGACGCCGCGCTCGACGAGTTCGCGGCGCGCGGATTTGCGGCGACGCGTCTCGACGACGTGGCGCGTCGCGCCGGCGTCGCCAAGGGGACGATCTACGTTCACTTCCGCGACAAGGAGACCTTGTTCGAGGAGCTGGTGCGGACGGCGCTCGGACCCCTGCTGCGCGGATTGGAGGAAACGCCGGTCGCCGATGTTCCGCTGCGCGCCTTTGTCGAAGGGCTGGCCGATCATTTCGTCAAGGAGATCCTCGGCACGCGCCGCAAGCATATCGTGCGGCTGATCGTCACCGAAGGCGCGCGATTCCCGTCGCTGGCGCAGATCTATTATCGCGAGGTGATCAAGCGGGCGATGGTCGTCGTGCGCGGCGCGGTCGAGCGTGCGATCGCGCGCGGTGAAATCGAGGGCGACACGCTGCAGCGCTTCCCGCAGCTTTTCGTCGCGCCGGGCATTCTCGCGCTCGTGTGGGACATGCTGTTCGCGCGCTTCGAGCCGCTCGACGCCGGCGCGCTGATGCGCGCGCAGGTCGATCTCGTCTTCGCCGCGATCGGAAAGCGACGGAAATGATCGCGCTCCCCCGCATCGCCGTTCGCGCGCTGGCCTTCGCGGCGGTGCTGACGCTCGGCGCCTGCGGCGGCAATCGCGACGAAGGTTTTCAAGGCTGGGTCGAGGCCGATCTCGTCTTCTCTGGCCCCGACGATCCCGGACGCGTGGAAACGCTCGCCGTGCGCGAAGGGGATACGGTTGCGGTCGGCGCGCCGCTGTTCACCGTTGACGCGGATTTGCAGAAGGCCGACGTCGCGGCGAACGAGGCGGCCGTGTCGGAAGCGAAGGCGCGTCTTGCACGTGCGGAAGCGCAACAGCAGCGACCCGCCGAAGTCGCCGTGCTCGAATCGCAGCAGCAGCGAGCGGAGGCGGCATTCACGCTGTCCTCGCAAGAATTGCAGCGCCAGCGCGCGTTGGCGGAGAGAGGGTTTACGCCGAAGGCGCAACTCGACACCGCGCAGTCCAATTACAATCGCGACGAGGCGGCGCTCGAGGAGGTCAAGCGGCAGATCAAGGTGGCGCGGCTCTCCTCGCGCGAAGAGGATATCGCCGCCGCGCGGCAGGCGCTCGCTGCCGCCGAGGCACGGTTGCGTGCGTCGCAGGTGAGGCTCGCGCGCCGCGCCGTCACGAGCCCAGTCGCCGGCACCGTGCAGGAGGTTTACTTTCGGCCGGGCGAAATGGTGCCCGCGGGGCGGCCGGTCGTTTCGCTGCTGCCGCCAGGCAACATCAAGCTGCGCTTTTTCGTCCCGCAGGGCGTCTTGCCGTCGATCAAGCTCGGTGACGCCGTGCGCGTGCGCTGCGACGGCTGCGCCAATGAAATCGACGCGCGTGTCAGCTTCATCGCGCAGCAGGCGGAATTCACGCCGCCCGTCGTCTACACGCTGGAGGAGCGGGCGAAGCTTGTCTTCCTCGTCGAGGCGCGCCCGCAAGATCCCGGGAGCTTGCGCGTCGGCCAGCCGGTGCGGGTCATCCCCGCCGGCGCGCGGGCGGCGCAATGACGACGCCGTCCGACATCGTCATCGATGTCGAAGGGCTGACCAAAACCTTCGGCGCCCGTACCGTCGTGCGCGACCTGTCGCTGCAGGTGCGGCGCGGCGCCATCTACGGCTTCCTCGGGCCCAACGGCTCCGGCAAGACGACGACGATCCGCATGCTGTGCGGGCTGCTGACGCCGGACGCGGGGAGCGGAACCACGCTCGGCTACGACATCCGCACCGAGGCCGACAAGATCAAGCGCCAAGTCGGCTACATGACGCAGCGCTTCAGCCTCTATCAGGACCTTTCGGTGCGCGAGAACCTGGAATTCGTCGCGCGCCTCTACGGCTTGCCGGAGCCGCCGCGTGCGGCGCGCGACATGATCGCGCGGCTCGGGCTGTCGGGGCGGGAAGAGCAACTCGCGGGTGAACTCTCCGGCGGATGGAAGCAGCGCCTCGCGCTCGGCGCCTGCACCTTGCCAAGCCCGAAGCTGTTGCTGCTCGACGAGCCGACCGCCGGCGTCGACCCGAAAGCGCGGCGCGAATTCTGGAACGAGATCCATGCGCTCGCCGCCGAAGGGCTGACCGTGCTCGTCTCCACCCACTACATGGATGAGGCGGAGCGCTGTCACGAGATCGCCTACATCGCCTACGGTGTGCTGCTCACCCACGGCACGGTCGACGAGGTCGTCGCGCAATCCGGCTTGACGACCTACACTGCCACCGGCGGGGATATCCTCAAGCTCTCGTCGGCGCTTGATGGCAAGTCCGGCGTCGACACCGTCGCGCCGTTCGGCAATAGCCTGCACGTCTCCGGCCGCGACCGTGAGGCCTTGGAGAAGGCGCTCGCGCCGTATCGCGACGACC
Organism: Hyphomicrobiales bacterium; assembly: GCA_017304555.1. Taxonomy (GTDB): domain Bacteria; phylum Pseudomonadota; class Alphaproteobacteria; order Rhizobiales; family Xanthobacteraceae; genus JAFKKS01. The sequence continues at coordinate 2,637 of JAFKKS010000319.1, forward strand.
GGGCGATCACCTGGACGCCTTCCGAACCGTCGCTCGAGGACGTGTTCATCGAGCTGATGAACCGCGCCAAGGACAATTTCCAATGAACGCCATCGCGGCATTCGGTGGCGGTTTCTGGCGGCGTTCCGGCGCTATGCTGATCAAGGAGTTCATTCAACTCCGCCGCGATCGCGTCTCCTTCGCGATGATCGTGATGATCCCGCTGATGCAGCTGATCCTGTTCGGATACGCGATCAACACGACGCCGCGCGATCTGCCGACCGCCGTGCTCGTTCAGGAAACGAGTGACGTCGGCCGTTCCATTCTCGCGGCGCTGCAGAACACCCGCTACTTCAAGATCACCAAAGTGGTGAGCGACGAAGCCGAGTTCGACCGCCTGATCCGCTCCGGCACCGTTCTGTTCGGCATCGAGATCCCTGCCGGCTTCGAGCGTGCTCTGCGCCGCGGCGAGCGGCCGGCGCTGCTGGTGGCGGCGGACGCGACGGATCCCGTCGCCTCGGGGGCCGCGCTCGGCGCGCTCGGGCCGCTGGTGCAAACCGCGCTGGCTCACGATCACGCGCTGCCCGAGAGCAGTGCGCCCGCATTCCAGTTCCGCGCGCACGCGCGCTACAACCCGGCCGCCTCGACGCCGCTCAACATCGTGCCCGGCCTCGTCGGCACGATCCTCACCATGACGATGCTGATCTTCACCGCGCTCTCCGTCACGCGCGAGATCGAGCGCGGGACGATGGAAAGCCTGCTGGCGATGCCGATCACGCCGCTGGAGATCATGGTCGGCAAGATCGTGCCTTACATCATCGTCGGCTTTGCCCAGGCGACGCTGATCATCGGCGCCGGCGTTCTCATGTTCGGCGTGCCGATCTTCGGCAATCTGCTGCTGCTTGCGGCGCTCAGCACGCTCTTCATCGCAACCAACCTGTCGGTTGGCTACACCTTCTCGACCATCGCGCAGAACCAGCTGCAGGCGATGCAGATGTCGATGATGTTCTTCCTGCCCAACATCTTGCTCTCCGGCTTCATGTTTCCGTTCGCCGGCATGCCGGTCTGGGCGCAGTGGATCGGCGAATTCCTGCCGCTGACGCACTACATCCGCATCGTGCGTGCGATCATGCTCAAGGGCGCGACCTTCGCCGAACTGCATTACGACGCCGCGGCTTTGTTCGGGTTGATGCTGCTCGCGACCGCGATCGCGATCAGCCGTTTCCGGCGTACGCTGGATTGACGTTTCAGCGCCGGATCAGAAGCCCGAGCCGTCCGTACCAGCCTTCGCGATGATCGGAGTCGGTCGCCCAGCCGCCGCTCGCCGACCACTCCAGCATCTTGGTGCGGAACGCCGTCACGTGCATGCCGGCGCGCGCCTGCCAGTAGCTGGTGTCGCCGAGTGCGAGCGCTTCCGGACCGACCCAGAGCAGATCGAAGGCGCGAATGCCGGTCGCGCCGCGTGCCCAGTAACCGTCCCCGATCGTCGAGAGCGAAACGCCGCCGGCGAGCATCACAGCATCGGCCGGCTCGTACCAGAGGTCGGCACTGAACCTCGCGCCGAGATGGTCGCCGCGCGTGCGGCTTGCCGGATCGTCCGGCGCGAGGCGATGTTCCTGCGCGTCGAGGCCGGCGTACAACGAGACTTCGAGGCGGTCCCATTTGAAACGCCAGCCGGGCAGGGCGGAGCCCATGATCTGTTGGCCCGTCACCTCGATGCCGCCCGGTCCGCCGGCGAGGTAGCGATAGTTTCCGGTGCCGGTGAAGACCTTGAGGATGAAGCCGTCCTGGTCGAGCCCGCTCGGCGCCCACAGCACGCCTCCGTGCGAGAACATACCGTTGCGCCATGTCCTTGCAATATCAACATGTTAGCCACCGTTGGATGCTCGTTTCGTTCCTGAATTTGTCACTTTCCCTGCCGCCTCAAGCTTTTTCATCGCCTCTTTGGCGAGCACTTTTTGCTGTGCTCGGCGCATGTAGGCGTGGGCCTGCGTGAAGGTCGCGTGACCGAGGACCGACATGATTTGCTTGTCGGTCGCGCCTGCCTCCGCAAGGGCGATACCGGCGTTCTTGCGCAGTCCGTGGGCGCTGAATCCCTGGTAGCCGAGCGCCTTCACATTGTCCCGGATCGCGTTGGAAAGCGCGCCGGTGTTGTACCGCCGCCCCATGAACGTGGTCAGAATGTGAGCCGACTTCCGAGGGTGAGCCGCCAGAGCCGCCAGCAAGCGGGTATGACAGGGAATCCAAAGCAGGGCATCCGTCTTTTCCTGCCGGACGTTGATGCCCTCTCCGTCGAACTGGCTCCACTTCATATCGGCTACGTCACCGATGCGCTGGCCGGTGTAGAGCAGCAAGAGCAGGGCCATGCGCATGTTGGCGCGCGGCGTAGCCTCCGCTTCAAAGGCGGCAATCAGCTTCTCGGGCCAGGGCTCGTGCTCATGGCTTTTCTGATGCAGTCGCTGGATGTCGGTTGTTGGGTTCGGCCCAAGATCAAGGGCCAGCGTTTCCTTTGCGAATGTCCACAAATTGGACAGCACGATCACCGACAAATCGGCGGTCGAAGTGGACTTGAATTTCGCTCGCATGGTGCGGACATGGCGCTCTTTCAAATCGCAGATAAGCCCGCGCCCGAGCGTTTCCTTGATCGGGTCCAGGACGCGCCGGTATCGCTCTTGAGAGCCGCCGGCGAGGTGCTTGAACGCAGACGACACAACCCATTTCTCTATGACCCAGCCCAACGTATTGGGGCCGTGTACCACGGGTGCCTGCGGGCTTTTCTTCGCCTTGTGCGCATCCAGGAGGCGATTGTAAGCCTCCATGAACTCGGACGACATGTACGCGCCGGGCAGGGGCGTCCGCTTGCCGCCAGCGCGAAAATAAAAGCGAGCCGTGTCGGTGTGGTCCGTCCAGGCGTTGACGTATGCGATGAATTTCCGCGCCATTACCGGCCACCCAGGATCACATCGAAGCTGTTGGGGCGGCCCTCTGGGGTATCATCGCCGTCCTCAGCCTCGGGGATTGCACTGAATGCTGAATCTAGGGCAACGCGATCCCATACGCGAACGCCATCCAGACGCTTGGCGGCCGGGAAAATGCCGTTGTCCACAAGCTCCAGAAACTTGGTCTTGGACAGGCCAAGGTATGCCGCCGCCCGATCGGCACGGAGGCCGCGCGGCGGATAAGAAATCATATCTTGCAGCTTGGCGCGGGCGCTCATCGCAGCACAATGCTCCCGTCCATCTTCTGCTTGTACTTGCCGTCCTTTGCTGTCTGGAATCGTGAAGGCGGTCGAATGCCAGCGTGGCGCTTTCGCAGCCGGTCAACCTTCGCCTTCTCCGCAACATCACGCGCGGTCTTGATCTTGTGAGGCGCGGCAAGGGCAGGAGCTAGATTGCTTTCGCGATGTTCCCCGCCATTGCAGAGTGCCTTGACGTGCTCAAGCTCCCACTTGTCGCCGGGCATGATCTTCCGGCCCGACAGATAACAGCGGCCTCCATAGCGCTCGAACACACGCAAGCGAACACGCGGCGGCGCCGTCGCGGCGTCGTTCTTGCCCGTCGTCGTGCTTGCCGATCCATTCGGAGATGGCTCTCATGCCGTTCTCCGGCCGGGTGCGGGGACGGCCTTAACATCGGCTACGCGTCCTCGACATAAGTCACCGTCGTTCCAATCAATCTCGAAACTGGAAAGACCTTCTGCAACTTCTCGCGCTTCTTCTTCGGAAGAAGCCTTAACAACAGCGTATCCTTCTTGCGTCACGTCGCGCTCGAATGTGACTTCCCATTCGATCTGCTCGCCTGGAGCGCGACCAAACATAGGGTCGTATTTTCGAATGACCTCAGTCGCACGTCCATATGGCGCATCAATAAGCGCGGCGAACTCTTCTCGGGATAGCGGTCCGGTGATCGGGTCGATCTTCATCAGCCGACAACCTCGGGCTGGCGCATCCAGGCGCGGTAATCGGCGACAAGTTCAGACCATGTTGTTTCCGCCTGCGCATCAATGTCGCGGCGACTTTTAACCCCGCAAATGTCGCGGATCGTTTGCGCGGCTCGATGCTGGAGATACGGGTCTTCTCCTGTTACGCGCGCCTTCTCCCAATAGTTAGGAAGCGCCTCCGAAAGATACTGATGGAACGCTGGCTCACCACACAAAATTCCAGCCTGCTGCGCCGCTGACAACTGATGCCATGACGTTGAAGGCTTATCGTTTGTGGTGAGGGGGGCAGGACTCGAACCTGCATGTTCGGTTGCCGGTGCACCGGGCCGCGCGTCTGCCGTTTGCGCCACCCCCTCGTTGTTAAGCCTCGCAATGGCACACCATACTGATGTGCCGGGGTTAGGCATGCCGCCCAAAGCTTTCAGAACATCATTCGATTGCTCCACGGGGACTTCGAAGATCACCTGCACGGTCTTTCGCGTGCGGATCAGTTTGAAGTCGCTGTATTCAGCTTTGAAGGCGGCTGCGGTCATGGCTTCACCTAGAATGGGATTTCGTCGTCCATGTCGTCGCGATGCTTGCCGACACGCTCTTTTTCTTCGGGGTATGATTGCTGCGGCGCGGACGCCTTCTCTTTGCCGTCCAGCATGACGAGCGCGCCGCCAAAGCCCTGCAACACGACTTCCGTGCTGTACTTCTCGTTGCCTTCCTTGTCGGCCCACTTCCGTGTTTGAAGCTGACCTTCAAGGTAGAGCTTCGATCCCTTCTTCACGTATTGCTCGACGACGCGGCACAAGCCTTCGTTGAAGATGGTGACGCGGTGCCACTCCGTCTTCTCTTTCCGCTCGCCCGTCGCCTTGTCGCGCCAGCTTTCGGACGTGGCCAAGCGGATATTCGCAATCTGCCGCCCATCCTGCGTGCGCCGAATTTCCGGGTCCGCGCCGACATTGCCGACCAAAATCACCTTGTTGACGCTCATGCTGCTTCCCGCTCTTTCATATTGGCTTTCGATGCCTTGTAGTGTGCGCTGACGAGCTCGTAGTCGGGCTCGGTCAACGGATCGAGGTTCTTCGTCTTGAGCCACGCTTGGAGGTCGAGCTTCGTCTTGCGCGGGTCCGTCGCAATCAAAGTGATCTCGTGCATGAAGTCGGTCGCCAACGCCTTGCTGTCCAAGGCTGCGTTATCAGGTTTCGGCGGCGGCGCTTTGCCGCCCAGTAACTTCGCCAGTCGCCCCATCTCGCTCGGTGCGATGACCTTCGACTTGCCGTACTGCTCGATGGTGACCCACACGCTCTCGATGTCGTAAAGGTAGCGGCCGATGCCCCATCGCACGGCGGCGCGCTTAAACGCATCGCTGAGAGCGCCCTTTTCGGCTTCAACGTCCGTGTCTCCGGCCCCGTCTGCCTTCCACACCCACTCCATCTGCGTGATCGTGTTATTTGCGCCGTCGATCTTTTCGACGTGACGGCGTGGAATCTGAATGCCGATCTCGCACACAGTCTTGCCGTTCGCGTGCGGATAGCGGCATTGCCAGCCATCCGGCCCACACACTTCGTCCAGGCGCTCCATCACATCGCGAGCGTCGATATACGCGAGGGCAAGGCCGCGATTGTCCTTTGTCGCGCCGACGCGCCAGGAAACCCGCTCTGGTGGGAAGGGCTTGCGCAGTTCATCGAACATCGTCATTTCGTCCTCACGGAAATCGTCTCGGGCGACCGCTCGATAGCGGCCCAGTTCACTTCAAGCCCGCCTTTCAGCGCCGCTTTAATCCGCTGTGCATCTATCCTGCGTTCGACCTTGGTCCACTGTTCAGGAACCGCGCTGTCATCAGGGATGATGAGCTTCTCGCC
>JAFKKS010000320.1 GCA_017304555.1 Hyphomicrobiales bacterium
TGCGACACCGGCATGTGGAACATCGACACGCCGGCGATCACCACCTCGCTGCGCGGTATGGTCTATGAAGAGGTGATCGTGCGTTGCGCCAACCGTGATCTCCATTCCGGCATTTATGGTGGCGGAGCACAAAATCCGATCCGGGTGCTGAGCAAGATCATCGCCGCGCTGCACGACGACAATGGTCGCGTGACGCTGCCTGGCTTCTATGACGGCGTCCACGAACTTCCCGCCGACATCAAAGCCGATCTGAAGGCGCTCAACCTGACGCCCGAGGAATTTCTCGGTCCGATCGGCCTTAAGCTTCCCGCCGGCGAGAAGGATAGGATGCTGATCGAGCAAGTCTCGACGCGCCCGACCTGCGACGCCAACGGCATTGTCGGTGGCTACACCGGCGCCGGCGCGAAGACCGTGATCGCCGCGGAAGCCTCGGCCAAGGTGTCGTTCCGGCTCGTCGGCGATCAGGATCCCAACAAGATCCAGCACGCGTTTCGGGCTTTCGTCCGTGAACGGATTCCTTCAGACAGCTCGGTTGAGTTCCTCTCGCATTCCAATAGCGGTGCGATCCAGCTTGCGTTCGATAATCCGGCGCTGGTGAAGGCGCGGGAAGCGTTGTCCGACGAGTGGGGCAAGAAGGCCGTCACGATCGGGTCGGGCGGCTCGATCCCGATCGTTGGAGACTTCAAGAATGTTCTCGGCATGGACACGCTGCTTGTCGGCTTCGGCCTTGACGACGATCGCGTCCACTCTCCGAACGAAAAATATGATCTCACGTCCTTCCATAAAGGAACGCGCAGTTGGGCGCGCATTCTCGCGCAGCTTTCGTGATTGCCGCGCCACTGAAATGAGCGCGTTGGCGCTCTCTCGTTTTGCATTGACCTTCTGTATTTGAGGAAACGATACGATGAGTTTGCGGACACGGCTGACGGAGCGGCTCGGCATCGAGCATCCGATAATCTCCGCACCGATGGGATCGATCGCGGGCGGCCGGCTGGCAGCGGCGGTGACGCAGGCCGGCGGCCTTGGCTTGATCGGTGCGGGCTATGGCGACGCTACCTGGCTGGAGCGCGAATTCGGCGCGGCCGGCAACAGGCGAGTCGGTTGCGGCTTCATTACTTGGTCTCTGGCACGCTCGCCGGAACTGCTCGATGGCGTTCTGAGCCGTTCGCCCGCTGCCCTGATGCTGTCGTTCGGCGCGCCGGCGCCGTTTGCCGGTCGGATCAAGGCGGCCGGCGTTCCATTGATCTGCCAGGTGCAGACCATGGCGCATGTGCGCGAGGCGCTGGCCGCCGGCGCCGATATCATCGTCGCGCAAGGCAGCGAAGCAGGCGGGCATGGGGCTTTGCGTGCGACTTTCACCTTAGTACCGGAAGTGGCGGATCATCTGCGTAAGGCGTCGCCCGATACGCTCCTGGTCGCCGCCGGCGGCGTAGGAGACGGGCGTGGGCTCGCTGCCGCATTGATGCTCGGCGCCGACGGCGTGCTGGTCGGATCACGGATGATGGCGAGCGAAGAAGCGTTGACGCCGCCCGGCTTCCAAAAGGCGATCATCGCCGCCGATGGCGACTCCACTGTCCGCACGAAAGCCGTCGATACCGTGCGCGGCATCACCTGGCCGGACGGCTTTACTGGCCGCGCGATCACGACCGATTTCGTGAAGGAGTGGCACGGCCGCGACGCAGAATTGGCGGAGCCGTCGGTGCAGGCGCGGGAACAGGAGCGTTTCTGGAAAGCGTTCCATGCCGGCGAAGCGGATCACACCGGCGTTTTCTTCGGCGAGGTGGTTGGGCTCGTCCATGCGGTGCGTCCCGTCGACGAAATCGTGCGCGACATGGCGCAGGAGGCGGAGCGTCTCTTGCGCGATGGAGCCGGAAAGATCGTACACTGATGACGTGAGATTAAGGCGCGCGAGCCGCGCCGTTTGGCGGAGGAACCATGGCGACGCAAGCTGAGTGGTCGAAGACTTGGACCTTCTACAAAGGCGACTGGCACGAAGGGAACGTGCCGATCATGGGTGCGCGCACGCACGCGGCTTGGCTCGGCTCCTCCGTCTTCGACGGCGCGCGCGCCTTCGAGGGTGTGACGCCCGATCTCGATCTGCACTGCGCGCGTGTGAATGCATCCGCCGAAGCGATGCGGCTGAAGCCGGACGTTTCTCCGGAGACTTGGATCGGCCTGGTGCGTGACGGTCTCAAGCGCTTTGATGCGAAGGCGGCGCTCTACATCCGGCCGATGTATTGGGCGGAGCAGGGTGGCCCGGTCGCGGTGCCGCCCGATCCTGACTCGACGATGTCGTGCCTGTGTCTGTACGAGACGCCGATGCCGCCGCCGACGGGCCTTTCGATCACGCTGTCGCGGTTCCGGCGTCCGACCTACGAGTGCATGCCGGTCGATGCGAAGGCGGGCTGCCTTTATCCGAACAATGCGCGCGCGCTGCTCGATGCGCGTGCGGCGGGCTTCGACAACTGCTTATTGTGCGACATGCTCGGCAATGTCGCGGAACTCGCGACTGCCAATATTTTCATGGCGAAGGACGGCGTCGTGTATACGCCGATCGCGAACGGTACGTTTCTCGCCGGCATTACGCGTCGCCGCACGATCGCGCTTTTGCGCGATGCCGGCGTGACGGTGGTGGAGAGCGCGCTTCGCTACGCCGACTTTCAGAATGCCGACGAAATCTTCTCGTCCGGCAATTACAGCAAAGTCGTGCCGATCATCCGGATCGACGATCGCTCGTTACAGCCGGGGCCGCTCTTTCAGAAAGCGCGCAAGCTCTATTGGGAGTTCGCGCACGGCTGACGCCCGCCGCGCAGCCAGATTATAAGTGCGGCACCGCAAAGAGTGTCGAGAATGATCGCTCGCGGACGTCGTAGGCGCGGGCGTAATTGACGCCTTCGCGCTCGACATGAGCCAGGACCGGGGCTGGCAACTGCAGGCAATAATACGTGCCGAGCATCAGCGCGAAATCCGCCTTGGAGATATCCCAGGTCGGCTCGAACTCGGGACCGAGCTCGACGGCGGCGGGCGCATGCGGGCCGCACACGGCGATGCGCCAGCGCCGGCCCTTCGGCGGCGTTTCCATGCGCTCGGCGAGACGTTCACGCAACTGCTGTGCGGCCTGTTTGAAGGATAGGCCCCAGTAGTCGAGCATGAACTCGTTCTCGGCGCTCTTCACGCCGCCTTCGATGTGATTGAAGTGTGTGTATTCGTAGGGGTGCAAACGCGCCATCTCGATCACCGGAGAGATGAAGCCGATGGCGGCGATCGTCGCGGCCGTGGCGAGCGCCGGGCGGCCGAGGCGGGCGCTGCGTTCCCACAGCCAGGCGCCGGCGATGCCGCCGAGGACGGCGAAAGCCGGCAGCAAGAAGAGGAAGTGGCGGAAGCCGTTATACATCGCCGGGCGGGTCGCGATCGCCAGGATGATCGGCGCCAGCGCCGACGCGATGAGCAGGAGCGCGATGGCGCGCCTTTGCGGCGACAGCGCCGCGCGCATCACCCATATCGCGGCGATCGCAACGCCGATTGCGAACAGCGCCAGGAGGATCTCCGGGAGTTGTAAAGACAACAGTGTCGGCAGATAGCTCGCCGGCATGTCCGGCACTTCGATCAGGCGACCTTCAAACACTTCGCGCCACGGCTTTTCGAAGAACACGGAAAAATATTCAGCAGCGCGCAGCGGATTAAGCGGTGAGGTAATGGACCACGGCCAGAGCAAGCCCATGACGAGATAGGCGAGCGCGAGCCCCGGCAGTACCGAGAAAGCGAAACGGCCGAGGCGAACGAGCGCGGCCCGCAGGGAAGCGCGACGCGTGTCGAGGTAGAGCATCAGCACCAGTGCGAGCGCCACCGGAATGATGGTGATGACCGCGATGACGCGCGTGCCGATCGCCGCGCCGAGCCCGCAGCCGAACAGCAGCACCGTTATCGGCGACGGCTTGGGATATTCCTCGAACAGCCGCACGATCCCGAGCAGCAGCACCGTCATGGCAGCGGCGAAGGGGGCGTCTTTGGCGTTGATGAACATGTGCCCGAAATAGATCGGGCAGGTGGCGAGGAGGAGCAGCGCCATAAGCCCCGCGCGCGGGCCGGCGACACGGCGCGCGATGCGCCAGGCGGCGACGATGCCGACGACGCCGATCAGCGCGTCGACGAGGCGGCGCGTTTCGAACAGGTCGAACGGCAACACCTTCGCGGCGAGCGCCGCCAGGATGTCCGGCCCGCTCCCGTAATAATACAGATTGACGAAGGAGAGCGCCCGCTGGTCGCGGAAGCCCGAGCCGTAAAGGGAGAGGACGAGGTCGCCCATCTGCGAGTGCGTGTAGTCGTCCCAGCCGAGGCCGTAGTCGCGGAAAGTCGCGAACACCACGACCACGAGCACGAAGAGGGACAGGATCGCGATGCCGTCCGGCGTCGCGAGGGAGCGAAGAAGGCGCGCGAGCGGCGTGCCTTCTTCGCTCCCTTGCGGCTTTCGATCATCCGGGGACATCGGGCGCGAGCCCGACCCATCCGGCAGATCGTGACCTGCCGCATCGAACGAAACACGCGAACTCATGGCTTGAACTGGCGCTCCCGGCGGACCGCGGTGATATGGCGGGGGATTGTGGCAGATTATGCCCGGATTAGTGAAGAGACTGCGAAAAGGCTTAATCGCCGGCCTTGGTGCGGGCGGTGCGGCGTCCGCGCGGACGGGGCCGCGCGCCGCCGGCTGCCGGGCCGCCGAGGCCGATGCGCTTGAGCTCGTCGACCATGCGTTTGAGCGCTGCCCTCTGGAGCTTGGTGCGGCTGAGCGCCGCGCCGAGATAGGCCCAATAGAGGACCTGCGCGCGCGTGGCCGCGTCGGCCAGCGCCACGCCTTCATCCGCCAGCATGCGCTCGATGTAGGCACAGCGCCGCCGGTCGATGTCGCGCAATGCTTCCTCCGCCTGCGCGTTGTGGTCGGCCCAGGCGCGCATGCGCAACTCCAACGCGCCGCTGTGGCTGAAGGCGCGCTGCAACAGTGCATCGAGGCGCGTCGCGCGAGGAATTCCCTCGAGGTCCGTGATGATCGCGTCCGTCGCCGTCTGGCGCCAATGCGCGATCACCTGCGCATGAAAATCGGCCAGTTCGGTGAAGTGCCAATAGAAACTGCCGCGGGACACGTCGAGCTTGCGCGCGAGCACGTCCGCTTTCAGCGCTTCGAAGCCGTCGCGAGCCAAACTCTTGAGCGCGAAGTCGATCCAATCCTGTGCGGTCAGCCGCTTGGCCATGCCGCGTCACATACAGCGCTGTACTGAGCGGCGCAAATGTTGGAACCGGGCACTCGTCATGACGACGACAACAGGATCACGCCGACGACGAGGATGGCGCAGCCGATCAGGCGCCACGGCCCGACCGGCTCGTGCAGGATCACCATGCCCATCAGGGCGCCGACCATCATCGACATCTCGCGCATCGGCGCGACGACGCTGAGCGGCGCGCCCATGTCCAGCGCGATGAGGACGAAGATGTAGGACAGGGGCGACAGGACGCCGACGCCGAGCGCCAGCCACCAGGAACCGCGCATCGACGCCCAGGCGCGGCGTGGATTGGCGATCACCAGCGGGGCGAGAAAGAAAAAGCGCAAGAGGTTGTTGAGCCAGTCGAGGACGACAGGGGCGACGCCGAGATCCTTCACGGCATAAGCGTCGACGACGGTGTAGGAGGCGATCAGCCCTCCGGTCGCCGTGCCCCCAGCGAATGCCCGCTTGGCCGCCGGGCCGGCGAAAGGCGGAGAGGTCGCCCTGGGTTGCGATCAGGCCGATACCGATGACGACCGCCGCGAGGCCCGACAGCGCTTGTCCCGTCGGCCTTTCGCCGAGCAGCAGAATGGCTCCTACCGTCGCGAGCATCGGGCCGGTGCCGCGCGCCACCGGATAGACGACCGAGAGGTCAGCCACCTGGTAGCCACGCTGCAGGCACAGGCTGTAGGCGAGATGGATGAGCGCGCTCAGAAACACGACAATCGCGGCGGCCCAACTCGCGATCGTCGCGCCGTGTACCACGAGGTAAATCACCCACGGCGCATAGGCGACGCAGGCGATGACGTTGTAGACGAATACGAACACGGGCCCGACGGACGCCGCGCGCTTGGCGAGAAGATTCCAGGTGGCGTGAACGGACGAGGCGAGAACGACGAGGAACACAGAGGCAA
>JAFKKS010000321.1 GCA_017304555.1 Hyphomicrobiales bacterium
TGCCGTACTACATCCCGCCGTGTGCGATTTTGACGAAGGATGGGACGCGCTATCAGGAGCTATTTGCACTTCGGCAACAAGCGATCGGAGACCATGAGCAGTACGAGGCGCATACGGCCGAGCAAAAGGCGCTCGAATTCTTTCAGCCGGTCTTGCGAAATGACTACGATCGTGTCGACATCATCGTGTTCCATCCGCAGATGCTTGCGGACTTTGGCGTGATCGAAGAGCTCGGCTCGCGCATGTTTGCGGAGTTGGACCGCGACGTATTGGAGCCAACGCCGATCTCGCGCTGGAAAGCTTGGTTGCTCGAAAGGCGCCGAGACTGGTGCGCGCGTGTTTGTCGCGATTGAAGTCGATCGATGATGACATATCAAGACGCCCTGTGGCGCCACATGCACGGGCATTCACGTGTCTACTACTCAGCGGGATTCCAAATCACCGCAAATTCGTCGTCGCTTTCCGATCCGGCGGCGCGGCCGAGATTGGCGAACAGCCTGCGTGGCCCGAACTCGGGCGCGGAGATCGAAACCGACACGTAGTCGGCGCCGTTCTCCTTGTTCTTGCGAATCCACGCGCCGCCGATCTCGGCACCGTTGGCATAGACTCGATAGTCCGGCTGATCGCTCTCCGGCTTCTTCTCCTTGTTCGGCATGATCTTCAAGGCCGCGGAAATCGACAGCGTCCGCAACGTGCCGCGATAGGAACCATCGTCGAGCTTGTTGACGTAGCCGATGGCTGGCATGTGATGTCTCCCCGTTTGGTTCCGGTTGGCGTCCGGCCCGGCATGCGCGACGGTCTCTGTCGGAGCGTCGGACTTGCCTGCGTCCGCGCCATGCCCGAGCAGCCGCGCCATTCCTCTTGCTCGCATCCTGGGCTCCCTCGCCGACGCGCGCGCCGTGGGGGGAGCATCCGCCGGCCGGGCAGCCGGCGCACCCTGTCGAATCCGACGGGTCATTCCTCATGCCGTTCCGGCTGGACAGCACTCAGGCAAAGCGTGGGATAATCTGTTTCGACCGAAAAAAGGGCTGGACATCGACGGTCTCGTGGCCCGCGTAGGAAATATGGACATTCGAGCGAAAAACGAACTGCGCGAGAAAGTCCCCTGCGCCGCCCTGCTGGAAAAGGCCGGCTGGCAGGTGGATCTGAAAGAGAGCACGGCGCGCGCGGTCAAATACCGGCGCGGCGAGGGTCAGATCGTCATCGTCATTCACAACGGACGCGGATGGTTCGACCCTATGTCGACCAGCAAGGGTGACGTGTTCGATCTCGCCAAGCATCTCGGCGTAAAAACCTTTCCCGAGGCGCTCGATCACGTCGCAGCTCTCGTTGGCTTCCAGCCGACGGAGCCGGCCTGGAAGCGGCCGGCACGCGCCAAACCCCTCGCGCCAGTGACGAACCGATGGAAAACCCGGCTCAAACCGCGGACCGGCTCGCCGACCTGGCGCTACCTCGCCGATGCGCGCGCCATCCCGGATCACCTCATCCAGGAAGCGGTTGAGCAGGACCGCCTGCGCGAAGGCCCGCATGGCAGCATGTGGGCGGCACATACCGACGACGCCGGCGCCGTGACCGGATGGGAGGAGCGCGGTCCCGAATGGCGCGGCTTCGCGACTGGTGGAGCGAAGGTTCTGTTTCGGCTGGGCGCCGCACAAGCGCGACGCATTTGCGTCGCCGAAGCCGCGATAGACGCGATGAGTCTCGCTGCGCTCGAAGGTCTGCGGCACGACTCGCTCTATGTCAGCACCGGCGGGGGATGGTCTCCGGCGACGGAAGCCGCGCTTCATACGATCGCTGCGCGGTCTGACACGCAGCTCGTTGCCGCGACGGACAGCAATCTGCAGGGCGACGTCTTTGGCGATCGCATCCGCGCCGTCGCCGAAACAGAGGGTTGCCATTTCGAACGCCTGCGTGCGCGCGAAGACGATTGGAACGACGAGCTGAAAGCGGCGCTGCGGCGGCGGGCGTAGTCGCGGAAAGGTCCGTTCAGGAGAGCGAGAGTGCAGGCGGGTTTGGCCGTGACGGGTTAAGGGCTGGAGGAGAGGCCTCCGGCGCCCGTCGCGGAGACCCGCGATGTCGAAATACCGTGAGTGGGCGCGCGCCGGCGAGAGCCGGGCGAGCCTCTATGATGATATCACCACGAAAATCATCGCCGAGCTGGAGGCGGGCCGCGTGCCCTGGGTGCAACCCTGGGGCACCGCGGCGGCGAAAGCGCCGCTCGCCATGCCCCAAAACGCATCAACGGCGCGCCAATACACCGGCGTCAACGTCCTGATCCTCTGGGGCGCCGTAATCGAACACGGCTTCACCGGCCAGAGCTGGCTCACCTTCCGCCAGGCGCTCTCGCTCGGCGGCCATGTCCGCAAGGGTGAACGTGGCACGACCGTCGTCTATGCCGATCGCTTTATTCCCGATGGCGAGAAGAAGCGCGCGGCGGAAACCGGCGAGGACGCACAGGCGATCCCGTTCCTGAAGCGCTTCACCGTCTTCAACACGGATCAGTGCGATGATCTGCCCGACGAGATCGCGACCGTCGCGCCGCCGCCGCTGCCCGGCATGATCGAGCCGCGCGTGGAGGGCTGATCAAGGCGACCGGCATCGACTTCCGCATCGGCGGCAATCGCGCCTTCTACGTCCCTTCGGCGGACTATATTCAAGTGCCGCCGCCGGCCGCCTATTTTCAGCCGATCGACTGGCACCGCACGGCGCTGCACGAATTGGGTCATGCGAGCGGTCATCATTCGCGGCTGAACCGGGATCTGTCCGGCGCACACGGCTCGAAGAAATACGCCTTCGAGGAACTGATCGCTGAGCTCTGCGCCGCGTTCTCCTGTGCGTCGCTCGGCATCGTGCCGACCGTACGGCACGCCGATTATATCGGCTCGTGGTTGGACTGCTTGCGAGAGGATAATCGGGCCATCGTTCGCGCTGCATCGCAGGCGAGCAAAGCGGCTGACTATGTTCTCGGTTTCCTTCCGGACAATGAAGCACCGTCCAAGACCTCCATCAGCGCCATTGACGGGAGGACGGCATGATCCTCCTGACACCGGACCTGCGCGAGCGCCTGCTCGCCAACGGCCGTCGCCACGGTCTCGATCATGTGCCCGTGGTGAAGTTCTTCAATCCGCTCGGCATCGGCACTTGGCTCGCGACGGAACTCGATGAGGACGGCGACACGTTGTACGGCCTCGCCGATCTCGGAGAGCCCGAGCTCGGATCGTTCAGCCTGGCCGAAATGCAGGAGGTGGAGCTCCCTCTCGGCATGGGCATCGAGCGCGACATCCTGTTCGAGGGCGAATACCCGCTCTCCGTCTATGCGCACGCCGCTCGCATCGCCGGACGGATCGTCACCGGCGAACGCGCGTTGCGCGCCGCGGTCGCCGCCCTGCAGCGGGAGCAGCAGTGATGCGCTTCCGTCGCTGGCCGAGGCCCACATCCTATGAGGATACGCCGCGCAAACGCGCGGCGTTTCTTCGCAAGCAGCATCGCGAATGCGAATCCTTGCCGCTGTTCGCATCGATTGTCCAGTCGCAGCAGCACGACGTCGCGACTGAAATGGCCCGGCGCGCCCAACGCTGGGATCAGGACGAACGAAACACGCGGGCGGCCCGCGCAGAACGATGGCGAAGCGTCCGCGCGCGACTGTTCGCGCTCGATCCAGCAAGGCGGCTGACCATCCGCAATCTGTGGCGGGTTTGTCCCTATCCCGCCGACCCGTCCTATCTCGGCGACCTTCTGCACCAGATCGCCGTCGGCAAAATCGACCCGGACCGCCCGCCGTGGGTTTATCGGCGGACTGCCGGTGCCAGGATCACGCCGAACCCGGCGACGTTCGAAGAGGCCTTCCGCAAGGTCGGCGAGCGCAAGATCGGCGGCGCCACCAAGACCAATGCCGCCGACGAGTTCACTTGGTGTGGCAATCTCGGGTCCGGCCTCCTGATCCTGACGTCGCGTGTGCGGCTCAACGAGCCGCTTGAAAGTTTCATCACGTCATCGGCGCATCGGCTGCGCGACTCCCATGTCGGCCGGTTCGGTCACTGGGTCGAGATCATCGTGCGCGGCGAATGCTCCGATGCCGAGTTCGCCCTGATCCGGCGGCTGGCCCAGGCGACGGATACGCGCCGCGTGGTGGTGCGGCGCCATCATCCGGGTGTGCGGCGCGCGCCCGGAGAAAGAGAGTGAGAGGGCTGCGCCGGGTTGCGCGGCGGGTTGGAGGTCGAGAGAGAGACTCTCGGCCGCCCGTCGTGGAGAACTGAGATGGCAAAGGCCGTTGAGAAGATCACACTGTCGCCCTCGCGCGACATTCCGTTCAACAAGCTGATGCTTAGCCAGTCGAACGTGCGCCGCGTCAAGGCGGGCGTATCGATCGAACAACTGGCTGAGAGCATCGCGCAGCGCACATTGCTGCAAAGTCTCAACGTTCGTGCCGTGCGTGATGGCGACGGCAATGAGACCGGCATGTTCGAAGTGCCGGCCGGCGGGCGGCGTTATCGCGCGCTCGAGCTTCTCGTGAAGCAGAAGCGCATGGCGAAGACGCAGTCCGTTCCCTGCGTTGTTCGCGAAGGCGGAATCGCCGAAGACGATTCTCTCGCGGAGAATGAAGACCGTGTGGAGCTCCATCCGCTCGATCAATTCCGCGCTTTCCAGGCGCTGCGCGACGGCGGAATGACGCTGCAGGAGATCGCCGCGCGGCGCAATGTGACGGCCGCGATCGTCAAGCAGCGGCTGAAGCTCGCGTCCGTCTCGCCGAAGCTCCACGATATCTATGCCGAGGACGGCATGACGCTTGAGCAGCTCATGGCGTTCGCCGTTTGCGATGATCATGGGCGGCAGGAGCAGGTCTGGGAGAACGTCAGCCACTCCGGCTACGACGAGCCGTATCAGATCCGGCGCATGCTAACCGAGAGCACGGTGCGCGCCGCGGAGAAGCGCGCGCAGTTCGTCGGGATCAAGGCCTACAAAGCGGCAGGTGGCACCATCCTGCGCGATTTGTTCGAGAACGACGACGGCGGCTGGCTGGAGGACGTGCCACTGCTCGACCGTCTCGTCACCGAGAAGCTGAAGGCCGAAGCTGAATCGATCGCGGTTGAAGGCTGGAAGTGGATCGAGGTCGCCATCAGCTTCCCGTATAACCACGATTACGGGCTGCGGCAGCTCGACGGCACGCCCGCCGACATCACCGCCGAGGAGCAGACCGCCATCGACGCCCTGCGGGCCGAGCAGGCGAAGCTCGAGGCGGAATATCAGGACGCCGACGAGTTGCCGGATGAGGTCGATGCGCGTCTCGGTGAGATCGAGGAGGCGCTATCCGCGTTCGACGAGCGGCCGCACATCTTTGATCCGGCCGAGATTGCCCGTGCGGGGGCCTTCGTCAGCATCGATAGCGACGGCACGCTCTTGGTCGAGCGTGGCTTCGTGAAGCCGGAAGACGAGGCGCCGGTCGAGCGGCCGGACGGCGAGGAAGCCGGCGAGTCCGAGACGGCGTCCACGTCCCGGACCACGATCACGGTCGCCGGAGAGCCCGACGCCGAGGATGAGGAGGATGACGGCATCAAGCCGTTGCCCGAGCGCCTGGTCATGGAACTGACCGCTCATCGGACGCTCGCCTTGCGCGACGCGGTCGCCAGCAATCCGCGTGTCGCGATGACCGCGCTTCTGCACAAGCTCTGCCTCGACGCCTTCCAGCGCGAGACGCCGAGCGCCTGCCTGCAGGTGTCCGTGCGGGAGGTCTATCTTTCGGCACAGGCCAGCGGTTTGAAGGAGTCGGCATCCTCGAAATCGATCGAGGATCGCGAGACGTCCTGGACGACCGACCTGCCGAAGGACGAGAACGCGCTGTGGGATTGGCTCGCCGGCCTCGACGACGCCAGCCGCGCGTCGCTGCTCGCGCATTGCGTCTCCTACGGCGTGAACGCTCTGTTCGAGAAGGTCGACCGCTATGGCGGCACGGGCGTCTCGGCGCACGGCCTGCGGCGGCGTCTCGACCAGGCCGATCGCCTGGCGCGGGCGGTCAATCTCGACATGGTGGAAGCGGGATGGCGGCCGACGGTTGACAATTATCTCGGCCGCGTGACCAAGGCCCGCATCCTCGAAGCCGTCCGTGAGGCCAAGGGTGAAGGCAGCGCGCAGCTCATCGACCATCTCAAGAAGACCGAGATGGCGAAGGAGGCGGAGCGCCTGCTCGACGGCACCGGTTGGCTGCCCGAGCCGCTGCGTCTCGCCGACGCGACGCCGGAGGCCACGGACGGCGATAGTCCGGCCGAGCCGCTCCCGGAATTCCTCGCCGCCGACGAGGACGAAGAAAGCGACGCGAGCGACGACGAGCAGCCGCATACGGTCGCGGCCGAATGACTGATGCAGCGGGGCAGCTCCGGCCGTCCCGCTTCCTTCACCGACATCTCAACCCTTGGCCCGGCCAATGCGCCGGGCTTCATCGTTTTTGGAGCACCGTCATGACCAACCACGAATCGTCAACGTCGTCCCCCGCATGCGACCCCGATGCACAGGCAGCGCGAGCGCGCGAATTCGAACGGCTCTCCGAGTCCGTTCGAACCGACAACAAGGCTGCCCTGTTCGACGTGCTTGCTGAGGCGGACATTGGCACCGTCATCGTCGAGTTCGACGGCTATGGCGACAGCGGCCAGATCCAGGACGTGAGCGCCTATGTCGCGCGGGATGTCATCCTCAAACTTCCGCCGCGCACGATCGAAATCGCCCATGTGCAACCGGGCAGTCTCGATATTGTCCGCCAGACGTTGTCGGTGCGGGACGCCGTCGAGCACCTCGCCTACGACGTTCTCGAAGAAGCGCACGGCGGTTGGGAAGACAATCTCGGCGCTTACGGCGAATTCGTCTTTGAGGTCGCCGCACGCTCGATCACGCTCCACTACCATGAGCGGATCGAGACCTCCGAATACACCGAGCATGTGTTCTAGGAGGCGGCGATGGCGCATCCCTATCACCACTCCCTTTCGTCCGTCCGCAAATGGGGCGGCACGGTCGAAGACTATCTGGAGATCCATAGCTGGTTCGATGCCAGCAAGGAGATCACCGCGGATTTCCGGCATCGCGCGCTTCGGCATCATGCCGAGGGCATCTTCATGGCAGAGACCATCTTCGGTCCGACGGTCACGCTGTCGTCGGGCCGCGTGATTCCGACGCGCTGGATCGGCGAACAGCACGTCATCGAGGATCTCGGCTTCATTCCGTCGTTCGCGGACTGGGTGAAAGCGATCCGTCCCGAGCCTTGGATGGGACGCGCGCGGCGCATCGAGCGCGAACTCGACGCGCCGGCGTTGGCCGAGCCGACGGAGGCCGCGTGATGTACGGCACCTATCTGCGGCTCGACATCACCGTGCATGACGGATGGCGCGCCGTCGTGCGCGCGGCGTCTCGCAAGCTCACACGGAAGGCGCGCCGATATCCCCAGCATCGGGCGGCGCGCAAAGCGTTCTACCGGCAGATGCTCGACTATCACCGCCAGGCGCAGGAGATCGTCGCGATGTGGCGGCTCTGACATTCACGCATCCTTTCCAACCCGACGCAGCCCGGCCTCCGACAAGGAGAGCCAGGCGCTTTGCATTTAGGAGAACCCCGATGGCCGACTACTTCACCCCGACCGTGATCCAGCAGACGATCCCCGACGCGGACATGACGCCGCTGGAGCGCCTCCTTCTCTCGCACATCTTCGAGGCCGAACGCGACGGCGATAGCTGGTATTTCTTTTCCGAGCAGGGACCGGCCGATCTGCTCTATGTCGAGCGCGCGGCGCTCGAGGGCGCGCTTGCCGCATCGGAACACGGGAGCGACGGCGCCGCCAACAGCTTCGTCAGGGAGCATCTGCCCGACGCGCAGTCAACCGGACCGCTGCCGTCGCATCTCGACCTCGATCTCAGCACGACCTCCTGGGAATTCATCATACAGGACATCGTGAAGCGGTCGCCGACGCTGAATTATGTCACGGCCGTCTCGTCCTTCACCTGCTCGCGCATGCGCCCGGACGGTTTCGGCGGCGCCGTCGTTCTGATCTCGGCCGATGAGATCATGGGAAAATCCACGACCGATCTGCTCGAAGAGTTCACCCACCAGGTCGCGCCGTGAGGGGCGGAGCGTACCATGCGGCGCTTGCTCCGCTCCGGCGCCGACATGCAGGCACGCCCGATGCGGCGTCATCCGGCACGCGCAAGGCGTGGCGCTGCAGAACCCTGCACGGATCCTTCGTCATATGCGTTGCGGCGCGTCTTGTCTGGGCGCGGCGTATCGGCGGTCAACGGCAAGCCGTTCCCGCGTCGGCCAGAAGACCTCGCGTGACTGCCAACACTCAACCGCGCCCGTCCGTCCGCCAGCCGCAACGCTGAACGAAGGAGCAAAGGCGATGTGCAGGGTTCTCAACAAGCATCACGCAGGTGCGCACGCCGGCGCCGTCTATATCGGGCGCGGCAGCAAGTGGGGCAATCCGTTCCGGATTGGCCGCGACGGCGATCGCGCAGCCGTCATCGCGAAATACGAACGCTGGCTCGCGGACCAGCATCACTTGCTGCGCGCGCTCGATGAGCTCCGCGGCCGCGATCTCGTGTGCTTCTGTGCACCGCGCGCGTGCCACGGCGATCTTTTGATGCGGCTCGCGAACGCCACGCGCGACGAGCGCATCGCGTGGTGGCGCGACGTCAAGGCCGCGGCGTGAGAGGAAAAGTCCGGCCGGGCCGCGGGCGAGCCCGGTGGCTGCGCGATCGCCGCTATCGCGCCGGTTGCCGCCTCGAACAATGGCGGCGGGCATGGCGCTACGCCGCAGGCCGCCTCTCCGCCGACGACGCCCAGCGCATCATGCTCGACTGTCGTGATCCGGCAGGATGGCATCCGCTGCTGGTTCTCACCGTCGAGGACACGCTGGACCAGGCGCGTGAAGAGATCGCCGATCATCCCGAACTGCCGCGTCTGATCGCGGACGGCTGCGCCCGCGTCGGAGACAAATGGGAATCCTACAACGACGAACTTTGGGAAGCGCGCCGCTGGGCGATCGGCCTTGCCAAAGAGTACGCCGCCGACGAGGGCATCACGCTCGTTGCGCTCGATGACCACTGACGGTTCGCCTCGACGATCCGAACTTTCACGCTGCACATGAGCCCGGCCGCTGTGCCGGGCTTTCTGTCTTTCAGGAGGCTCACATGGCTGACTACTTCACCCACTTTTCCTGCCTGCTCGATGTCCGCACGGCGGCGAACGCGGCGCGCGCCCTCGAGATCTACGAGAACGGCGTGCTTGCCGACGATCCCGATCACCCACTCGCCTTTGGCCTCGCGGTTTCGATCGACGAGGCGCGTGGCGGGACGGTGCTCTGGTTGCACGACGAGGAACGCGGCGATCCCGAATGCGTCATCGCTTTCGTGGTGCTTTGTGCCGAGGCCTTCGACCTCAACGGGCTCTGGGGATTCCAATACGCCAATAGCTGCTCGAGGCCGCGGCTCGATGCCTATGGCGGCGGCGCCCACCTTATCGATCTCGGTGCGCGCAAGTCCATCGGCTGGGTCAGCACACATGAATGGTTGACCATTGCACTCGACGGAGGCGACCCCGATGCCTGAGATCGTCAAGACCACTGTCTATCGCCTGGACGAGCTTTCAAACGCGGCCAAGGAGAAGGCCCGCGACTGGTATCGTGAAGGCGCGCTCGATCACGACTGGTACGAGTTCATCTACGACGACTTCGAGCGCATCTGCGACATGCTTGGCGTTCGTCTCCGAACCGCTTCCGTTCGCCTCTATGGCGGCGGCACAAGGCAAAGACCCTGTATCTGGTTCTCCGGCTTCTGGAGCCAAGGCGACGGAGCCTGCTTCGAGGGCCAATATAGCTACGCGCCCGCCGCCGTCAGGCGGATCCGTGACTATGCGCCCAAGGACGACGAACTCCACCGGATCGCCAGCTCATTGCAGGCGATCCAGCGCCGGAATTTCTTCCAGCTCCACGCCAGCATCGTCCATCGGGATCGCTACTATCATGAACACAGCATGGCAATCTCGGTCGAGCGCGACAGTCCGACCGGCCGGGACACGACCCCCGACGCCGAGGATCTTGTGATGGAAGCCCTGCGCGATCTCGCCCGTTGGCTCTATCGTCAGCTCGAGCGCGAACACGACTATCAGACCTCGGACGAAGCGGTCGACGAGGCGATCGCCGCCAATGACTACACCTTCACCGACAATGGGCGACGTTTCGGATGATCCTCGTTGCAAGAGGCATCGGTAGCGCGGCGACCTCCGCTCCGAGAGTCTGCGCCGTCACGCCGCCTTCTGCAATCTGATTCCGGGACGCAGGCCCGCACGCTGCGCGAGCCGCACCAGCATGCTCAGGCTGAATCGGCCGATCTTGCCATTCTTGATCTCGGATACCCGAGCCTGGGTGATACCGAGGTGTTCGGCCGCTTCGGTCTGCGTCAGCCCGGACTTCTTCAGCCACTTGTTGATGCCGGACAGCAGCTTGGCGCGCATTTCGAGTTCTGCGGCTTCCTCGGCGGGGAAGAGGTCGTGGAATACGGATTTCGCCATCATC
This sequence comes from Hyphomicrobiales bacterium, assembly GCA_017304555.1. Taxonomy (GTDB): domain Bacteria; phylum Pseudomonadota; class Alphaproteobacteria; order Rhizobiales; family Xanthobacteraceae; genus JAFKKS01. Next base: position 10,547 of record JAFKKS010000321.1, read on the forward strand.
GTCACCTGATCTGTCTGAGCCGCGCCTTGGCGAGGTCGATATCCCGCTTGGCCGTCGCTTGGGTTTTCTTCTGGAACGCGTGCAGCACGTGAACGACATCGCCGATGGTGGTCAGGTAGATGATCCGGAACGCACCGGAGGCCTGACGTATCCTGATCTCGCGGACGCCTGGACCGATCGAGGGCATCGGTTTCCAGTCGGAGGGGTCCTCACCGGTCTGGACCTGGAACAGTTGGTATCCGGCATCGCGCCGGGCGTCCGTCGGAAATGCTTCGACATCGGATCGGCTGCTGCCGTGCCACCTCACTTCCTTCATAACCGCACTATGCCAAAAATGGCATAGACCGTCAATGCGCTGCGGCGGCGGCCGCGCATCGGTTGAGCGTGTGAGAGGGAGAGGCGGGCCGGGACGGAGGTGAGCCGTCGCGGGTCGAGAGAGCGTCGGGCGGCCGATCCGTCCCAGCTCTCCCGAGGCTCCCTTCATGTCCCATCCCTTGACGTCCGCGGCCGCCGCCGCGCCGCTCCGCGTTGCTGCCGATCCGGCTCCCGCCATCGCCGCGGCCGCGCGGCTCCTCCTCCCGCATCTCGAACGCGGCCAGCGCATCGACGCGGCGATGCTGCGCGCCGCGATGGAAACCGCCTTCGGCGCATCCGACGCCGACGGCGCCTGGACCTGGAAGGCTGCTTACGACGCCTGCGAGGCGGCGACGGTCCTGTTCCTGCGCAAGTTCGGCCCGGCGCTGCGGGCCAAAGCGGCATCGCCGGCCGCGATGCTGTCGATGCTCGCGAAGGTAACGGCGCTTCTTCCATCCCACACGCGCCGGTCCGAAGAAAGCGAGGCGCTTCAGCAATTCTCGACGCCGGTCGCATTGGGGTATGCGGCCAGCATCGCGGCCGCGATCGCACCGGCCGACGTGGTGCTGGAGCCGTCCGCCGGCACCGGCCTGCTCGCGATCCTCGCCGAGCTCGCCGGCGCGTCGCTCGTTCTCAACGAACTCTCCGACACACGCGCCGGCATTCTCGACCGACTGTTCTCCGGCGTCGCTGCGACGCGGTTCGACGCGGCGCATATCGACGATCATCTCGATGCCGGCGTCGTGCCGAGCGTCGTTCTGATGAACCCGCCGTTCTCTGCAATCGCGAATGTCGACCGGCGCATGGCGGACGCTGCCTTGCGGCATGTCGCATCGGCGCTCGCCCGGCTGCCCGACGGCGGGCGCCTGGTGGCGATCACCGGCGTGAGCTTCACGCCGGACAATCCAGCCTGGACGGATGCGTTCGTGCTATTGCAGGAACGCGGCCGCGTCGTGTTCTCGGCCGCGATCGACGGCGCCGTCTATGCCAAGCACGGCACGACGATCGACACGCGCCTCACCGTGATCGACCGGCAGCCCGCCGACGATGCAGCGGCATTTCCCGAAAATCCCGGGATCGCGCCTGACGTCGCGACCTTGCTCGGCTGGATCGTCGCGCGCGTGCCGCCGCGTCTGCCGATCGCAGGCACTGTTTCGGCGCCGGCCCTCATGCGGTCGGCCGCTCCGCGGACCGTTCGCGCCTATCTCGCGCAACGTGCGTCCATTCCTGCCGCAACGACGGCGGCTCCCGAGGCGAGCGAACTCGGCTACGAGCCGGTCGCGTGGACGCCGGCGGAAAGCCGCAAGCTCACCGACGCGATCTATGAGGAATACGCGCTTCAGTCGTTCCGCATTCCGGGCGCGCAGGCGCACCCGACCAAGCTCGTGCAGTCGGCCGCGATGGCGTCGGTCGCACCGCCCGTGCCGGCCTATCGCCCGCATCTTCCGGCGAGCGTCGTCACCGACAGCCTGCTCTCGGACGCCCAGCTCGAATCCGTCATCTACGCGGGCGAGGCGCATTCCGATTTTCTCGCCGGCTCATGGACTGTCGATGAGACGTTCGATCTCGTTACCGCTGCGGCTGACGATGCGGAGGATGCCGTACGCTTCCGTCGCGGCTGGTTCCTCGGCGACGGTACCGGCGCGGGCAAGGGCCGCCAGGTCGCCGGCGTGCTGCTCGACAACTGGCTCAAAGGCCGTCGTCGCGCGGTCTGGATCAGCAAGTCTGACAAGCTGATCGAGGACGCTCAGCGCGACTGGTCGGCACTCGGCCAGGAACGCCTGTTGATCACGCCGCTCTCGCGCTTCCGGCAGGGTGCGCCGATTCGCCTTGGCGAAGGCATCCTGTTCACCACCTACGCGACGCTTCGCTCGGATGCGCGCGACGACAAGGCCTCGCGTGTGCGCCAGATCGTCGAATGGCTGGGCGCGGACTTCGACGGCGTCGTCGTGTTCGACGAGTCGCACGCCATGCAGAACGCCGCCGGCGGCAAGGCCGAGCGCGGCGATGTCGCCGCTTCGCAGCAGGGTCGCGCCGGGTTGCGGTTGCAACACGCGCTCCCGAACGCGCGCGTGCTCTACGTCTCGGCGACCGGCGCCACCACGGTTCATAACCTCGCCTATGCGCAGCGCCTCGGCCTGTGGGGCGGCGAGGACTTCCCGTTCGCCACCCGTGCGGAATTCGTCGAGGCGATCGAGGCGGGCGGCGTTGCTGCGATGGAGGTACTGGCGCGCGACCTCAAGGCGCTCGGCCTCTATGCGGCGCGCTCGCTCTCCTATGAAGGCGTCGAATACGAGCTGGTCGAGCACAGACTCACGGACGAGCAGGTCCGCATCTACGATGAATATGCCGGTGCGTTCTCGATCATCCACAACAACCTCGACGCTGCGATGCGCGCGGCGAACGTCACCGGCACGACCGGGACACTGAACGCACAGGCGAAGTCCGCGGCGCGCTCGGCGTTCGAGAGCGCCAAGCAGCGCTTCTTCAACCATCTCATCACCGCGATGAAGACGCCGACGCTGATTGGCTCCATCGAGCGCGATCTGAAGGCCGGCCATGCCGCCGTCATTCAGATCGTCTCGACCGGCGAGGCCCTGATGGAACGGCGCCTCGCTGAAATCCCGACCGAGGAATGGGGCGACGTGCAGGTCGACATCACGCCGCGCGAGTATGTGCTGGATTATCTCGCGCATAGCTTCCCGACCCAGCTCTACGAGCCGTTCGAGACCAGCGACGGCAATATGTCGTCGCGGCCGGTCTATCGCGACGGCCAACCCGTGCAGTGCCGGGATGCAGTCAATCGACGTGACCGCCTGATCGAGAAGCTCGCTGCGTTGCCGCCGGTGCACGGCGCGCTCGACCAGATCGTGCAGCGCTTCGGCGCCGACATGGTGGCCGAGGTCACCGGCCGTTCGCGCCGGATCGTCCGCAAGGTCGGATCAGACGGAATTGCTCGCCTTGTCGAAGCGCATCCTGGCGTTCTCGGAAGCCGGCGGGACGGGGCGTAGCTATCACGCCGAACAGTCGGCGCGGAACCGGCGGCTGCGCATACATTATCTCTTGGAGGCTGGATGGAAGGCCGACGCCGCCATCCAGGGGTTGGGGCGCACCAACCGCACCAACCAGGTGCAGCCGCCGCTGTTCCGGCCGATCGCCACCAACGTCAAGGCCGAGAAGCGCTTTCTCTCGACGATCGCGCGCAGGTTGGACACGCTCGGCGCCATCACCAAGGGCCAGCGCCAGACCGGCGGACAAGGGCTGTTTCGGCCCGAGGACAATCTCGAGAGCCACTACGCCCGCGACGCGCTGCGCCAGCTCTATCTTCTGCTGGTCGTCGGCAAGGTCGATGGGTGCTCGCTCCAGACCTTCGAGGATTCGACCGGCCTGAAGCTGACCGACGCCAACGGCGTCAGGGATGTCTTGCCGCCGATCACCACGTTCCTCAACCGCTTGCTCGCGCTGACGATCGACCTGCAGAACATCCTGTTCACGGCGTTCGAGCAATTGCTCGAGGCGCGGATCGAAGGCGCGATCGCGTCCGGCACCTATGATATCGGGCTGGAGACGCTGACGGCCGAGAGCTTCATCGTCACCTCCCGCCAGGCCATCTACACGCATCCCGGCACCGCCGCTGAGACGAGCTTGCTGACGATGACGCAGCGCCAGCGCAACCGTCCGGTGACGCTCGATGACGCGCTCGCCCATCGCGCCCATCCCGGCGCCGTACTGCTCGTCAACACGCAGTCCGGCCGCGCCGCCGTGCAGACGCCGACGCGCAGCGTCATGCTCGACGACGGCCAGGTCGAACGCCGCGTGCGGCTCGTCCGGCCGATGGAGCATCCGGTGATGGCGCTCGATGCCATGCCACGGACCCATTGGCGCGAGGCCGATCGCAACGCGTTCGCGCGCGCGTGGTCGGCCGAGCTCGCCGACGTGCCGGCCTTTACCGATAGCGAGATCCATATCGTTGCCGGACTGCTGTTGCCGATCTGGAAGCGCCTGCCTAATGAATCGACGCGGGTCTATCGGTTGCAGACCGATGACGGCGAGCGAATCATCGGCCGCAAGGTCTCGCCGGCCTGGGTCGCAGCCGCGACCGAAACCGGCGTTTCCACGCTGACGCCCGACGCGGCGCTCGCCGCTCTGCTTGACGGCAGGACCATCCTCGACCTCGCCGAAGGCCTCCAGCTCCGCCGCGTCCGCGTCATGGGCGCCAACCGCATTGAGCTGACCGGCTTCACCGATGCCATGCGCGAGCGCCTGTCGGCCTACGACCTGTTCCACGAGATCATCTCGTGGAAGCTGCGCATGTTCGCGCCGACCGACGCTGCCGGCGTCGACGTGCTGTCCAAGGTACTGGAGCGCTATCCCGTCGCGCGCATCTCCGAGCGGGCGGCCTGACCATGCCGGGACATGCGGGTGAACTGGCGCGCCGCCTCGCGCGCGAGGCCGAGGCGGTGTGCCGACATTATCTCTCCAACGGCAGCCGCGAAGGTCGGTACTGGATGATCGGCGACGTCAACAACACGCCGGGGCGCTCGATGTTCGTGCGCCTCAGCGGCCCTCAATCCGGCAAGGGCGCGGCCGGTCGCTGGACCGATGCCGCGACCGGCGAGCACGGCGATTTGCTCGACATCATCGGCCATGCCTGCGGCTTTGACGATTTCCACGGCGTCGAGGCGGAAGCGCGACGCTTTCTCAGCCTGCCGCGGCCGGAACCCGACGCGCGTCCGGATCTGTCCCGTGCATCGCCCGTCGGCTCGCCGGAATCGGCGCGCCGTCTGGTGGCGATGTCGCAGTCAATTCTCGGCACGCTCGCCGAGACCTATCTGCGCGATCGCGCGATTACGGCCTTGCACGAAACCAGAAGCCTTCGCTTCCATCCGCGATGCTACTATCGGCCCGACCGTGACCGGCCGACGCAGACTTGGCCGGCCATGATCGCGGCGGTGACCGATCTCGACGGCCGTATCACCGGCGCGCATCGGACCTGGCTCGATCCCGACGGTTTCGATCCCGTCAGGCTCGGCAAGGCGCCGATCGAAACACCGCGCCGCGCGATGGGCCATCTCCTCGGCAATGCCGTGCGCTTCGGCATCGCGCGCGACGTCGCGGCGGCCGGCGAAGGCATCGAGACCA
>JAFKKS010000322.1 GCA_017304555.1 Hyphomicrobiales bacterium
CGGGTCGCGAACCAGGCGGTCAGGGCCAGGGACGACGCCTCGGCCAAGTCGAGGCCGACCCAGGCGAGGCGCCAGTGGTGGGCCTGGGTGCGAGTCGGTAGTGACACTGCGAGCCAGCCGATCCACGGAAGCAGGCACACGCTCAGCACGATGAAGACGGGCGCCACCCAGCGCGGGACCGGCGTCGTCGAGATGACCTCTGCCGTCGATCCCGGACGGGAGCGCTTCCCGCGGCGGGTGTTGCGGTCCGGACCTTCAGGCCAGCTCGTCACGTCTCATCCCCCCTCGGACCGGTGCTCGCGGCGCGACGACGGACGCGACGTCCAGGACCGTGGCCACGGAGCTTCCCGCAGTTCACCGGCGCAGCAGCTCAACGGGGTAGCGGTCGTGCCGGTGGGGATGCGGAAGGTCCGAGGATCACGTCGCCTCCATCGGACGCGGTCCACCGGGAGCCGGCCCGGGCGTCGTGGGTGTGGGGGGTGTGGGGGGTGGCGCGAACCCACAGCGCCAGCAGTGGTCGGTCTCCTCGGCGGTGGGCATGGCACCGCATTCCGGACACAGCTGGTGCAGCCAGCAGACCGGGTCACCACCCTGTCCGTCGCCGGCATCGTGATTTTCTTCGCGCTGTCGTTCGTCAGCCACCTGATCCTGCGCCGCTGGCACGAAAGCGCGCTGACCGGCGAAGGGTGATGCTTGCCGGCGTGTCGTCCCTCACACAATCACGCCTGAGATAAATAACAACACACCTGCGACCGAGCAGGCGGCAAGCACCGCGATCATCCCCACATTGAAACAAAAGATCGCGACCATCGCCGCCAATGACAGCGCGAGCGCCCACCCGTTCACGCTCGCGAGCAGTGGCACGTCGAATGAGAGGCCGGCGGTACGCGCCGGCCGCAGTTCGGCGAACAGCGTATGGATTGCAAACCAGACGGCGAGATTGAGGACGACACCGACGACTGCGGCGGTGATCGCCGAGAGCGCGGCGCTCAGCGCCTTGTTGCCGCGCAGACGCTCGATAAACGGCGCCCCAAGAAAAATCCAGAGGAAGCACGGCACGAACGTGACCCAGGTCGCCAGCAGTCCGCCGAAGATTCCTGCCGCCAGCGGCGACAAGCTCCCTGGATCACGGAAGGCCGCCATGAAGCCCACGAACTGCAGCACCATGATCAGCGGTCCGGGCGTCGTCTCGGCCATGCCGAGGCCATCCAGCATCTCGCCGGGCTGAAGCCAGTGATAATGCTCGACCGCCTGCTGCGCGACATAAGCAAGCACCGCATAGGCGCCGCCAAAAGTGACGACCGCCATCTTGCTGAAGAAGACGGCGATTTGGCTGAAGACGTCGTCGTACCCTCGCAGGATCAGCACGGCCGCGACGGGGGCCAGCCACAGTACAAGCCAGACGGCCGTGACGCGAAGCGCGTGCCTTGCGCTCGCCTGCGCATGCGCGGGCATCGTCTCGCCGAGCAAAGTGTCACCCTCGTCATTGGCGCCGTTGCTCCCCTGCGCACCCGTGGTTTGAAAGATCGGCGAGTCTAAGCGGCCACCGATGAATCCGATCAAGGCCGCAGCAAGAATGATGACGGGAAAGGAGACCTTGAAGAAAAAGATCGCGACGAAGGCGGTGGCCGCGAGCAGAACCATCACGCGGTTGCGCAAGGCTTTTTTTCCGATGCGCACCACCGCCTCGAGCACGATCGCGAGCACCGCCGCCTTCAACCCGAGGAACAGCGCCGCGACGATGCCGACCTTGCCGAAGAGCGCATAGACCGCGCTCAGCACCATCAGCGCAATGATGCCGGGAACGATGAAGAGGATGCCTGCGAGCAAACCGCCCGCGGTGCGATGCATCAGCCATCCGACATAGGTCGCAAGCTGCGTCGCCTCCGGTCCAGGCAACAACATGCAGTAGTTGAGCGCATGCAGAAACCGGCTTTCGGAGATCCACCGCTTCTCTTCGACCAGGATGCGGTGCATCACAGCGATCTGCCCGGCCGGTCCGCCGAAACTCAAAAGCGCGATACGCGACCAGACGCGTACAGCTTCGCCCCAGGTGACATTGTGGCCCGCACCGCCGCCCACGCCGGATACTTGCCGGGCGGACGGCACATTGATCGTCGTTTGATGTGACGTCATGGCCGCCTCACGCTGCTTTCGCGGGCCAGTTGTGCCGCTCCTGCGCGGCGAAGCGCAGCCAAGCAAACAAGGCGTCGTAAACCGCGAAGCCTCGCCGCAGCAGGCCATGATCGTCATCGCCGGCGAGGGCCGAGAGGCCGAGCGAAACGGCATGCAGCCCCGCAGCTTCCGGTGCGAGGTCAGGCCGCGCGGTGTCGGCGCCGCGCACGATGAGCGCCAATCGGGCAAGTGATGGCTCGCTCTCCAGTCCGAAGAGCTTGAGCATCGTATCGAAGCTGCAGCGTTCGCCTTCGTGGCTCAGTTCGACGCCTTCGATGTCGAACGGTACGGCGCCGGTCTCACGCGCGACATTCGCGACCTCGGGCGGATCGACGAAGAGGATGCATGCGTCCGCGTCGATGAAACGCCGGATGAGCCATGGGCACGCGATGCGATCGATCTTCGGGCGTCGCCGGGTGACCCAGACACTCGGACGCGTGGGCGCGAAGCGCTCAAGACTCGCACGATCGACGAACGGAAGGCCTGCCGTCTCCCATCCGGCATGGCCGCCTTCAAGCACGCGCGCCTCATAGCCGTCGGCGCGAAGCTGCGCGGCCGCCGCTTGGCTCAGATCATGCCCGGCCTTGCAAACGGCGACGACCGGACGCGCGCGATCGATCTTCGGCAACCAATCCTTGATTGGCTTTGCGCCATACCAGACCGCGGCCGGCACGACGCCCGTGGCACTGTCGTAAAAGTCCTTGGAGCAGACGTCGACGATCTGCGGCGCTTTCGCGCTGCCGACCGATGCCCACAGGTCTTGCGGTGAAATGAAAAAGCTCGCGTCAAGCATAGGTCTCCTCCCGAAGAGGAGACGGTGCTTGGGCTCGCGAGCCTTCAACGCGGGGCGACCGTCGCAGGCCCCACAGGCTAATGCTGCGCCTCTTTTCGCCTCAGCGCAAGCGGCGTTATTTGATCGGCGAGAACGGCGCCGGGACGTAGATGTCCGTCTGCATCGAGGCGAAATGCTCCGTCCCGCCCGGTGGCGGCCACAGTTTGTCGGCAACTGCCGCGGCGCGAATCTGGCCGCGCTGGTCGAGCGTCTTGTAGGGCCAGATGTGCATCAAGCGCGTGACGGCTCCCGTGGTCGAATACATCGCGGTGAGGATCGGTGAGCGCGCTGTCCGGCCCGGGAGCATGCGGCCCCACGCTTCGACAGTCCACGGCAAGCCGGCGGGCTTCAGCTCATAGGTCCGCACTTCGAAGAATGGCCCCATCTCGCCGGTCTTGATCGGCGGCACGGACGGAAACGACGCAAAGATGTCGCACGCCGTCGAGACGGCGAATGCGCTGATGCCGTACGGGTCGTTATCGTGGGCCAGCGCTTCGCGGTGCGCCGCTTCGCCGGCGGGGTCGGCCTCGCGAATGACCAGAATGCGGTTGAGCGCGCCGATCTCCGACGACCAGCACGCCAGCAGCTTGCCGCCGCCGGCCGCAAGGTTCCCCTGCAATGCTGCTAGCGCCTGCGGCGCCGCGCCGGGGCGAACAGTATGGATCGTCACTTCATAGAACATGATCGTTTGGCTCACGATGAAAGGAAGGTACGAGAAAGGAAAAGTTGCCGGAGAGTGATATCGCCGCGACGCTAACACAGCCGGCGGCATGCGAGAACGGCCGCAAATGACGCGCTCGGTGCCCACCTATTCGCTGGAAAGGCTCGTCACGGTCACAGCCTTTGGCTAGGTTGCACAGGGTGATTGCAAATCACGGGGCTCGGCAAATGACGAACAAAATTTCCCTCGATGGACGCGTGGCGGTGGTGACAGGCGGCGCCCAAGGCATCGGCCGCGCCGTGGTCGAGCGCTTTCTCGATTCCGGTGCGACGGTCGCGATCTGGGATCACGACAAGGCGCTGGCCGACAAGACCGTCGGCGAACTCAAGGGGCGCGGCAGCGTCCAGGCCTTTGCCGTCGACCTGACGAAGCTTGCGGAGGTCGAGCGCGCCTACGCCGAGACGGTGAAGGCGCTCAAGCGGGTCGACATTCTCGTCAACAACGCCGGCATCGCCGGCCCCAACGTCAAGACGTGGGAATACGACCCGAAAGCCTGGGCGCAGGTGATGTCGGTCAATCTCGACACGCAATTCTTCTGCTGCCGCACGGTGGTGCCGGGCATGATCGCGCAGAACTACGGGCGCATCGTCAACGTCGCCTCCATTGCCGGCAAGGAAGGCAACCCGAACGCGCCGGCCTATGCAGCCTCGAAGGCGGCTGTCATTGCACTGACGAAATCGCTCGGTAAGGAACTCGCGACCTACGACATCGCGGTGAACTGCGTCACCCCGGCGGCGGCGAAGACCGCCATCTTCGATCAGATGACCCAGTCGCATATCGACTTCATGCTCTCGAAGATTCCGCGCGGCCGCTTCGTCACCGTGCAGGAGGTGGCGGCATTGATCGCTTTCTGCGCGTCGCAAGATTGCTCCTTCACCACCGGCGCGGTGTTCGACATCTCCGGCGGCCGGGCGACGTATTAGTGGCTGCCGCAACCCCCTGCGATCGTCATCCTGAGATGCGAGGCCGCGTTTGCGGCCAAACCTCGAAGGATGCGAGGCTTTGGCCGTCGCCCTTCGCGGCGCGCGGCCTCGCGGCCGCTTGCACCTCAGGGTGACGGAGCAGGCGCAAACGTTGTCGCCCCCACCCGACAAATTCGCGCAGGAGCGCCAGCAGCGCCTGAAAGGCATCGCGCTGATGTGCGGCGCCGTGGCTGGCTTCGCGCTGATCGATTCGACGGCGAAGTTCCTCAATCACCACATGGACGTCCTCCAGGTGGTGTGGGCGCGTTACACGTTCGCGTTCATCTTCTCGATGTTCATCTCGAATCCGTTCACACGCCCATCGCTGATGCGCAGCAGCCGGTTCTGGCTGCAGGTCGGGCGCTCGACGCTCGTCCTCGTCTCGACCGTCCTCAACGTCATCGCGCTGCTTTACCTGCAGCTCGACCAGACCGTTTCGATCATGTTCGCAACGCCGTTCCTGGTCGCCGCGCTTGCGGGCCCGATGCTCGGCGAATGGATCGGCCCGCGCCGATGGGTGGCGATCTCGGTCGGTTTCCTCGGCGTCATCGTCGTGATGCGCCCCGGCGCCGGCGGCATCCACCCGGCGGCGATCCTCACCGTCATCGGCACCTGCATGTACGCGTTCTACATCATCTCGACGCGCGTCCTCGCGCGTACGGACTCCACCGAGACGACGCTGTTCTACTCCAACGTCGTCGGCATGATCGCGACGACCATCGCTTTGCCCTTCGTGTGGACGACGCCGACCGATCCGTTCGTCATGTTGATGATGGTGCTATGCGGCGGCTTCGGTGCACTCGGACATTTCCTGCTGATCGCAGCGCACCGTCTGGCGCCGGCAGCGATCCTCTCGCCCTTCATCTACACGCAGCTGATGTGGATGATCCTGCTCGGCTATGTCTTCTTTGGCGATGTCCCGAACCGCTGGACGCTCGCCGGCGCCGCGATTGTCATCGCCTCGGGGCTCTACCTGCTCTACCGCGAGCAGAAGGTGAAGGCTGGGGGATGAGCGGCGTTACGCGCGCCCTCTATTCGTCCTCAATTCGTCATGGCCGGGCTTGTCCCGGCCATCCACGTCTTGTTTGCCGCATAAAGGAAGACGTGGATGCCCGGCATAAAGCCGGGCATGACGACGACTAGCGTACCGCTATTCCTTCACCGCGCCGGTCATCGCCGAAACGTAGTGCTCGACGAAGAAGGCGTAGAGAATGACGAGCGGCAGCGAGCCGATCATCGCGCCGGCCATCAGCGAGCCCCAGCGATAGATGTCGCCGTCGACCAGCGCGGTGACGATCGCGACCGGGACCGTCTTGTACTGCGTGGAGGAGATGAACGTCAGCGCGTAGATGAACTCGTTCCAGCACAGCGTGAAGCAGAAGATGAAGGCGGAGATCAGCCCCGGCACCGCCAACGGCAACACGATCCGCATCAGAA
>JAFKKS010000323.1 GCA_017304555.1 Hyphomicrobiales bacterium
TGGGCGCCGCAAAAAGGAAGACGTGGATGGCCGGGACAAGCCCGGCCATGACGGAGTTAGCGACCACCTATCCCGCAAACCGCGCGAATTCCCGCGCCACCCATTCGTAAACCGAACGGCGGAACGGCACGACGAGTTCCGGCGTGCGGCTCAGTTTCTCCCAGCGCCATTCGCCGAATTCCGGGTCGCCGCCGTCGGCGGAGCGCTCGACGCTGATGTCGATCTCACTGTCCTTGCCACGGAAGCGGAAGGCGAACCATTTCTGCCGCTGTCCGCGAAAGACCGAGAGCCGATGCGGCGGGCCGTCGTAGGGCGGATAGTCGTAGGCCATCCAGCCGTCGGTCTCGCCGAGATAGTCGACGCTCGTCACCGCCGTCTCTTCGTAAAGCTCACGCAGCGCCGCCGGACGCGGGTCTTCGTTCGGGTCGATGCCGCCCTGCGGCATCTGCCATTCGTGGCCGGGATAGATCACCTCCGGCCCGTCGTCGCGCAGGCGCTTCGCGATCAGCACGCGGCCCTGCACGTTGAACAGCGCAATGCCGGCATTGGGGCGATAGGGAAGGGCGGAAACGTCGCGGGTCATGGGGCGTGGCCGATCGTCATGATTGTTCGTCGAGATACAGCACGAGATGCACGTCGTCGTATTCGCGCCCATCCAATCGCATGGCGCGCCGCTCCGATCCATAGACCGTAAAGCCGAGATTTTCGTAGAGCGTGCGGGCCGCCGTGTTCTCGGCGCCGGCGGTGAGCTGCAGGATCGCAACGTGCTTGCGCGCCTGATCGATCGCCTGTTGCAGGAGCATCTTGGCGACGCCGCGGCCGCGCAGATGCGGCTGCACATAGACGCCCCAGATCATGCCTTTATGCCGCTCCTTGATGCGCGGGAGCACGCGGAAGCCCGTCATGCCAACGAGCTTGCCTTCGCAGAATGCGCCGAAGATTGCATCGGCGCTTTCGCGCGCAGGCATCTGTGCGGCGACGGTGGCGAGCGGCGTCGACGCGACTTCCTCGTAGCTGGTGATGAAGGCGCGCGGCGCCTTCCGCAGCGCCTCGAGGCGCAGCGCGCTCCATAGCGCTGCATCCTCCGCATGCAGGCGGCGGATGGTGATGGGGCATTTATCCGAGATGGTAGACATCGATGGTCACGATCGAATGGGTAGTCCGCTCATTCCCGCGCAAGCGGGAATCCAGTGTTCTTGGCTCCTGGGTCCCCGCTTTCGCGGGGACGAGCGGAGAAAATGTCTCACATCCGCTTCGCGAACGCGCGCACAACCCGCTCATAGAGCCCTGCGCCTGACTATCGTCGTCTATCGATGAACGCATTGACTCGGGGCACGCCGCAACCTGATCGTAACCGGTCTGCCCGCGCGCTGGCAGATGAACGTCCGCTCCGTGAATGCTAATCGAGAGACATCGATGCTCCCCATTTTTCATATGGTGCCCACCGCTCCCACACCCGTTGCGCCGTTTTGCCATGCGGTTGAAATCGATGGCTGGATCATCGTGACCGGCCAAATGCCGACTGACCCGCTCGACGACGGCGCAGCCCTGCCCGACGGCGTCGAGGCCCAGACGCGACGAGTCATGGATAATCTCATCATCGTTTTGAATGGGCTCGGACTAGGACTTGAACATGTGATCGGCGTGCGCGCCTATCTGACGGAATTCAAAAAGGACTATGCGGCGTTTAACAACGCGTATGCGAGCTATTTCCCGAAAGACCGGCGACCGGCGCGAACTTGTATTGGCGTCACCGGCCTGGCGCGGGATGCTTGCGTTGAGATCGACATGGTCGTGAGGCGGCCATCGAATTGATGGATGCCCGGATCGATCCCCGGATCAAGTCCGGGGGGGCGGGCATGACGCGGAATGACCTTCACACCAGCTTCGAAAACTCTTTCACCACGCGCTCATAGACCTTGCGCTTGAACGGCACGACGAGGCCGGGAAGGTTTTCCATCTTCTCCCAGCGCCAGGTGAGGAACTCCGGCTTGTGCTTGCCGCCGCCCGGGCGCGTGACGTCGATCTCGCGTTCGTCGCCGGTGAAGCGCAGCGCGAACCATTTCTGCGTCTGGCCGCGATATTTGCCGCTCCAGGCCTGGCGCAGGATGTCCTCGGGAATGTCGTAGCTCAGCCAGTCGTCGATGACGCCGAGGCGCTCGACCGACTTGATGTTCGTCTCTTCGTAAAGCTCGCGCAGCGCGCAGTCATACGGCTCCTCGCCGGGGTCGAGGCCGCCCTGCGGCATCTGCCACTGATGCGTGAGATCGACGTGTTCCGGGCCGCCGGTGCGGTGTCCGATGAACACGTCGCCTTTGGCGTTGAGGACGGTGAGGCCGACGCAGCGGCGGTAGGGGAGGTCTTGGATGCGGGTCATTCGCTATTCGCTACTGACTAAACTCGACTTCGGCTTGTTCGCGACCGCGCTGATCGGGACCAGGGTGACGCCGCGGGCGGACAGCGTTTTCGCCCAGTTGGCGATCCGCTCGATCGATACCGGCAGCGCACTCGCATAGCCGACGGCGAAGCTGCGTTCATGCGCGGCGGCTTCGAGCTTTGCCAGCGCGCCCTCGATCTCAGCGGCGTTTGGTGTCGCGTCGATGACGATATCGGCTTTTGCGTAAGGCACGTTGGCGCTTCCCGCCGCCGTGCCGGTGACGGTGCGCGGTGTCGCGCCGTCGTCGAAGAACATGAGGCCGCGCTTGCCGCTCTCGCGGATCACGGCGCCGACGCTTGCATCGTTCATGACGAAGCGCGCACCCATGTAATTGGCGAGGCCGACATAGCCGCCGAAGCGCGCCATGAACCAGTGCAGCCGGTTGATGTTCTGCTCTGGCGGCAGGCTGGTAAGCAGCGTCTGCGGCCCGGGATCATTCTCGGGATAGTCGAATGGCTCCATCGGCACCTGCAGCAGTACCTCGTGCCCCTCGCCGCGGGCGCGCGCGACCCAGCGCTCGAGATCGGCGCCGTAGGGCGTCACCGCGAGCGTGACCGGGCCGGGAAGCTTCGCCAGCGCTTCCGTCAGCATGTTGGCGCTGATACCAAGCCGGCCGACGACCATCGCGACGCGTGGGCCCTTCGCGGCTGCCGCCGGCTGCGCATAGGCGTCGACCGGACGGACGCCGTCGCTGCCGATCTTGGGGATCTGCCCCTGCGTCGTCTGCTCCAGCAGTTTCGGATTAACCGCCGCGGATTTTTCCGCCGGCGCGGCGGAGGACGAGGGCTGCTGCGCTGGTGCTGCCTTGCTTTGAGCGGCCGTTCCCGTCGCCTCCGATGGGATCACGATCCGCTGCACGGCAGGTGCGCCGGGAGTAGCGCCGCCGCCGCCGACCACGACCTGCTCACGCTTGCCGGTCGAGCCGTCGATGATGGTCACGGTCTGCGCGCCGGAAGGAGGCGTTGCAGGGGTTGAAGCTTGCGCGGTTGCCGTTGGCGTCGCCGGCGATTTGGCGGCCGTTTCAGCGGGCGCGGCGGCGTCTTTCTTCGGAGCGTGGGTCGCTACGACCGCGACCGGCTCGCCGCCGAGCGGGTCCTCGGTCAGCAGCGTCCAGGCAGCGGCAGCGACAATGACCGCGCCGGCCGCCATCGCGACGGTATTGGCAATGATTTTGGGCGCGGTGCTGCGTCGTTTGGGTTTCGACGCTTGCCCGAGCGGCTTGCTCAGCTCATCGGTCACGGCATCCGGCCTCTCGAATCAGCGCGCGAAGTCTATCACGGTGGCCGTCGCTGCAGGCTCATCCCTCCCCGCAGGGGAGGGTGGCTCCGAGCGCGCATAGCGCGTGAGGAGGCGGGTGGAGAGCAACGCTGTGTCATCCTTGGTGCCCGGCGGGCCATTGGACGACCGCGTAGACCGTGCTGCGGTCCCCCTTTCGTGATTATCCCAGTGGGCTGTCTTCTATTCCGAGTGAAGCAGGCGCCGTGCCGATACATGCGGACGGTAAACATGTTATCCTGCAAGGCAGCGTCATGGGGCTGGCCAGAGAGTTCATGGTCTTGGCCCAGACGCCGGCACGCCGCCAGCGAGCGAACAGATGCATCCGGCAGCGCCCCACCATCTGCCGTTCTTCGTCCCCGGCTCCGACGGGTCGGACGCCTTGATGGTCGTGATGGGCATTGTCTTGGTGGTGGTCGTGTTGTGGGTGGGCACGCTGTATTGGAAGCTGCACAGCCTGCCGGAGCGCATGGCGCACAAATCACAGAAGCTGCAGTTCGAGATTGTCGCCGTGCTCGGCGTGATCTCGCTCTTTACCCACATGCACATCTTTTGGATCGCCGGCCTTCTGCTCGCGATGATCGACCTGCCGGACTTTAGTACGCCCCTGCGCACCATCGCCGGGTCGGTTGAGCGGATCGCCGACACCACTCAAGGGGCGCTTGAATTGGCATCTGAAGCGGAATCGAGGGGCAAATCCGACGGCAAACCCGACAGCAAGTCCGACGCAGGGAATGCCACCAACGAGAAGGTGCTGGGCCATGCTTGAGCTCCTCCTCTGTTCCCTCGTCACAATCCTTCCGGATTACCTTTTTCGCCGCTATTTGCAGGGCAAGCGCTTCGGCAAGGAGATCACCTTTTACTCGGTCTGGTACGAGCTGAGGTGGGGCATTACCGGCTGCCTGATGCTCACTGTGCCCATCCTTCCCGAGGCGGCTGGCCGTGTCGCCGACGTCAATGTCGATTTCAGCGCGCCTGTGAAGAAAGGCGACGTTCTCTTCAGGCTAGACAGCTCCAAGCAAGAGGCCGCACTTGAGACGGCCAAGCGAAGGGTCGCCGAGGTCGATGCGTCGCTGATCAGCGCACGGGCCGACCTGGTCAAGGCGGAAGCCCAGATCGGGGAGGCGAAGGCTTCCTATCAGCTGGCGAAAGACGAACTGGACACCAAGAGCGAATTGCAGCGTCGCAATCCCGGAATTGTGCCGCAACGTGACATCGAGAAGCTGCGGGTTGCCCTCGACCAAAGGCAAGCCGGGATCGATGCCGTCAGCGCCGCGAAGGAATCTGCTGCATTGCGCGTCTCTACGCTACTGCCCGCCGAGAAGGCGAGTGCTGAGGCCGCGATGGCGGAGGCACAGGTCGATCTCGATAAAACCTACATTCGTGCCGGTGTTGACGGACGAGTTGAGCAGTTCCTGCTTCGCAAGGGCGATGTCGTCAACCAGATGATGCGCCCGGCCGGAGTTTTGATCCCGGAAGGTGCAGGCCGGCGCGTGTTACAGGCTGGTTTTGGCCAGATCGAAGCCCAGGTCATGAAGCCGGGAATGATTGCGGAAGCGACCTGCATCTCGAAGCCCTGGGCGATCATCCCGCTGGTCGTCACCGGCGTGCAGGACTACATCGCGGCCGGTCAATTCCGGTCGGGCGAGCAGTTGATCGATCCGCAAAGTTTGCGGCAGCCAGGTACGATCCTCGCGTTCTTGGAGCCGCTCTACAGCGGCGGCCTTGAAGGCGTCACGCCGGGTAGCAGCTGCATCGTCAACGCCTACACCAGCAACCACGATTTGATCGCTGACCCGAAGACCGGCGCACTGAGGGGATTTGCCCTGCATGTCGTTGATGCGACGGGGCTCGTACATGCGCTTCTGTTACGCGTTCAGGCCTTGCTGCTGCCGGTCAAGACGCTGGTGCTGAGCGGTCACTGATCTCATCTTCACGCGATGGCCGGCTCGCGGCTTAGAGCGCCCGTGTCTTCTTCTCAAATAAATGAAGGCCGGGGTTACTGGATCCCCGCCTTCGCAGGGATGACAACCGAAAGGTTGTCCCGGAATCAAAACGGGGCGGCTTGGCGCCGCCCCGTTCCGCTTCCCTGAAGCATTCGGACTTAGTTCGGGACCGCCTTCGGCTTTTCCGGCGGGATCGACGAGTTGATCTTGATGCCGCGCATCAGATCGAGCGCGGTGTGCAGCGCCTTGTCGTCCTTGGTGTCCGGCGGAACGTAGGACTGCGAGCCGGTCTCTTCCTTGCCCTCGGCCGCCTTGAGGTGGCCGCGCAGCGAGGCTTCGCCCTTGGTGTCGGTGCGGGACTTGAGGTCGTCCGGCACGTCCTGCATCACCTCGACGTCCGGCACGATGCCCTTCGCCTGGATCGAGCGGCCGGCTGGCGTGTAGTAACGCGCCGTCGTCAGC
>JAFKKS010000324.1 GCA_017304555.1 Hyphomicrobiales bacterium
TGCGAAAGAACAGAACTGGCTACGAGGGCCGGACGGGTTCGCCTACCTGACCGACTTCCAACTGGCGACGCGTTTCGCGAAGCGCGGGCGGATTTTCCGCACGGCCGCCTATGAAGATCTGCGCCACCTGCTCAAGCACAAGCGCCGCTACGCGCCGGACGCGCTGACCGCGACGGAGAAGCGCATTCTCGCGCGCAAAAGTCTGCTCGCACGCGTTTGGTTGAAGACCGGCAAGCGCGTTTATCTCCTCATCACGCGCGGCCTCCTCAACTACACCGATCGCGAAGGCGGTGGGCCGCGCCTCGTCAACGATGCGCCGATCGTGACCGCGCGCATCGCCGCGCACCCGAATGTTCGCGACGTGGCGATTGTAGCGTTTCCGGATCGCCGTACCGGCGTCGGTCTGTACGCCTTCGTCGAAGCCGATGGGATTACCGAGCGCGATATCGTGGCGTTTACGAGAGACGGCATCGGCAAGATCCAAATGCCGGAGCATCTGCAACTGGTCGAAGCGCTTCCGCGCGACGCCAGCGGCACAGTGCACAAAGAGATCCTGACACTGATCGCGATGAACCAGGTCGATCTCGTCGCGGGTCTGGCTAAACCGGAGGAAAGCGCAACGGTGGAGCGGATCGTCGCCGGCAGGCGCAACCTACGCGACCGATTCAATCTCGGTGGCGCGACCTGAAACGGCGCGCCATGCGCCACATCGCCCATTGCCGGCGCCATTGCGCAACGTCGACGACATCGTGGAACGGATCGAAATCGCGCCGATCGACGCGATCGAGATAGAGCGGCATGACCATGGCCGGCAGAATCGCTGGCCCGATCTCCGCTGGCGCCTCAAGCGTCAACGCATGCAACGACGCCAACCGCTCCCGCGACGCGGCGCTCAAGTCCTGCAACACGGCTCTTAAGCCCTCGGCGTTTCGACCGGCGACGACATCTTCGACGCTGACGTCGTGACGCGCCATCACATCGCGCGGGAGGTGAACCTTGCCCCTCGAGGCATCGCGCGCGACGTTGCGTACAATCTCGGAAACGCCGAGCACGAACCCGGCCGGTTGCGATAACTCCATCGCTCGCGATGGCGCATCCGGCGACAGGATCTGGATCGCCGCACGGATCACCGCGCCGCTGATCGCCTCGGCACGCTCCGCCAGTGCCGCGACGGTTTCGGTGGCATCGCCATAGAGGTCCGCCGTCCTGGCATCAAGCATCGCAATGAGCGGCGCACGTTCAACGTTCGGGGAACGCGCCAACATCGTCGAAAGTGCGGCCGTTACGGGATTGGCCCGCGCCTCCTCCTCCCGTTCGCCCTGCAAGGCTTCGCGCCACCATTGCAATCGCACTTCGCCCGCCACCGGCTCGTGTGTCAGCAATGGGATGCGTGCAATCTCGATATCGAAGGCGTAAAGCGCGTGCAGATCGGCGCGACGTTCCGCCGGCGCGAATAGCGCGGCAAGGTAGCGATCGCGCGCGAACTCGCGAACCTCGCTCCCGCAGAAATCCAACGCGTCAGTCATACGCACGCCGGATCATGGTTGGCGGAATAAGCCGAATCAGGTCGACGACTTGCTCTTTTTCTTCGCCGGAACGTCAGCCTTCTTCTCGGACTTGTTGGACTTGTCGACTTTCTCAGGCTCGTCCGGCTCTTCCCGCCGGCCGGTGCCGACGCCGAGGTAGATCAACATCGGTGAGGCGATGAAGATCGACGTGTAGGTGCCGACCAGCACGACGCCGAACATCATCGTCGCCGTGAAGCTATGAATGGCCTGGCCGCCGAAAAGAAGCAGCGCCAGCAAAGCCAACGTCACCGTGACGTGGGTGATGATCGAACGCGACAGCGTCGAGTTGACGGACGCGTTGAGCAAGTCCGTCATCGGCATGCGCTTGTAACGGCGCAACATCTCCCGAATGCGGTCGTAAATGACGACGGTGTCGTTGAGCGAGTAGCCAAGAATGGTCAGCAGCGCGGCGATGCTGGTCAGGTCGAAGTCGATCTGGGTGACCGACATGAACCCGATCGTCAGCACAATATCGTGCACGTTCGCGATCGAGGCGCCGAGCGCGAACTGCCATTCGAAGCGGAACCACAGATAGATGAGGATGCCGACGATGGCGACCAGCAGGCCGATCAAGCCGTAGGACAAAAGCTCGCCGGAAACGCGCGGCCCCACGACCTCGACGCGGCGGTATTCGTAAGCGTCGCCGAGGACATTGCGCACTTTCTGCAGCGCTTCCTGTTGCGCCACCTCGCCGCCCGGCTGCTGCGAGATGCGGATGAGGACTTCACTCGGGCCGCCGAACTGCTGCAACTGGAACTCGCCGAGCTCCAACGTTCCGATCTTCGTGCGCAACGTGGCGAGATCGGCGTCTCCCGCTTTGGACTGCACCTCCATCAGTGTGCCGCCACGGAAGTCGATGCCGAAATTCAGGCCGTGCGTAAAGTAAAGAACAACCGCGATGACGGAGAGGAGCGCCGACAGCGGAAAACTGATGCGCCGAAAGCGCATAAAATCGAATTTGGTGTCGTCCGGGACAATGCGAAGAAGGCGCACGTTCGGTTCTCTTTCGGCTCTCGTCGCGCGGAGGCTAGATCGGGACGTGCTGCGGGCGCTTCCAGCGCACCCATGTCGCAACGATCAACCTGGTCAGCGT
This sequence comes from Hyphomicrobiales bacterium, assembly GCA_017304555.1. Taxonomy (GTDB): domain Bacteria; phylum Pseudomonadota; class Alphaproteobacteria; order Rhizobiales; family Xanthobacteraceae; genus JAFKKS01. Next base: position 2,662 of record JAFKKS010000324.1, read on the forward strand.
GAACGCAGTGAAAACGGTCGTAATGATGCCGATGCCCAACGTCACGGCGAAACCGCGCACCGGCCCGGTTCCGATGAAGAACAGGACCGCGGCAGCGATGAACGTCGTGATGTTGGAGTCGAGAATGGTTGCAAGCGCTCGCGCGAAGCCGGCATCGATCGCGGTGATCGGCGTTCGGCCGCCACGCACCTCTTCACGTATGCGCTCGTAGATCAGCACGTTGCTGTCCACCGCGATGCCGACGGTGAGCACAATTCCGGCAATGCCGGGCAACGTCAGTGTCGCATTGAGCAGCGACAGGACGCCGAAAATCATCGCGACGTTCACCGCCACGGCGACATTGGCGAAAATCCCGAACAGCCCGTAGGTCGCCAACATGAACAAGACGACGAGCACCGAGCCGACATATGAAGCGCGCTTGCCCTTCTCGATCGAGTCCTGACCAAGCCCGGCGCCAACGGTGCGTTCCTCGACGATCGTGAGCGGCGCCGGCAACGCGCCGGCACGCAGCAGGATCGCGAGATCGTTCGCCTGCTCGACGGTGAAATTGCCGGAAATCTGACCCGAGCCGCCGATGATCGGCTCGCGGATCACGGGCGCCGAGATCACTTCGTTATCGAGCACAATCGCAAACGGACGCCCGACATTCTCCTGCGTCGCCTGGCCGAACCGGCGCGCGCCAGCGCTATTGAAGCGGAAGCTGACGATCGGCTCGCTGGTGCGCTGGTCGAAGCCCGGCTGGGCGTCGACGAGGTCTTCGCCCGACACCATGACGCGCTTCTCGACCACGTAAGGATGGCCACCTTCCTTCGCGGAGCCTTTCAGGACTTCCGAATCCGGCGGCGCCCTTCCCTGCTCCGCCTGCTCCGGCGAAACGGATGTGTCGACGAGGCGGAATGTGAGCTTCGCCGTCTTGCCCAGCAACTCCTTCAGGCGCGCAGGATCCTGCAGGCCAGGGACCTGGACCAGGATGCGATCCGCCCCCTGGCGCTGGATAAGAGGTTCGACGGTACCGAGCTCGTTGACGCGTCGCTCAACGATCTGGATCGACTGATCGACGGCCTGACGGATGCGCTCGTTGATCGCCGGCTCGGTAACGGTCAGGCGAACCAGATTGTTGCCGGCATCGGAAATGTCGAGAGACTGCTGGCCGGTGCCGCTCAGGATGCCTCCGAGCGGCGTCGATAGCTCACGCAGCTTCTTCAGCGCTTGCTGGAAGTCAGCGCCTTCGCGGATTCGCACCTCGACACTGAGGCCGCGGATGGTCAGGCCGGTATAGCCGATACGGGCCTCGCGCAGGACGCGGCGAACGTCGTCGCGTAGCGTATCGACCTTCTCCTTGCGCACCGCGTCGGAATCGACCTCGAGCAGCAGATGCGAGCCGCCCTGCAGGTCGAGGCCCAGCACCATGTGCCGTTGCGCCCATTTCGGCAGCGCCTGGAAGGTCGCCTCGGAGAAGAAGTTCGGAATCGCAAAAGCGCACACGATGAAGGCGGTCGCCAACGTCGCTATGGCTTTCCAGCGTGAGAAATACAGCATGGGCTATCCGGCTCGCGCGCCTCAGGCGGCGGCGTCGTCCTTGACGGGCTCGCCCTTGGCCCGAACGTCCGACACCATGGCACGCATTTGAACCGCGCGGACGCCGTCCGCAAGCTCAATCTCGATCTTGTCGTCGTCGATCACCTTGGTGACCTTGGCGATGAGCCCGCCCGACGTGATGACGGTATCGCCCCGGCGGACGTTCTTGACCATCTCCTGGTGCTGCTTCGCACGGCGTTGCTGCGGCCGCAAAATCAGGAAATACATGATGACGAAGATCAGGACGAAGGGCAGCAACGAGGTAATCATCTCGGTGCCACCGCCCATAGCCTGGGCGTATGCGGGCGAAATCAACGTTCAAGCTCCTCTGGCGGTCGCGCGACGGCGGGGCTCCGGCCGCTCCTGGTCCAGTTCGCGAGGCCGCCGAAAGTGGCGCGGACTATACCGGCCAATGGCCCAATTGCAATGTGTTAAGGGGGCCGTGGGCGTGTCCCGATCGGCTTTCCCCTCGCCGCTTGCAGGCGCCGAACCTCCCGGCTAAGGAGCATCTTTCAGCGGACAATCAAAAAATGACCTCCAAGCTCACGGCCTTGACTGACGATTCCCTGCTTGAAGTCCTACGCCACATTGCCGGGACCCTGGACCGAATAGCGCCGAAAGGCATCGCAAGGCCCGATTTCGATGTCGCCGACGCCTTTATCTGGCAGCCGCAAGGACAAACCCTTCTGCCTGTACCGCACGTGAACCGCGTCGAGATGTCGCTTCTCAAAGGCGTCGATCGGGTGCGGGACACGCTGGTCGAAAATACTGAGCGTTTTGCCCAAGGCCTGCCCGCCAATAACGTGCTCCTATGGGGCGCACGAGGCATGGGGAAATCGTCGCTCGTGAAAGCCTCGCACGCCACCGTCAACGCGGCGCACGGCAACCTCAAGCTCGTGGAAATCCACCGCGAAGACATCGAGAGCCTGCCCGACCTGATGAAACTGACGCGGGCCGCGCCGCATCGCTTTATCGTCTTCTGCGACGACCTTTCGTTCGATACCGACGACACCAGCTACAAGTCGCTCAAGGCGGTGCTCGAGGGTGGCATCGAAGGGCGTCCCGAGAACGTGATCTTCTACGCGACCTCGAACCGCCGGCACCTGATGCCGCGCGAGATGATGGACAATGAGCGCTCGACCGCGATCAATCCCGGCGAGGCGATCGAGGAGAAGGTGTCGCTATCGGACCGCTTCGGCCTCTGGCTCGGCTTCCATCGCTGCAGCCAGGACGAATTTCTCGCGATGGTCGAGGGCTATATCCGCCACTACAAGATTCCGGTGAAGCCGGACGTCATGCGCGCCGAGGCGCTGGAGTGGGCGACGACACGCGGATCGCGCTCCGGCCGTGTCGCCTGGCAGTATGTGCAAGACCTCGCCGGCCGGTTGAAGGTGCCGCTGACAGAGAAAAAGGCGAAGGGCGGCAGGGCGAAGTAACAGTCACCGTCATGCCCGGCTTTATGCCGGGCATCCACGTCTTCCTTTGCTGTCATCACTAAGACGTGGATGGCCGGGACAAAAGGGCGTTCACGCCCGTCTTCGACGAGCTATGCCCGGCCATGACGACGCAGACGCTGGTATGCAGCCGATCAGTTCAGGAACGGCATCGGGTCAACAGGCGACGAGCCTTTGCGGATCTCGAAGTGGAGTTGCGGCGAGGAGACCGAGCCGGTCTGCCCGGCCAGCGCAATGATCTGGCCGCGCTTCACCTTGTCACCGCGCTTCACCTTCAGCGAGCTGGCGTGGGCATAGGCGGTGACGTAGCCGTTGCTGTGACGAACGAGAACCAGGTTGCCGTATCCCTTCAACTCATTGCCGGCGTAGGCGACCACGCCGTCTTCCGCCGCCTTCACGGACGTGCCCTCCGGCACGGCGAGAT
>JAFKKS010000325.1 GCA_017304555.1 Hyphomicrobiales bacterium
CGAGGGCTTTGACAGCCCCGGTCGCCCGACGCAATGTGCGCGCGCCGCAGCGGGCGGCGATGAAATCACGGTGTAGCGAACATGGATCTCAAGCTTTCCGGGCGCGTCGCCCTCGTCACCGGCGCGAGCCGCGGATTGGGACGCGCCATCGCGCTACGCCTCGCGCACGAAGGCATGCATGTCGGCGTCGCGGCGCGCGACAAGGCAAGCCTCGATGGCGTCGTTCAGGAGATCACCGCGGCGGGCGGCAAAGCGATCGCGATCGAAGGCGACCTCTCGCAACTCGACGGCGCCGAAAAGGCGGTCGCCGCGACGGTGAAAGCCTTCGGCAAGCTCAACCTGCTCGTGAACAATGCCGGCGCGACCAAGCGCGGCGACTTCCTCAAGCTGACCGACGCCGACTGGGCCGACGGCTTCGCGCTGAAATTCTTCGGCGCCGTGCGTGCGGCGCGCGCCGCCTGGCCGCACCTGCAGGCGTCGAAAGGCATGGTGCTCAACATCGGCGGCGTCGGCGGGCGCACCGGCGAAGCCGAGTTCACCATCGGCGGCTCGGTCAACGCCGCCATCGCGCTGTTCACCAAGGCGCTGTCGGACCGCGGCATCAAGGACGGCGTGCGCGTGCTCGCCATCCATCCCGGCACGTTCGAGACGGAGCGGTTCCAGAAGCGCCTGCAGACGCACATGGACACGCACAAGCTTTCCAAGGATGCGGCGTACAAGGAGATGCTGAAGGAGGCGCGCGTCGCGCGCTTCGGCGCGCCGGACGAACTCGCCGGCTTCATTGCGATGCTGGCGAGCGACGAGCTTTCCTACATTCAGGGCTCCATCATCGACATGGACGGCGGGCAGACGCGCGCGATCTGATCCGCGCCGCACCCATCTAGGTTTCGTTGCGCTGCACTCTGCACCCGCCGCGTGCAAGAACGCGTTTCAATGCATTCCGCTTGCGCGTCATTGCCGGTTGCTTCGGCGCACGGGCAGCGTCTAGATCACGATGGTTTTGAATCGCAACGATCCAAAACCATCGTGATCCATTCTCGTAACTTTGAGCATGATGTGGTCCGAAAACCGCTTCACACTTTTCGGCATCATGCTCTAACGTCCCGCCACTCGTTTGGCGACGGCGGGCCGGTCAATCATTTCCAGGGGAGAGTAGTATGAGGTGGGGGTACGCGAGCGCATTTGCGGCGATGGTCGCATTGACGGCATCCGTTCCAGGATTTTCCAATGTCGCCGCGGCGCAAACCGGCAAGATCGAAAAGCCGAACGTCACGCTGCTGATCGGCGGCGTCTCCGGGCAGATGTACTTCCTGCCTGTGATCCTCGCGGAGCGGCTCGGCTACTTCAAAGATGCGGGGCTGCAGCTGAACAAGATCGACACCGGCTCCGGCGCGAAAGCGCTGCAGGCGCTGATCGGCGGCAGCGCCGACGTCGCGGCCGGCTCGTTCGAGCATCCGATCCGCATGAACGCGCGCGGCCGGCCGATCCGGGCGTTCGTCAAATTCGGTCGCTTCCACGGCAACGTGCTCGGCATCGTCACCCACCGGATGAAGGATTACAAAACGCCGGCGGACATGAAGGGCTGGAAGATCGGCGTCTCGGCGCCCGGCTCGTCGAGCCATCTCTTCGCCGGCCTGCTGCTGCAGAAATACGGCGTGAAGAACGAGGACGTTTCGTTCGTCGCGGTGACGCAAGGGCCCGGCGCGGTCGCGGCCGTGCGGACCGGCAAGGAACTCGACGCCGTCGCCTTGACCGACCCCGTGATCACCGAGCTTGCCAGCACCAACGACATCACGGTGGTCGCCGACAGCCGCAACCTGGAGGGCACCAAGGAAGTGTACGGCGGCGAGACGATCTCCGGCGTCATGTACACGACCGCGGACTTCATCAAGCAGAACCCGAACACGGTGCAGGCGATGACCAACGCGGTCGTGCGCGCGCTCAAGTGGATGAAGACGGCCAGCATCGACGACATCGCGGCGAAGGTGCCGGACTTCCAGGCAGGCAAGCCCGATCTCTACAAGGCGATGGTCGAGAAGAACATCACCAGTTTCCATCATGACGGCACGTTCGCGCCGGAAGCCGTGCAAGTCACCTTGGACTTCCTGCGTAAGACCGATGCCGAGATGAAGGACGCGAAGGTCGACCTGTCGAAGACTTACGACAACACCTTTGCGGAGAAGGCGAAGACGCAGGTGAAGTGACGGACTGATCGTACGGCGATCAGGCGACCGCTTAACATTCGGCGTCATGGCCGGACTTGTTCCGGCCATCCACGTCTTACCTGCGTGAATGAAGAAAGACGTGGATGCCCGGCATAAAGCCGGGCATGACGCATCTGGGAATCTACCCGCCCAACGTCTCGACGTTGCCGCAGACGCTGATCGACTGCCCGGAAATATGCGCGCCGAGCGGCGAGGCGAGAAACACCGCCATGTTGGCGACGTCCTGCGGCTGCGTCAGCTCTCGCATCGAGATCTTCGACATCAGCCGCCGCTTCTGCTCCTCATAGGTGATGCCGAGGAGCGCCGCGCGATTGTGCGCGTTGCGCTCGTGCCGCGGCCCGGCGACGAAGCCCGGCATGAGCGCATTGACGCGGATCTTGCTTGGCCCCAGTTCGATCGCGAGGCTCTCCGTCAGACCGACAACGGCCCACTTCGACGACGAGTACGGCGTGCGCAGCGCATAGCCCAGCCGCCCGGTGATCGACGACAGATTGATGATCAGGCCCTTGCCGGCGGCCTTGAGCAGCGGCACCGCGCGGCGCGTGCAGAAGAACATCCCGTGGATGTTGACCTCGAACGTCTTCACCCAATCGGCAGTCGAAAGGTCTTCGATCTTGCCGAACGGTCCGGTGATGCCGGCGTTGTTCACCATCACGTCGAGGCCGCCGAAATGCTTCTCGACGCCGTCGAACATGGCATTCACCTGCGCCTCGTCGCTGACGTCACAGGCGAAGCGCGCGATCTCGGGGTTCGCGGTTTTCATCTCCTCAAGCGCGGTAGGCGCGGCGTCGCAAACCGCGACGCGCGCGCCGCATGACGCCATCGTCTCCACGATGCAGCGGCCGATGCCGGAGCCGCCGCCGGTCACCAGCACGCGCATGCCATCGAGTGAAATATCCACTTACCCGTTCTCCCTGTCTTGGATGATTGATGCCGCTCACGCGTGACGCCGCCGCGGCGGCGACGTCACAGGCAAAACGATTAGGCTCTGCGCTTACGCGGTGATCTTCGGGAACTCCCGCACCGTCGCCGGCGGCTTCTGCTCGGCGAGGAACTGCCCCCTCTCGCTGTCGAACAGGACATGCGGGCCGAGCTCATCGAGCGAGGCACAGCCGAGCATGCCGAGCGTGAGATCCAACTGGCTGCGCAGGATCTCGATCGCCTTCAGCGCGCCGGGAAGGCCGGCCGCCGACACGCCGTAAAGCGTCGCGCGGCCGACGAACGCGGCTTTCGCGCCGAGGCAGCGGGCGACGGCGATATCGGAGCCACGGCGCACGCCGCTGTCGGTGAGGATCGTCACCTTGTCGCCGACGGCGGCGCAGATCATCGGCAGCATCTCGACGGGCGAGACGGCGCGGTCGAGCTGCCGCGCGCCGTGGTTCGAAACGAGGAGCAGCACGCCCTTGATCACGAGATTACCGGGCCACAGCCGGCGAAACTCCTCGAAGTCGCGCCATGTTTGGTTCGCGGACGGCGTCTGCGTGCCGTAGTGGTCGTTGATCACGTCGGTGCTGGAGCCGGGCGGCGAATACGGCGCCCAGTTCTCGAAGCGCGGAATGCCGCCGTGGCGCAGGAACTCGACGATCCAGCCCGGATGCATCAGCGACTCCAGGACGATCGAAGGCTTCATCTTCAGCGGGCGGGTGAAGCCGTTGCGCGTATTGCGCTCGCGCTTGTGCAACAGCGGCACGTCGACGGTGACGACCAGCGTGTCGATGCCGGCGTCGCGCGCGCGGCGCGCCATGTCCAGCATCACCGTGCGGTCGTTCGAGCCGTAGACCTGGAACCACATATGCGGCGCGATCTTCACCGCCTCCTCGAGCGAGGAGTTAGCGACGCTCGACATGATGTAGGGGATGTTCGCCTTGGTTGACGCTTCCGCCAGCATGAGGTCGGAGTTGCGCCGGAACAGGCCGTTGATGCCGGTCGGGCAGATGCCGAAAGGGCTCGCATAGGTGCGGCCGAACAGCGTCACCGACTGATCGCGCCGCGCCACATCGAGAAGAAAGCGCGGCACCATGCGATAGCGACGGTAGATTACCTCGTTGTGCGCGAGCCCTTCCTCGTCCTCGACGCCGCCTTCGATGAAGTCGAAGGCGATGCGCGGCATGCGCCGCTTCGCCATGCGCCGCAGGTCGTCGATATTGATGGCCTTGTCGATATTCACCGCCCTCTCCCGCCTCGTCCTTCGATCGCGCGCAGCGTGTCCGCGTGCCGCGTCAAATTGGCACGCAGCGCGCCGTCACGCCATTGCCGTCTCGGCGATTCCTGGCGCTGCATGGCAGGTGAGCATGAATACATGCTCTAGAGCATCGGAAGGCTGCGGGGGCGCGGCCCGCGCGGGAACGCCTGATCGATCCGCGCCAACTCGTCCTTGGTCAGCGTCAGATCGCCGGCGGCCGCGTTCTGCTCCGCATGCGCCGCGTTCGCCGCCTTCGGGATGGCGAAGACGCCGTCACCGCGCGTCAGTGCCGCCAGCACCACCTGGTGCGGCGTGGCGCCATGCGCTTTCGCGATCTCGGCCAGCACCTTGCCGCCAGCGCTCTTCGGCGACGGGAAGCTGTCGTGGCCGAACGGGCTGTAGGCGACGACGGCGACGCCGTGCTGGGCGCACCATGGGATGACGGCGTGCTCGATGGCGCGTTCCTGCAGGTGGTAGAGAACCTGATTGCAGGCGATGCGCCCCTTTCCCGCGACGGCGAGCGCTTCGTCGAGATCGTCCGCGTCGAAATTGCTCACACCCCACGAGAGGATCTTGCCGGCCTGCTGCAATTCCTCGAAGGCGGCGAATGTCTCCTCGAGCGGAGTGCTGCCGCGCCAGTGGAGCAGGTAACAGTCGAGCCGGTCGGTCTTGAGCCGGCTGAGCGAACGCTCGCAGGCGGCCTTGGTCTTGGCGCGCGACGCATTCGAGGGCAGCACCTTGGACACGAGGAAGACCTCGTCGCGACGCCCGGCGATGGCCTGTCCCACGATCGGTTCGGCGCCGCCATACATCTCGGCGGTATCGATATGCGTCATGCCGCGATCCAGGCCGCGCTGTAGCGCAGTTATGGCCTGCGCGCGGTCGCCGTGATCGATGTACCAGGTGCCCTGCCCGATCACCGAGACGGCCCGCGGCGCGTCGCCGAACCTCAACTCCCGCACTCGCTCCTCCTATACGTCCTATCGCGCGCAATGCCGGCGACCGTGTCGTAAAACGTGTTTCGGTATCTCACGACCGCCATGGCCATGAGGCTGATTTTGCGGAACGGGACACGCCGCAGCAAGGCAAACAACACCCATCGGCTGACAGCACGATGTAATGACACGCCAAGGTTGTATATTCTTCCCAATTTCTCGCCCGAATGGCCCGTTTTTCTCGTCGGTATTGAACGAAATGTTCACACGCCCGCCGGTATACTCGCCAAGGCTGCAGTGGTCCGCGTCAAACAAAAATGCTTGCCAGGCAACTTCTAACTAAAAAATCGCCGAGTCTGAATCTACCACGCGACGTCTACACGTCGCTTGTCGGCTCGCTTTTCAGCGACCCCCGGACGCTGATTGTCGGCGCTTTCGGCACGATCCTCGCTGCCTTCGTCACCGCATGGAAAACCGGAGAGCCCCTGCTCTGGATCTGCGCCATCGCGATGACTGTCATCACCTGCGTGCGCGCAGCCGACATGGTGATCTTCCGTAAACGGCGGGCGGAGGTCATGACCGTCGATGCAGCGCGCTATTGGGAGATGCGATACGTCATCGGGTCGACGGCCTATGTCGTCGTCATGGGTGTGTGGTGCTTTCTCACTTTCGTGATCACCTCCGACCCGCTGGTGCAGCTCCTCAGCTTCTCGATGGCGCTCGCCAATATGATCGGCGTATCGGGGCGCAACTACGGCAGCGCGCTCCTGGTCAACGCCCAGCTCATCGGCCTCGGTGCTCCGATGACGGCGGGGTTGCTTTCGATGCGGGAGAGCTACTACCTCGTCTTCGCATGCGTGCTCGTGCCGTTCTTCATGAGCCAGAAGGCCATTGCGGATCGCCTGCGGCGGACGTTCCTCAATGCCGTCACGGCGACAGCCGACGTCAAGCTTCTGGCGGATCAGTTCGACACCGCCTTGAACAATATGCCGCACGCGCTTTGCATGTTCGATAGCGCGCGCCAGCTCGTCGTCTTCAATCAGCGCGCGGCGACGCTGTTCCACCTTCCCAATGTCAGCGGCTCCCGCGGTCCGCCCATCGACGCCCTTTTGTCCGGCGCCGCCGCAGCCGGCGTAATCGATCGTGCCGAAGTGGTATCGCTTCGCGAGGAATTCGAACGCCGTCTGGCCGGGCTGGCCGGCGGCAAACTTTTCATCAATACGAAGGATGAGCGCGTTCTCTCGGTGTCGTTCCAGCCGATGGAGAACGGCGGCTCCGTCGTACTGATCGAGGACGTGACCGACCAACGGCGCGCCGAGGCCGAGATCAACCGGCTGGCGCGCTATGACGCGTTGACCGGCCTTCCGAACCGCACGGCTTTCCAGGATCAGATGAATGCGATCGTCGGTGGACTGAAATCCAATCGATTGTGCGCTCTGCTGTTCCTCGATCTCGACCAGTTCAAAGAGGTCAACGATACGCTCGGACATCCCGCCGGCGACGCGCTTCTATGCGCCGTTGCGGAGCGGTTGCGCGCGATCGTACGCAAGAGCGACCCCATTGCACGCTTCGGCGGCGATGAGTTCGTCATCCTGCAATGTGGCATCAGCCGGCACGAACAAGTGGAAAGGCTCGCGCGTGCCGTGGTCGAGACATTGGCGAGGCCCTTCGCGATCGACGGCCATGACGTCGTCATCGGCGCGAGCGTCGGCATCGCTCTCGCGCCGACGGACGGTAGCGACGCGCACGTGCTGATGAAGAATGCCGATATGGCGCTGTATCGCGCCAAGGCGGAAGGCCGCAAGGGATGGCGCTTCTTCGAGCCCGACATGGACGTCAAGGCGCGGGCGCGACGCCAGCTTGAAAACGATCTTCGCAACGCCGTGGCGACGGGATCGTTCGAGGTCTTCTTCCAGCCCATCGTCAATCTCAATTCGGCGCGCATCTCCGTTTGCGAAGCGCTTCTGCGCTGGCCGCATCCGGAACGCGGGCTGATCTCGCCGCTCGACTTCATCCCGCTCGCGGAAGAGACGGGCCTGATTATCGATATCGGCAACTGGGTGCTGCAGCGGGCCTGCGCGGAATGCGCAAAGTGGCCCGACGACGTCTGCGTCGCCGTCAATCTGTCGTCGGTGCAGTTCGCCCGCAGCGACGTCCTGACAAGCGTGGTCAACGCGCTCAAGCAGGCGCGGCTGCCGGCGCGGCGGCTGCAGATCGAAATCACCGAGTCCGTTCTGCTGCAGAACACCGACGCGATCCGCTCACTCCTGCAGCGGCTGCGCGACCTCGGCGTCGGTATTTCCCTCGACGACTTCGGCACCGGCTATTCGAGCTTGAGCTATCTGCACAATTTCCCGCTGCAAAAGGTCAAGATCGATCGTTCGTTCCTTGAGAATCTGAGCCCGCGATCGCTCACCCTGCTCAGCAACGTCGCGCGCCTGAGCGCCGAACTCGGCATGTCGGTGACGATGGAGGGTGTCGAAACCCGCAGCCAGCTCGCCTTCATCACCGCGGACGGGAATATCGACGAAGCACAGGGCTTCCTGTTCAGCGCTCCCGTTCCGGCGAAAGAGATCGCGGCACTGCTCGACCCGCAAGCCATGCACGACATGCTGCAGCCGATGCGCGCCCAGAAAGTCGCTTAGCGTCTTTTCCGTCGCCTTCTCTTCGCGCGAACCAACCGCGTCCTCAGCCATCAACCTGATACCGATCGTGCGGCCGCTTCATGCGCGGCCGCGCATGCTCGCGCGCGCCTTTCGCTGCGATTTGCCGCAGGTCGTCTGACCCAACGCAGACAACCCCAACGCGAAGCACGCTTTACTTCCGTTAACGAAATGTTAACCATACTTGCTCGGGCCATCCCCCGATCAAGGAGCTTGCTATGGGCGCGGTTGCCCAAGCCGAAACATCAAATCTTACAGAAGCACCGTCTCTCTCCAGTCGCATCCAGCGGTTCATGCAGCGGGTCGACTATCGGCGGGCGGACACGCCAGAACAGCGCGAAGAGATCTTTCGCCTGCGCCATGACGCCTATTCGCGCGATGGTTACATCGAGAAAAATCTCTACCGGCGCTTTACGGATTCGGTCGACGACCGTGACAACACCTGGCTGTTCGGCGTCTATGTCGACGGCAAGCTGGCGAGTGCGATCCGCATGACCGTGACCGTGCCGGGCGACACCTATGTCCCGGCGCACGACGTGTTCGCAGATGTCCTCGATCCCTATCTCGCCGCCGGTAAAGTGCTCGTCGATCCGAGCCGCTTCATCACCGACCGTGACGCGTCGAAGAACTATCCGGAACTGCGCTACGTCACGCTGCGGCTGCCGTGGCTCGCGCTCGGCTACTTCAACGCCGACTACATGCTGGCGGCGGTGCGCCCGACGCACGAAGCGTTCTACCGGCGGCTATGGGGCCACCAGACCGTCGCGCCTCCGAAGCTGTATCCGAACCTGCAGATGCATGTCGGGCTGATGATGCTCGACTATCGCAACCAGCGGCTCGCGGTGCACCGGCGCTATCCGTTCTTCGAATCGAATTACTTCGAGCGGCGGATGCTGTTCGAGCGCGATGCGGGGACGGTGCGGCGCGAGGCGGCGGCGTAGAGCGCGCGCGGATAGCCTGGCTCCACTCATTCCCGCGCAAGCGGGAATCCAGAATAACTTGGCCCTAGGTCCTCGCTTTCGCGGGGACGAGCGGATGAATGCTTAAAGCGTAAAAGAGGCTAGTTTATTGATTTGCCGCGTTTTCTTCACGCGAACCGGTATCCACTTCGCTCGAAAACGTTCTATTGCGCGGACCAGCCGCCATCGAGGGGCAGGACCGCGCCGGTGATGCCGAGCCCGGCTTCGCTGCAGAGGAACACGACCTGTCCCGCCACGGTCTCCGGCGCAATGAAGCGCCGGCTCGGCTGGCGCTGCTCCATGTAGCGCCGCGTCGCCTCCTCGTGCGAGATGCCGTCCTTCTTCGTCATGGCGACGATGCGCGCCTCGATCGCGGGGGTCGGCACCGTCGCCGGGCAGAGCGCGTTGCAGGTGATGTTCTCCGTCACCGTCTCCGCGGCAACGGCGCGCGTCATCCCGATAAGCCCGGTCTTGGTGGTGATATAGTCGACGCGGCCGGCTGCTCCGATCAAACCGTAGATCGACGAGATGTTGACGATGCGGCCGTAGCCGCGCGCACGCATCTGCGGCAGCAGCAGCCTTATCAGGTGGAACGGCGCGGTGAGATTGACCGCCAGCGCCTCCTCCCATCGCTCGGCCGGGAATGCTTCGACCGGGGCGAAGTGGCGCACGACCGCATTGTTCACCAGGATATCGACGGCGCCGAAGGCATCGACAGCCG
>JAFKKS010000326.1 GCA_017304555.1 Hyphomicrobiales bacterium
CGTAGCGCGACTGTAGCCAGGCGACCGACATGTCGATCGAGTCGCGATGCACGATCGGCGCGATCGCATCGAAGAAAGCGAGTTCCGCCTCGCCCGTTGCCTGCCGCACGGCGCTCGCCAGCGCCGGCGAGGTGAGGGGCCCGGTCGCAATGATCGTCGGCCCCCAGGCAGGCGGTGGCAGGTCGGTGATTTCAGCGCGCTCGATGGTGATCAGCGGGTGGTCTGCCAGGGCGGACGAAACGGATTGCGCGAAACCGTCCCGATCGACCGCAAGCGCGCCGCCCGCCGGAACTTGATGCGCATCCGCGGCCCTCATGATGAGAGAATCGAGCCGGCGCATCTCCGCGTGCAGCAGCCCGACTGCGTTGCCTTCGGCGTCGTCGGAGCGAAAGGAGTTCGAGCAGACGAGTTCGGCCAATTGCTCCGTCTTGTGCGCTTCCGTCCCCCGCACCGGTCGCATCTCGTGCAGCACCACAGGCAGGCCGCGCCGCGCGATCTGCCAAGCCGCCTCCGAGCCTGCCAATCCGCCGCCGACAATGTGGACCGCTCGTTTCATACAGATGATCTATCGTCCGAAGCGGGTTTGGCCAAGGTGGCGGGCGGAGTTCCGTTGAAAGGTTGTGGGCCGTGGTCCTCTCGCAGCGGTTGGGTCAGCATGCGATCGAGCCAGAGTTCGCGTGGATCGCGAAACTGCTCGACTCCGACCGTCATTCCAAGCTGCCCCGCGGCCGGCGTCGAACGGTAGGTGCCGAACATCCGGTCCCACAGCGAAAAATTGAAGCCGAAATTGGAGTTGGTTTCCGCCGCCTCGATGGAATGGTGGATGCGATGCATGTCCGGCGTGACGACGATCCAGCGCACGACACGATCGAGACGATCGGGCAGCCGCACATTGCTGTGGCTGAACATCGACGTTGCGTTGAGCAGAAGCTCGAACACCAGTACCGCGAGCGCCGGTGCCCCGAGGCCGGCCACAACGACCATCTTGATGCCGAGTGAGAGGATCATTTCCACCGGATGGAAACGAACGCCGGTGCTGACGTCGATGTGGAGATCCGCATGGTGCATCCGATGCACCCGCCACAATGCAGGAATCGCATGGAAGACGACATGCTGCAGGTAGATGGCAAGGTCGAGTACAACCATGGATATGACAACCTTGATCCAGAACGGCCAATCGACCAGCCCCAGGAGCCCCCAATGCGCGGCTTCCGCCTGCATGGCGAGACCCACGACGGCTGTCGGAACAAGCAATCGGATCAACAATGTATCGAGAATGATGACGCCGAGATTGCTCGTCCAGCGCACCGGCCGCTGCGCAGCGTCTTTACGCCGCGGTGCAGCAATTTCCCATAACGCCATCAGCAGGAAGACGCCGGCGAAGCATGCCAGCCGAACGAGGGATTCTTCCGCCATGAGCGTATGGTCCATACGCCCTTGTCCGCCTGGCGGTCTGCGCGGTCAAGTATTTGCAACACTGCAGAGCAGCATGCGCATGCTTATGTAGAAAATAAAAACGCCCGCGTAAGCGGGCGTTTTCGTTGGTGTTTTTTTGCGAAAATTACGCAGAATGCGCGGCGTCCCAGGCGACATGCGGGATATCGCCACGGCTCAGGCCGATGTCGGCAAGCTCGCGGTCATCGAGGCGGGAGAGTTCCCGAACGCTCTGATGATAGCGGCGCCAGGAACGAACCAGGCGGATGAGGTTGGTCAAGATCATAGTCGCACCTAAAAGTCAGAATTTGGAGGCAAAGTGCCTGTACACGAGGCATATAGGCTCACATGATGCGGTGCAAAATAGATGATGTTGCGTCGCAGCGTTGCAGATTTAGCATGGCTTAATGCGTAAAACTTTAACGATTCGCGGTGGATATTTGAGATTCCAAATCAGGATTCCGCCCGGGACTCCCTAGGCCCGTGCCGCGGGATGATCGGGCTGATGCGGACCCGGCCCCCAGGGCCGATGATTGACGGTCGCGACCCGCCAGTGCGCTGTAGCGCCGTGATCCAGCTTGTCGAGCCGCGTGATCGAGCAATTCTCGATGACGAAGGCGAGGGCGGCGTCGGGCGGCACGCCCAAAGCGAGCGCCAAGGCGGCGCGGATGGTACCCCCGTGCGTCACCGCCACGATGTCCCGTCCCCGGTGTTCCTCGGTGACCCTCTCGATCGCGCCGGCGACGCGCCCGGCCAATTCCGCGAAGGTCTCGCCTCCCGGGGGACGCTCGTCCGCCATGCCGAACCAGAACGGGTGTCGCTTGTCGGCGCGGCTTGCCAGGAACTCGACCCGGTTCATGCCCTGCCAGGTTCCCAGGTGCTGCTCAGCGAAATCGGTGATCGGCGTCGGATCGGGTCCGTCGTAGCGGCCCTCGGCTGCGGCCTTGATCGCCGCGGCGGTCTGTCGGGTGCGGGCGAGATTGCTGGTGACCCAGACGGCGCCGTGCGGCAGTTCCTTCGCCAATGCGTTGAACACCGCGACATTGCCGCAGTCGCAGTCAAGATCGGATTGGCCGTAGATGCGGCCGCCGTCAGGAACGGGAGCGTGGCGGACCCACCACCAGCGGGTTTCGGTGTTTGTCGGCATGGTCGTCTCGTCTGTAGCGTCTGAGGAGAGGCAACGGCCCTTGTGGACCTATCCCGTGACAGGAAGCCGACCGTTTGGCCTATTCTCACCGCCAGGGAAAGGGGGCCAGCTTTGCCGGCCCCGCGCGGCGCGAGCGCTGTCGCTCGTCCTGCTTGCCTCCAGCCTTGGGATGACTGGGGCATCGGCGCAGGCTGCGCCCATTCGCGCCGACGGCCCGGAAGACTCCGGGACAGGCGTCAATGCCCCGCTCTCGAACGTGAAGACGGCGCGTAAGAACATCTCCGACGCCGCCGCGCGGGAGTCGATCTGCCTCATGGTCGAATCCGCGGCGCGCGCGAACGGCCTGCCGCTCGAGTTTTTCGCGCGGGTGATCTGGCAGGAGAGCCGCTTCCGGCCGCGCGCCGTCGGCCCGGTCACGCGCAGCGGCGACAGGGCGCAAGGCATCGCCCAGTTCATGCCCGGCACCGCCGCCGAGCGCAGCCTGCTCGACCCGTTCGATCCGGTGCAGGCGTTGCCGAAGTCGGCAGAATTCCTGCGTGAGCTTCGCGAGACGTTTGGCAATCTCGGTCTTGCGGCGGCCGCCTACAATGCCGGACCGCGTCGCGTGCGCGAATGGCTCGACGGAACCGGGCCGATGCCGGGCGAAACGCGCCGCTATGTCTTCGCCATTACCGGTGCGACGGTCGAGGAGTGGGCGAAAGGCAAGGACGCTGTTGCTGAAAAGCAGGGGCCGACGCCGACTTGTCGGCAGTTGATCGCGCTGCTCGAGCGGGCGCCCAATCCGTTCGTCGAGGAATTGGAACGCCGCATCGTTCTTGGCGCTCGCAAGCCGTGGGGCGTGCAGTTGAGCGCCGGCTTCTCCCGCGACAAGGCGCTGTCGAGCTATTCGCGGATCGCGCACCGCTACGCCAAGGTGCTGGCGGGACAGGACCCCAGCATTCTGCGCTCGACCAATCGCAGCCGTGGCACCCGCGCGTTCTATCAAGTGCGCGTCGGCGCGGAGACGCGCGGCGCGGCGAACGTGCTTTGCGGACAGATCCGCCGCGTCGGCGGCGCTTGTCTCGTGCTGCGCAATCCGCGTGGCTGAGTATGGGCGCAAAAACAATCACGCGGCCAGCTTAGGCCGCGTGATATGTCGCGGAGTTCGCCGCCGTTTTAGACGACGAGCTTGCGGTACAGGTGCCACGTCGCGTGGCCGAGCACCGGCAGGACGAACGCCAGCCCGATGAAGAAGGGCAGCGAACCGAGCGCGAGCCCAACCGCCACGATCACGCCCCACAACGCCATGGTGCCCGGATTGGCCATCACAGCGCGGAATGAGGTCGTGACCGCTTCGGCGGCGCTGACCGGCCGGTCGACCAGCATCGGAAACGAAACCGCGCTCACCAGGAGCACGACAAGCGCGAACAAGAATCCGATACCGTTGCCGACGATGATCAGCGTCCATCCGGCCGAGGTCGTGAAGACGTCGCGGATGAAGTTCGGGATGGTCGCGGCGGGCGCGTATCCGAACGTCGCGACGTAAATCGCTTGTGCGACCGCGACCCAGACCAGGAAGAAGGCGACGAGGAGGAGGCCGAGCGCGGCGATCGCGCCGAACGAGCGCGAGTGGAAGACATCGAAGGCGTGCGACCACGAGGCATCGAGACCTTGTTCGCGGCGGCGGCTCAGTTCGTAAAGTCCAACAGCGGCGAACGGACCCACCAACGCGAAGCCCGCGACCAGCGGATAGAGCAGGGGCAGGACTTCATAGCCGAAGGCAAGACGCCCCAGGACCAACCCGACGATCGGGTAGACGAGGCACAAGAACACCGCGTGGCTCGGCATCGCGCGGAAATCGTCCATGCCCTTGTCGAGGGCGTCCTTGAGATCGGCTGGCGAGATGGAGCGGATGCGGGGAGCGGCGGGCGTAACGACGGTGGGCAGGGTTTCGACATGCGCCATAAAGGTCCTCCCGAACGATCGATGTTCAAGGGCGCGGCCGCGTGCCGTATCAAAATCCGCCGGCCACTCGCGACCCGCTGGCGGCGACGGGAGCGCCTCACCGCGCAAGCCGCCGCCTTAACCTCACCTAACGCTGCGGCGGCGCGGGAGTTCCATCGAAGTTCACGGCTTCAGGTAGACGGGGCCGAATGCCTCGCCCTGATTGATCCGGTCGATGAGGCGAAGCACCGCCTCGTGGCCGCCGTTACGCTGCGTCCAACGCAGCACGCGGCAGGCCGCCCGCGCATAAAGCATGTGGTCGCTGCCCGCCGCCTTTACCCACTCCTTCAGCCGTTCCGGCATCGGGCCGTCGGGCGCGGTGCGGCAACGATCGGCTTCCGAGGCGGGGTGAAAGTAGCGAGGATCGTCGGAGACGACGACCGCGAGGCCTTCATCGAACCAGGTCGGGATCGCGCCGGTCCAGAAATTCAACAGCCCGATGCGGCCGTGCAGTTCGACATGCGCGCGCTCGTGCGCGACGATGACGGGATCGAGCCCGTCGGGCGAAAGACGCAGGCCGATCGAGAGATAGGCCGCGCCCTTCGAGTTGCCGCTGCCGAGGCGGTCGGCGCAGGCGCGCGTCGCACAGGCGAGCATCGTCGGCGCCGTTCGCAAGCCGCCGTAGAAGTCAGCGACCTTCTTTTCTCCCTCGGTGCGCGCGGCGATAAGCTTCGCGCGGTCGTCGTCGGTCATCGCGCTTTCGGCGTAGAGGCCGTCCGCGAGCGGCGCGAAGCCGAAGCAGCGCGGGCAGGCGATGGCTGCAAGCGTCGGCTGAACGAATGCCGCCCCGACCGGCACGGCGATCACAAAAGCGAGAAGGCCGATCGCCGCCGCGCCCTTCCATCCACGCAAGATCGTCATGCCGCTCGCCGCGCCCTTGATCCGTGCTCAACCGACGGTGCGGCTTGCTTGCCGTCTGCGCCGAGCCGCTTCATAAGCCCGCCATCTTGCGCCGACAATCTGCGGTGTCGCCCATTCGGATATTTGATCGAGGACCGTAATGCCGCAACTCACTCTTTATCACGCCTCGCCGTCGCGTTCGTCCATCGTACTGTGGATGCTGGAAGAACTCGGGCAGCCGTACGACCTCAAGCTTCTGAGCCTGAAGGCGGGCGACAACCGCAAGCCCGATTTCCTCGCCATCAACCCGATGGGCAAGGTGCCGACGCTGAAGCACGGCGACACGGTGATCACTGAAAGCGCGGCGATCTGCACCTATCTCGCCGACGAGTTCCCGCAGGCGAAGCTGAACATCCCGGTCGGCACGCCGCAGCGCGGCGTCTATCTCAAATGGCTGTTCTTCGGCCCGAGCTGCATCGAGCCTTCGATCATGGATCGTGCTTTCCCGCGCAAGGAGGAGGCGCCGCTCTCCGCGCGCGGCCACGGCGATTTCGACACGGTGATGGACGTGGTCGCGGCGGCGGTGGCGAAGGGGCCGCATATCATGGGCGAGCAATTCACCGCGGCGGATGTCGTGATCGGCTCCGGTCTGCGCTGGGGGATGCTGTTCAAG